>JAUIMK010000006.1 GCA_030432735.1 bacterium
CGAATCCGCCCTGCCCCGAAGCCTCCGGATCGCCGGCGGCGGGACCGTGCTCGAGCTGATGCGAGTGAGCGGAGCCGGCCGCTACCGGGCCGCCGCCGGCCGCAACGATCCCGGCGGACCGGACGAGCAGGACCATTCCGCGGACGCCGACTGGCTCACCCTCGCCGACGACACGAGCTTCAACGCCCTGGGTCGGCTCTCGCCACGGCCGATCGCCTACGGCACCGCCTTCGCGAGCGGCACCCGGATCGCGATCGGCGGTGCCTCGGCCAGCACGCTCTGGCGGGACGCGGGCGGCGGCCTCGACCCCGGGACGATCACCCCGGCCACGACCCGCATCTCGCTCCTCGACGACGCCGACGAGGATCAGCTGCAACTCACCGCCGGGCACACCTTCCCCGTGCCCTCGCCGAACGGCCGCTTCCATCTCGTCGAGACGCCGGTCAGCTGGCTCTGCGACGGGCGCGAAGGCACGATCTGGCGGGTCGACGGATACGCGATGCAGCAGCGACAGCCGACGAATCGGCGCCGCGCCCCGCTCGCTTCCGGGAGCCAGGCGCTCGCGGCGGAGCGCGTCGAGCGATGCGCGTTCGGATACGTGCCCGGGGCGAACGACCGGGGCGGCCTCGTCAGCGTCGAGTTGACCCTCGAGACGAAGGGCGAACGCGTTCGCCTTGCTCGCTCGATCCAGGTGCGCCATGTGCCGTGAGCCCCGCCGCAGCGCTCGGGCCGAGGCGCGTCGGTCCGGCTTCGCGCTGATCGCCGCGCTGGCCCTGCTCGTGGTCCTCGGGGCCACGGGGGCGACGATGCTGCGGATGACCTCGTTCCAGCAGGCCGGCGCGACGCGCGCGATCCTCGCGGTGCGAGGGACCCACGCCGCGCGGAGCGGGCTCGAGTGGGCGCGGCATCGCGCTCGAAGCCTCCGCGACTGTCCTGCACCGACCTCGACCCTGTCGCTGTCGGAGGGGGCGCTGACGGGATTTCGCGTCGTCGTGACCTGCGCCGCGAGCCGGCATCGGGAGGGATCGGACGAGCGGTCGACGCTCCAGCTCGAAGCCCGCGCGACCTTCGGTGTGGTCGGCGGCCGCGACTTCGTCTACCGGGAGCTGCGGGAGACGCTCACGCTCTGAATCCGCACGGGGGCGGGGCGAGCGGCCGAGCGACGGATCCCAGGCGGGAATTCCTGCCGCGGCGATCCGGTCTCCAGAACCACAAAATCCCGCGAGCCGTTTGGCTTGCGGGATTTTTGAATGCGATGACCAAATCTTAGCGCACCTTGGATTTTTCGCAACCCCTGGTGGACGAAACTTCCAGAACCCCCGCATTTTCGTCCAGCGACGCCTCCCGCAGGCTCGAAACGCCCGTTCCGCGCTCTCTCGGAGCCGTTCTTTGACGCTGTGTTTCCACCCCGATCGAGCGCCTGCACGGACTTCACCCGGGGGAAACGGCGCGCTAGAGTCGTCCGCCGATGGCCCACCGATCCCTCGCCGCGTCGCTCGCCGCCCTGCTCATCGCGCTCTTCGCGAGCGGCGAAGCCGAAGCGCACAACAAGAGCGTCTCGTATTCGAGCTGGGAGATCGACGGCCACCGCGCGACGGTCTCGGTCCGGATGAAGCTCCTCGAGCTGAGTCGGATCGGCCCCGAAGCGCTGCCACCGGGCAGCGTCTCCGTCGCCCCGGCCGCGGGCAGCCCGGACCTGCCCGCCCGGGTCTTCCCGACGGAGCTCCAGCTCCTCGCCGACGGCGTGCCGTGCGCCACCGTGGACCGGGCCGCGCGCCGCCCCGACCGGGAAGGCTTCGTCCGGTACGAATGGCGGGTCGAGTGTCCCGAGGAGGCGGCCCACCTCGCGATCCGCAGCCGACTGCTCCTGGCGGTCGCGCCGAGCCACATGCATTTCGCCCGCGCCCGCTTCGCCGGCCAATCCGACACGCTGCGCGAGCAGGTCCTGACCGAGGCCTCTCCCACCTTCGTGCTCCGCGCGATCGGGGGCGCGCCGGAGCGAGACGCCGCGGGAAGCCGCCTGGTCGACTATCTCGTCCTCGGCGTCGAGCACATCCTGACCGGCTGGGACCATCTCGCCTTCGTCTTCGGCCTGCTGCTCCTCGCCCGCCGCCTCGGAGAGGTCGCGCGCCTCGTCACCGGCTTCACCCTCGCCCACAGCCTGACCCTCGCCCTCGCCGTTCTGGAGGTCGTGCAACCACGGGCCGCCGCGGTCGAGGCGGTGATCGCCTTCTCGGTGGCCCTCGTCGCGATCGAGAAGGGATGGCTGCTCGCGGGGCGACCGCGGCTGGTCCCTGCCCTCGTGCTGGCCGGGCTCGGCGGTGTCGGCATCGCGACCTGGAGCGGCGCGATGCACCTGCCGCTGCTCACCGTGGGCGGGCTCGCGGTCTTCACGCTCTGTTATTTCGCGCTGCTCACGCGGAGCGCGAGCCAGTGGCTCCGGGTCTGCCTGACCTTCGCGTTCGGGCTCGTCCACGGCTTCGGCTTCGCCGGGATCCTCGTCGAGATGACGCTGCCCGCGGACCGACTCGTCCCGGCGCTCCTCGGCTTCAACCTGGGGGTCGAGCTCGGACAGATCGGCGTCGTCCTCCTGCTCTGGCCCGCGCTCTGGGCGGGGCGACGCCTCGCCTCGGAAGGTGCGGTTCGCTGGGCGGCGGAGATCTCGGCAGCGGGACTCTGCGGGCTCGGCCTCTTCTGGTTCGCGGAACGGGCGCTCGGGGGCTGATCCCGCCCCACGCGCCGGGCTTCTCCCCTCATTTTCCCCGAGACGTCAGCCGATACGCACGGGACGTCGCCTCGTTCCAGGCGGCTTCGAGGAGCAACGCGCGTGCATTCGGCCGGCAATCCGAACGCCTCCGAAGGAGATCGCGACGGCCCGGAATGGGACGGGCCCGATCGGCGATCCGGTGATCGGCGGGACGAACCGACGCGAGTCTTCAGCGGCCGGCTGACCCCGCGGCGCCGCACCGGCGGCCGGCGGGAGAGCGACCAGGGGTGCTACGTCGATCGCTACACCCGTCGCGACGTCGCGCTGCTCCTCTCGGTCTTCCTGCTGAACGTGGGCGACGCCTGGATGACGATGCTGTGGCTGTCGCGGGGGGGCCGGGAAGCGAATCCCGTGATGGATTTCTTCCTCGACATCAGCCCGACGGCCTTCCTCTTCCAGAAGTGTCTGGTCGTCGGCTTCTGGCTGCTCATCCTGCTCGTCCACAAGAACTTCCGCTTCGCCCGGATCGGTCTCTACGCGAGCCTCGTCGTGTACGCGGTGCTCATGCTCGTGCACTTCGGGATCGTCTACTTCGGCATCGAGCCGCCTCCGCGCGAAGCCGCGATCGACACGGGGCGCCCGGAGATCGCGCGCTATCCGGCCGAGGTCCGGGATCCGTCGAAGAAGAGCCGCCCGATCCGCGTCTACGCCCCGACGACCGTCGGCGATCCCGTCGCGAGCCGCGCCCCGGGCCCGATCACCCGAAGAGCCGACCGACCAGCAGCGGAATGACCGGCTCCACCCGGAGCACCCGCTCCCCGAGCGCGACTGGCAGGAAGCCGATCCCGGCGAGCCGCTCGACCTCGTAGTCGAGGAAGCCTCCCTCCGGACCGACGAAGACGGTGACCGGTACCGAGACCGCGTGCGGGCAGGGCGACGGGCTGCCGGGATGCGGGAGCAGCGACAGCCGACCTTCGATCCGCGGGGGCAGCAGCTCTTCGACGAGCGGCTCGAAGTAGCGCTGGAACACGACCTCCGGCAGACGCGTGTCCTTCGCCTGCTCGAGGCCGAGCAGCAACCGCTCACGCACCGCCTCGCGCTCGAGCGCACGGCTGTTCCAGAAGCTCTTCTCCGTCCGCTTCGTTCCGACGACGAGGATCGACTCGGCACCGAGACCCGCGATCGTCGAGAGCAGCCGACGGAAGACCGGGGGTCGCGGCAACGCGAGCACGACCTGGAGCGGCAGCTTCGGCGGCGGCTCCTCCTCGAAGCGGACCCGCAGCTCGAGCACGTCGCGATCGAGGCGCAGGATCTCGCCCCGGCCGAGCGGCCCGTCGATCACGCCCACCCGCAGCGTGTCGCCTTCGCGGACCTTGAGGATCTCGTCCGCGTGTCGTCGCCGGCGCCCGCTGAGGTGGACGACGCCCTCCCCCGCCGCGAGCTCCTCCGGCTCGAGCAACAGACAATTCATCGTGCTCCCACCGCGACGCCGGATCCGCCGCCCGCCGCATCGCTGCTACGTTCCCGCGCGTGGACGACGCCGACCTCTTCGAGACGACCTCCGTCGCCGTGACCCGCGGCATTCGCGTCGAAGTCCGCGCGCGCTATTCCGAAGCGCACAGCAGCCCGCCTTCGAGTCGCTGGTTCTTCCTCTACACGATCCGGATCGCCAACGAAGGCGACACGACCGTCCAGCTCCTGAACCGCCACTGGACGATCGTCGACGGAACCGGCCACACCGAAGAGGTGCACGGCCCCGGCGTGGTGGGCGAGCAACCGGTGCTCGAGCCCGGCCAGGCCTTCGAGTACACCTCGGGCTGCCCGTTGCCGACGCCTTTCGGCTCGATGGCCGGCCTCTTCGAGATGCAGCGCGCCGACGGGACCGGATTCGAAGCCGAGGTCGCGCTCTTCCAGCTGATGCAGCCCGGCTCGATCCACTGAGCCCGCTTCGGCAGGACGGACCACGAACGCGCCGCCGGTCGTCTCGACGGACGGCCGCGTCACCCCGAGAGCCTGGCGGCCAGGACCGGCAGATCCATCAGATCCTCGAGGGCGAAGTCCGGGCGGGGTCCGTCGTAGGCCGCGAGCGCGGCGTCCGGGTCCTTCACCTTGCGGGTCAGCCAGACGGTCCGCATCCCGACCGCCGCGGCCCCTTCGACGTCCGCGACCAGGTTGTCGCCGACGTGCAGGAGCTCCGCCGCCGGCACCCCGAGGTCGTCGACGACCGCCTGGAAGATCTCGGCCCGCGGCTTGCGGATCCCCACCTCGTCGGAGATGACGATGCTCGACAGGTGCTCGTCGAAGCGGGCGTCGCGGAGCACCGCCCGCGCCGTCGCCGCGTGCGTGAAGTTCGAACAGAGCGCCATCGGATAGTCGACGGACAGGGCCAGGAGCACGTGCTCGTGATGCGCGGGGACGCTGCAGGCGCGGTAGAGCGCGCCCATGTGGACGTCGGTGAGCGCCTGCGCGAAGGCGAGTACGTCGGAGAGTCCGAGATGCGTTCCGAGCGCGGTGAACCGGTCGAGGGTCGAGAGCTCGAGCCCCTGATCGACGGTCTCCGCGCGCAGCTCGCGGTCGATCGCGCGAACGCGATCCGCGAACTCGAGGATCGGAAGGTCGAGGCCGAAGCGGTCGCGCGCACAGGCGTGGAGCGCGGGCGTCGTCGCGCCCACGCGTCGCCCCTCCACCTCGACCGGCATCAGCTGCTCGTGGTTCTGGTCGACCAGCGTGTCGAAGAGGTCGAAGACGATCCCGCGGATCAAGGCGAGGCGGTCCCCGCGCCTACGACGCGCGCTCGATGGCCGCGTCGATCGCTCGCTTGAAGTTCTCGAAGGGCTGGGCGCCCGACAGGAACCGGCCGTTGATGAAGAAGGACGGCGTGCCGGTCACGTTCAGGCTGGCGGCCTGCTTCATGTCCTCGTCGATCCGCGCCTTGACCGACGCGTCCGCCACGTCCTTCGCGTACTGATCCATGTCGAGGCCGATCGCCCGCGCGTGGGACTCGAGGGTCGCGACGGAGAGGTCGCGCTGGTTCGCGAAGATCCGGTCGTGCATCTCCCAGAACCGGCCCTGGCGATGGGCCGCTTCGGAGGCGGCGTGGGCCTGGGGCGCCTGGGGGTGCATCGAGAGCGGCATGTGCTTGAACACGATGCGGACCTCGTCGCCGTACTCCTCTTCGATCCGCGCGAGGGTCGGTGCCACCCGGTTGCAGAAGGGGCACTGGAAGTCGGACCACTCGACGATCGTGACGAGCGCGTCCTCCGGTCCCTTGACCGGCGCGTCGCCGATCTCGACGTCGTAGTCCTTGTCGCGGTCGGGACGGGCCGGTCGCGAGGGCGGCCGACCCGGCGCGTCCCCGCCGCCCGCGAGCTCGAGCTCTTCGAGGGCATCGGTCACCGCAGCGAGCTCGGTCGTCGTCCGCTCGAGGGAGCTCCCGATGAAGAAGCTCGCCCCCAGAATCGAAAAGCTCACCAACACCGCCGCGATGATGATCGCGCGTCCACTCGAATTCTCAGCCACGCTCGTCTCCCCCTGCTCGAGGCCACCGGTCCGGAACGACCGGCGAACGCGTAGGGTACGGCCCCTCCCGCCTCGCTTCGACCCCTCGAGGCGCGCCGCCGATCCGAGCGGCACCGACCGGCGCGTCGTCCCCGCGCGCGCCGGGCCCGATCCCCCGCCCGGAGCGCCCGGACTCCGCGATCAGAGCCCCTCGCGCAGCAGCCGCCGCAGCTCCGGTGAACGACCGCGCAATCGCCGGGCCCCGCGCGCGAGACGCGCCTGGAGCTGCCCCGCCGTCCGGCCGTGGGCGCGCGCCAGCTCGGCGACCGAATGTCCAGCGGCGAGTCCGAGGAGCAGCTCCCGCACGTCTTCTTCGAGCGACTCGAGCGACGACTCGACGCGGGCCCAGCGGGCGGCGCGGGCCGCGAGCTTCTCGGGGTCGCCCTCGGCGGGCAGGTCGGCGAAGGCCGTGGCTCCGTCTCCGCCCGCGGGCTCGAGATCGAGCCGCTCGGGATCGATCGACGCGCAGCGTGTCGCACGACCGAGCAGCGTGCGCGCCTCGTCGAGCACCGCGCCGTCGATCCGCCGGGAGACGTAGGCCGAGAGCTCGAACTCGTGCGCGTCCGGTCGGCGATTCTGGAGCGCCTTCCAGAGGCCGAGGTAGCCCGCCGAGACGAGATCGTCGCGCACGCTCTCGGGAAGACCCCAGCGCCGCATCGTCCGCGCCGCCGATCTCGGCACGCGCGGAGAGAAGGCCGCGACCAGATCGGAGAGCGCCGACTCTTCCTTCTCGCTGGGATCGAGATCGGGGTCGAAGGGGTGGGGTACTCGCATCGCGGCGCATCATGAGGGAGGCCGCGGGCGCGGAAAGTGACTGCCCTCACCGCGATCGACATTGACGATCTGTCAGATCGGGGATTCGCGTCGACCGGCGAACGAGGGGCGCCGCCGGGGGGCGCGCGCCGTAGATCAGGTCGCGGGCTCGATCGCCGTCAGCGCCTCGAGCACCTCCCCCGCCGACTGGAAGCGCACCGCGGGATCCTTCTCGAGGAGGCGCAGGATCAGGGCCGCGAGGTCGTCGGGCAGCTCCGGGCGAATCGACTTCGGGTCCGGCGGCGGCGAGTGGCGATGGTGGTACGCGACCTCTCCGGACTCGAAGGGCACGCCTCCGGTGGCGAGCTCGAAGAGCGTGACGCCGAGGGAGTAGAGGTCGGTGCGGTGGTCGATGTCCTGGCCGAGCACCTGCTCGGGGGACATGTAGTACGGGGTTCCGGTGACGAGCGTCGTCGCGCCGCGCACCTCTTCGAGGACCTTGGCGAGACCGAAATCCATGATCTTGACGACGCGCTCGGTCGTCACGAAGAGGTTGGCGGGCTTGATGTCGCGGTGGACGACGCCCTGCTCGTGGGCGTAGTCGAGACCTCGACAGGCCTGGCGGGCGATGCCGAGGACGTTCGACGGCGAGAGCTGGCCGCGCTCGTGCAGGATCGCATGGAGGGGCTGCCCTTCGAGGAGCTCCATCGTGATGAAGAACTGCCCGTCCTGCTGGTCGGCATCGTAGACGGTGACGATGTTGGGATGATTGAGCCGGGCGGCGGACTGCGCCTCGCGCAGGAAGAACTGCAGCGCGCGCGGGTGATGCCGACGCAGGCCTTCGGGCAGCCGCTTGAGCGCGACGATCCGATCGAGGCGCGTGTCCTTCGCGCGATAGACCACGCCCATCCCGCCGCGGCCGATCTCCTCGATCAGGTCGTAGCGGACGTCGCCCACGAAAGCGGTCGCACCGGGCTCGGGAGGGCGGCTGCTGCCCGACGTGTAGAGGTGGCCGGAGGCGCTGCGCTGCTTGCGGAGCAGCTCGATCCGCGCGGCGATGTTCGGGAAGGTCGGCTCGCGGCGGCGCAGGTCCTCGAGCACGTCGAGGGCGCGCTCGAAGTGGCCGGCGTTCTCCCAGAGCTCCGCGAGACGGGAGTAGGTGTCGGCGGTCGCGTAGGCCGGCCGGAAGGTCGCGATGTATTCGTCGAGCTTGCCGGCGGCGAGGTCGAAGTGGCCCTCGGTCTCGAAGGCCTCCGCGAGCAGGGCGCAGGCCTCGCGAAAATCGTCGTCCGTCGGCTCGACGCGCTGGAGGAGCCGGATCGCCCGCGGACGCTGGTCGTGCTCGAGGGCGAGCTTCGCCGCCGGAAAGACCTCGCCGTATCGCTCGAGCGCAGTCAGCCAGCGATCGATCGCCCCGCTCTCGCGGAAGCACTCGATCGCCCGCTCGTAGTCGAGGGCGCGCTCGTAGCACTCGCCGGCCGCGAGGATCTGTCCGTCCCGACGATGGGCGTCCCCGGCCTCGACCCACTTCTGCGCCTGCTCGAAGAGCGCCGCGGCCCGGCCGACCTCGCCCTGCTCGAGGCGCAGGTTCGCGGCGGCGACGAGATCCCCGGCCGACTCGTAGAAGTCCGCCGCACGCCCCGTCTGTCCCTCGGCCTGGTGCTGGGTCGCGAGCAGGCGGAAGCCGAGCTCGGCCTGTCCATCGCGTTCGAGGGCGCGGGCGACGGCGGGCAGATCGCTGCGGAGATAGGGGTCGACCGCCGGGGGGCAGCCCTTGAACACGGCCTCGGCCTCGAGCACGTCGAGGGAGAGCCGCGAGGGCCGGAAGCTCTGGACCTCGAGCGGCTGGTCGAAGACGCGGTCGCCACAGCCGATCAGCAGCCTGAACGCGCCCTTGGGCAGGAGGAGGCGGATCTTGCCGTCGGCGGCGGCGCGGGGCTCGTCGATGAAGCCGGGGACGGTGACCTTCGCCTCGCCGGCCGGGCGGTCGCCCCAGACGACGTGCAGGTCGACGGGACACGTCGACGGGTTCGCATCGAACTCCACGCGGATCGTGCGGCGGTGCCGAACCCGGAGCGGCTTCTCCTCCCGGATCTTGCCGAGGACCTCGTCGGTCTCGGGATCGACGAGCAGACCATCGACGACGAGGTGGTAGCGGCCGGTGAAGAGGCGCTGGAAGTGGGTCTCGCGCGACACCATGTGGTGTTCCTTGCGCGTCGACGCACCGCCCCGCCGGATCTCCTCTTCGCTCGCGGGCCCGGGCACCGCGCGGCGCCCGTTGCGGACGCGGACCTGGAACAGGCCACGCAGCTCGTCGGGGTACGCGATCGTGACGGTCACGTCGCCCCGCTGACGAAGCAGGACCGCGAGGGCGATCAGGGCCAGCAGCGCGCCACCGCCGTAGAGCGCGAGCCGCAGCCCCTCCTCGGATTCCAGACGCAGCGCGAGCGGCAGCAGCCCGGTCTGCCAGGAGGCGGGCAGCTGCTCCACGACCGCGACGACGCGCGGGCCGAAACGATCCCAGCCCGGCTCGACCGGCGGCGGCTCGGGCCACGGCACCGCGTCGCCGCGGGGCCGGGTCAGCGCGACGATCTCGATCCCGGTCGCGAGCCCCCGCGCGGCATCGAGCAGCGCCGCCGACTCCGGCGCGTGGGGCGCGAGCGCTTCGACCACGGCCAGGGCCTCGACGAGACGGCCTTCCCCGGCGTAGAACCCGGCCAGGTCGTATCGGAATCGGATCTGGTCCGAAGCGCGCCCCGACGCGTCGAGTCCGCGGAGGAAGGCGCGCTCCGCGGCCAGGGCATCGCCGGCTCGCGCCAGGTTCGCCGCAAGGCCGTGCCACACGTCGACGAGCACGACCTCCCCGGAGTCGATCACGCTGCCGTAGGCGCGCGCCGCCGCGACGGGCTCCCCGGCCGCCTCGAGCAGCCGGGCGGAATCGAGGGCCGCCTTCCGGAGGATCGCGGCCCGGGGCTTGCCCGGCGCGTCCCAGGCGCCGATCAGGCTGCCGTCCCGGGCGACGAGCTCCGCTTCGAGCCGATCGATCTCGGCGGAGCGCCGAATGCCGTCCCGGGTGATCGCGACGTCCCGCCACGGCCCGACCGTCTCGGGCAGCGCAGAATCGAGCTGCCCGAGTCCGGGCTCGAGCCAGCGCCAGGGGCCCTGGATCGCATCGATCGCCGGGGCCGCCTCCGCTCCGCCCGCGCCGAGCACGACCGCCAGCACGAGCCACGCGAGGGAACGCCCGCGCGTGCGGACGCACGTCCCCCGTACCCACGAAGGATCCCCGCTCCGGGGCCCGCGCCGTGTCGTCCTGGCCGTGACGTCATTCTGGGAAAGGGATGCCTGGATCGGCCTCACGCCGCCTCCGCGTCCCGGCAGCCCCGTCCGGTGCCCGCGCGGAGCGGACCACCTCCGGGGCGCGAGGGGTGCCGGGAGGATAGCGCTTCGCCTCTCGGCAGCCGTCGGGGATCCGCCGGATCGGTCGAAAACGGCAGCTTCGGGGCCAGGTCCCCGATTCCGCTTCGCATTCTCCCGGTTCGGCGGCAGAGCGTTCCGAAAGCGACACGATCCGCGGTGAAGCGTCTCTCATCTGTGTCACCTTCCCGGGGTATTCCCCTAGCCGGAACCTCTTGGGCGATGAGTTCGGATTCGATCGAGCGAGACGACAGGCGCACCGCGACACAGGACGAGGTCGACACGACGACCGACCCGAGTCGGGTCTCGGGTCGCTTCCTGACGGATCTCTTCCGGGTGCTCGAGGACCGCGGCCTGCCCGCGAGCGAGCTGCTCGGCGATCTGCCGATCGTCCGGGGGGAGCACGGGGAGGTCACCCGGGCCGTCGAGTGGGACCACTTCGTCGAGTTCATGCGAAGGCTGTCCCGCGCGGTCGGGGGTCCCGCGGAGCTCGAGCGCTGCGCCGCCCGGCTCGGGCCGATGAAGCCGGCGCGCGCCCTCGGGAGCCTCGCGGGCCTCGCCGCCTCGCCCCGGACGCTCTACCGCGCGGCGGCGGGATGGGCCCTGCGCCGGGCGATGCCCGCGGTGGAGACGACCGTCACCCGGACGCCGGACGGCCGGATCGAGATCCGCGCCTGGATCGTGGAGGGCCAGCGGGCCTGCCCCGAGCTCTTCCATTTCGCCGTGGGCGGCGCGCAGGCCATGCCGAAGGTGATCGGGCTCGGTGAGGCCGTCGTGACCGCCGAGATCGGGGAGCGCGAGGCCCGCTACCGCATCACCGTCCCGCCTTCGCCGACCCTGCTGGCGCGCCTCGGTCGCATCGTCCGCACGCTCTTCTCCGCCGGCGACGTGCTCCGCTTCCTCGAGGCCCAGCAGCTCGAGCTGCACGCCAAGAACGAAGCGCTCCGCCGCGCCAACGCCGCACTCGAAGTGAGCGAGCAGCGCTACCGCGCCCTCGTCGACACCGCCGTCGACGTGTTGTGCGAGATCGACCGCGAGGGGCGCGTCGTCTACGTGAGCGCTTCGATCGAGAACCTGATCGGCTATGCGCCCGAGCAGGTCACCGGCAGCCACTATCGCCTCTGGACCCCGCGCCACTGGCACGCGCGCATCGACGAGCTGGTCGAGACGTTCTTCACGCTCTCCGCCGGCCGCGCGACCCAGGAGGTCATCCGGCTCCACGGTGCCGACGGCGACGCCGTCTACGCCGAGCTGACCGCCCGGACCTACGACACCCGCGAGGGCGATCGGCGCATCGTCTGCATCCTCCGCGACGTCACCGCCCGCGACGCGACGAAAGAGGCGGCGGAGCCGACGAACGCGTCCCCGAATCGATCCGACGCGACGCCGCACGACCTGCCGGAGGTCGTCGCGCGCGCCCTCGAGGAGACGCCGTCGATCGACATCGCCGCCCAGGACGACGACCCGCGCCCGCTCGAAGAGGAGAAGGAGGAGGACTAGTCCTCTTCCCTCTCGATGTCCGCGCCGATGGCGCGGAGCTTCTCTTCGACGCGCTCGTAGCCGCGGTCGACGATCTCGGCGTTCTGGACGATGCAGGGGCGACCGGTCGCGCAGAGCGCCGCGATGATCATCGCCATCCCGGCGCGGATGTCGGGGCTGCGGACCGTCTGCCCGCGCAGCTTCGAGGGACCCGAGATGATCACGCGATGCGGGTCGCAGATCACCGCGTTCGCCCCCATCTGGATCAGCGGATCCACGAAGTACATGCGCCCCTCGAACATCTTCTCGAAGAAGAGGATCGTCCCCTCGCTCTGGGTCGCGAGGACCAGGAACGGACTCATCATGTCCGTCGGAAATTGCGGCCAGGGGCCGTCGTCGACCTGCGGAATCGCACCGCCGGCATCGGCCTGGATCCGCGGCGTCTGCCCCGACGGCAGCACGATCCGGTCGCTCTTGATGTCGAGGGCGAGGCCGAAGCGCTCGAAGACCCGGTTCATCATCCAGTAGTGACCGCGCACGGTGTCGTGGATCGTGAGGCCGCCGCCCGTCGCCGCGGCGAGGGCGAGATAGGAGGCGACCTCGATGTGATCGGAGACCACGCGATGGGTCGTCCCGTGGAGCCGGTCGACGCCGGTCACGGTCAGCGTGTTCGTGTTGAGTCCTTCGATCTGCGCGCCCATCTCGATCAGCAGCTTCGCGAGGTCCATCACGTGGGGCTCGCTCGCGGCGTTCAGGATCTTCGTCGTCCCCTCGGCGAGCGCGGCCGCCATCAGGATGTGTTCCGTCGCCGTGACGCTCGCTTCGTCGAAGAAGAGCGCAGCGCCCTTCAGGCGCTCGGGCGCGGTGAACTCGAACTCGACGTCGTCGACGACGGCGCCGAGCCGGCGCAAGCCGTAGAAGTGGGTGTCGAGGCGCCGGCGTCCGATGCCGTCGCCGCCCGGCGGGTGGAGCTTCGCGCGCCCGAGCCGGTGCAGGAGGGGCGCGACGAAGAGCACGGAGGTCCGCACGCGCTCGCAGAGCTCCGCCGGGAGCGGCGCGTCGATCAGGTTCGCGGCCCGGATCGTCACACGATCCTCGAGGCGCGAGACCTCGGCGCCGATCGCGCCCGCGATCTCGAGCATCACGTCGACGTCGCGGATCGACGGGACGTTCTCGAGCACGACCTCCTCGTCGGTCAGCAGCGCCGCCGCGATCATCGGCAGCACGGCGTTCTTGCTGCCGGAGGCCACGATCTCGCCCTCGAGCGGGCGACCGCCACGGATCACGAATCGACTCAAAACGGTTCTCCCCTCACCACCCCGGTGGCGACGGCGGTCGATCGACCGCGTCGCGCGGGCCGATGATCGCCGAACCCCGGGAATCGAGCCACAAAGCGCCCCGGATGCGTCGATTGCACCACAGGTTGGATCGCGTGCGGCCCTCCTCTCCCATCGGCAGATTGGAGCCCGCTCCTCCACTCCGGTTCACCTTTTCTTTCACCGACTTGCCGACTTTCGAGGAACACGCTCAACCGAGGTTGCCCCGCACCCGACGTGTCCCATAGCCTCCCGCGAGTCGTTTCCGGGTACTGACTCGGAGCGGCGGCATCCGCCCCCGGCCCCGTCGGGTCGAGCGACGCGGATCCCCTCTGGATCGAGGAGCGAATCGAATCCCATGCGAAAGAGCACCCTGCACGACTCCCACCGGGCCCGCCTCCGCGGCGGCCTCGCCCTCGCCGCCCTCGCGGCCGTGACCGCGCTGGTCCTCGCGGGCTGTGGCGGCAGCTCCGGACCGGCGGTCCAGATCCCTGCCGACCCCCAGGCGGCCGGTCAGATGGAGCTCGAGACCCTCTTCGATCAGATCAGCCTGCAGCTCCAGAGCACGAAGCCCGGAAGCAACGCGGCCATCGAGCTCCAGCAGAAGCTCTCGCAGGTCGGCGGTGAGCTCGCGAATCGCGCGGCCGCCGTGACGCGCACGCGACTGTCCCAGGTCGAGCGGATCGACGGCAAGCTCCCCCTCGGCGCGCTCGAGAAGGAGACCGGCGGGCTCTCCGCGATCCGCCGCTACGACCTGAACGTCCACCGACAGATCGAGAACGAGCTGAACGAGGAGCTCGAGGCGACGCGGGGGGCGATCCGCGAGCGCGAGGCCGCGCTGTCCACGACGCCGCAGAGCGAGATCCTCGCGCGAATCAATCTCCTGTCGGAGCTCTCCGCCCTGTCGGGAACCGGCTCCGAGAAGCAGGCACGTTATGCGGCGGAGCGCGACGAGATCCTCCGCAACGTCTCGAAGGAAGCGGAAGAAGCGATCCGGAACGAGGACTACGAGAAGGCGCAGGACCTCCTCGGCATCGTCGCCGAGGTGAATCCCGACGATGCGCAGGCGCAGAAGACGAAGTGTGACGTCGACGGCAAGGTGATCGTCAAGCGCTTCAACGACTCGCTGGCGACGGGCCGCTTCGGCCGGACGGTCGAGATGCTCCAGGAGTTCTCGACCACCGACTGCTTCGGCGACATCAAGTCGAGCCTCGCCGCCGACGCGGCGCCGCTCGTCGAGGCCTTCGGGATGATCGGCCAGGAGTCGGTCGCTGCGAACGATCTCGCTGCCGCCTACGGGCGGTACCAGGACGCCGCAGTGATCTCGCAGCTCCTGCTCGATCGCAAGGCGAAGCTCCCGGGCGTGCCGCAATTCCTGAAGAAGATCGAGCGACGCTTCGACAAGGCCTACGCCGCCAAGGAGTTCGGCGCGGCCTGGGGCTACCTCACCGTCATGACCGAGCTCGGCCCCACCACCCCGCAGATCCGCCAGAAGCTCCGCAAGACCCGGGACGAAATCGCGCGACGCGCCGTCCGAGGCCTGACGGCCTACCCCTTCGAGGATCCCGCGAACTCCGCCGCGAAGGTCGGCGACGCAGTCTCGTCGAAGGTCGTCCAGCACATCTTCCGCACCATCCCGTCGGACGTCCGCATCGTCGAGCGCGAGCAGCTCGAGCGGATCCTCGAGGAGTGCAATCGGACGGGGACCTGCGCGGACCTCGACACGGCCGACTTCATCGTGCAGGGCACGATCCTCGACGCGAAGGTCGAGACGACCTCGAAGGTCGGCCGCGAGACCCGTCGCGTGGTGACCGGGCAGGAAACGATCACGAACCCCGAGCACACCCGCTGGATGACGATGAGCGAGCGCGATCGTTCGAAGGTGCCGGAGCCGCCGCGCACGCTGCGCCGCGACGTGACCGAGGACGTGACGATCGAGGTCAACAACGTCCGCAAGGTCGGGATCATCTCGGTCTCGTACCGCGTGGTCGACGCGGCGTCGGGACGCGTCCTGTTCACGGATTCGATGCAGACGAAGCAGGAGTTCCAGGACGAGGGCCGCCAGGGCGTGCAGCTCGGCGAGTTCAAGCAGGAGACCGACTTCGTCGAGCTCCCGCCGGACATCGAGATCCTCTCGGGCTCGGGGGGCCTCGCCGACAAGATCTCCGAGGAGATCGGCGTGAAGCTCGTCGACTTCCTGAAGGATCCCGAAGAGCAGTACAGCCAGGAGGCGACGCGTTTCGTGAGCGAGGGCGACTACCTCTCGGCTGCACGGAAGGCCGCCTACTCGATCGTCCTCCGCGAGATCAAGCAGAAGGACATGGGGATGCTCAAGTCCGACCTCAAGCGCTACGCGATGGAGTCGCCGGCGTTGTAGACGGGTCGCCTAGCGGCGACGCGGCGCAGAGAGACCGAGCAGCCCGAGGCCGAGCAGCAGCGCCGTCCCGGGCTCCGGGATCGTCGCGGGATCCTCGAAGCTGTCGTAGACCCGGAACCAGTCGGCCTCGAACGCGTAGAAGCTGTTCGAGTTCCGGTTCGTACCCAGGCGGAAGTTCTGCAGGCCGCCCGGGTTGGAGCCGAAGCTCGCGACGACCTGGACCCCGTTCAGCCAGACGTCGCCGTCGTTGCCGCCGGTCTTGCGCACCACGATCGTGTCCCAGCCGCCGGTCGGCACGCCGATGTCGAAGACCCCTCCGGTCGTGCGAAACTGGTAGCGACCGTCGAAGCTCTCGACCTGCCACGAGTAGCTCGCGGTCGACGCGCTGTTGTTGCTGAAGATGCCCTGGTAGCCCCCCTGGTCGAAGGGCGCCTCGGACCGGATCCGCATCGCGATCGACCAATCGGGATGGGCTCCGTAGCCAGCCGTCTCGAGGAAGCTCGGTGACGCTTCGTCGCCATCGAAGAGCGCCGTGCCGGCCGTGATCACCGGGCCGCCTCCGACGAGGGTCAGGTCATAGCCGCCGACGGAGTCGCTCGCGGTGCCGTCGTCGAAGTTCCACTCGGCGATCCGCGCGGCGTGGGCGGGGACTACGAGCCCGACGAAGGCCAGGGAGGCCAACGCCGACGACGAAAAAGCGGTCCGGTGCAGGGAGAGAGGCATCCGTCGCTCTTCGGGTGAAAGCCGCAGACACTCGACGGAATCACGCCCGCAAGTCCGGCCTTCCCGCCCAGAGGCGTGCGGGGGCGAGGAATAACCACGGCAGCCCGAACGCAGGAGGAGCGCATTCGCGACCGGACGCCTCTGCGCGCGGCACGCGTCGGCCGACTCCGTGACGACTAACGCCCGAGTCGTTCCTCGATCGCGCGGATCCCGGGATAGGTCGCGTCCGCCTGCCGCGCGCGGTCGACGTAGGTGCGGGCCTTCTCGAGATCGCTCCGGTCGATCGCGCGATCGGCCATCGCGACGTAGCGACTGGCGATGTTTCGGATCCCGCTCGTCGCGTCGGCATTGTTCGGGTCGATCGAGAGGATCTGCTGGTAGAGGGCGTACGCGTTGTCGCCCGCCGGTGACATCAGCCGATTCTCGCGCAGCGCCGTCGCGGCGTTGCGCGAGAGGCCGATGATCTTGAGCCGATCGCCCGCGGTGATCCTGCGCGCGACGGGGGCGGGCCTGGTCGGCTCGGGCTTCGCCACGACCGGCGCCGGCTCGACCACCGGCGGCGAGGCGTCCTGCGACTCGGCGGTCGCCGTGACCGGGGCCTCCGTCGGCAGCCCGGGCGGCGTGATCGAGGGAGAGGAGGCCGAAGTCGGCGCCGAGCCGTTCGCGAGGTAGAGGCCGCCGCCGACCAGGAGCGCCGCGGCGGCCGCGATTCCGGCGAAGAGCCCCGAGCGTTGGCGGCCGGGTTCGTTCGCGGGGCCGCTCCGGGCGATCCCGCCGGTCGAGATCCGCCCCGTATCCGCCCCTTCGACACCGCCCGGCACGACGAAGAGCCGGTCGACGTACTTCGGTCGATCGTCGGGGTCGAGCTCGAGGAGCGGCCGGATCGCCGACGCGAGGCCCATCGGGATCGCATCGGGGAGCTTCTTGAAGTTGCGCCGCGCGTCGACGGCTTCGACCACCGTCGTGCCCATCGGCATCGGACGGCCGAGCGCCGCCGCGACCAGGACCAGGCCGAGACTGTAGAAGTCGGAGCGACCGTCGATCCGCCCGCCGTGGAAGCCGAGCTGCTCGGGGGAAGCGTAGGAGAGCTTTCCCTTGAAGCCGTCGACGATCGTCCCTTCGCCTTCTTCGAGGAGCTTCGCGATCCCGAAGTCGATGATCTTCGCTTCCTGCACGCGTCCGTTCGGGAGCACGATGTTGTCGGGCGAGACGTCGCGGTGGATGACGCCCTTGCGATGGGCCGCGGCGAGGCCGTGGGAGACCCGCGCGCCGAGGATCGCGACGTCGTCCGGTGAGAGCGGCCCGTCGTTCATCTTCTTCGAGAGCGGGATGCCCTCGATCATCTCCATGATGAGGTACACGCGACCCTGGTCGTCGGAGAGGAGGTCGTGGCAATGGACGACGGCGGGATGGCGGACCGCGAGCAGCGCCTTCGCTTCTCGGTAGAAGAATTCGGAGGCGCCCTTCTTCTTCGAGAGCTCCGCGTGCATCACCTTGATCGCGCGGTGCTCCTCGAGGCGGCGATGCTTCGCGCGATAGACCTCACCCATCCCGCCGACGCCGAGCACGTTCACGATCTCGTACTCGCCGAAGAGGACCGTGCCGGGGGCGAGGCCGCGGTCGGGATCGATCGGCGTCGCCGGCATCGGGCGCGAAGCGGCAGGCCGCTCCGGACGCGCCGCAGGCGCCGGGTCCACCGGCGGAGGCGCCGTCTTGTCGTCGAGCACCCGGGTCTCCGGCACGGAGCGCCCGGCGGCGGGCGCAGCGCGCTCCCCCACCGCGGCCCGCGTCACGACCTGCGTCGCGTCCCCGTCGGCCTCTTCGGCCTCCGACGCTTCCGCCCCGATCGACTCGTCCGGCACCACCCGCGTCGCGTCCTCGTCGAGGTCCGCGTCGGAAGCGATCCGGGTCTCGGCGGCGGCGGGATCGGACTCCCGATCGGAGGCGATTCGGGTCTCGTCCGGATCGGCGTCGGGCACGATCCGCGTCTCCGCCACGGCCTCGTCGTCGGCCTCGGGCACGATCCGCGTCTCCGCCGCAGCCGCGTCGTCGGCCTCGGGGACGATCCGCGTCTCCGCGAGCGCGTCCTGGTTCTCGTCGTCCCGCACCATGCCCTCACCCCTGACAGCCCGCAGGCTCCCCCGATCGATCTCCGCTCCTTCGTGTCGGCCAACCGGCGCCGCACATGTAGCCGCGCACGGGGCCGACCGGAGCCCTCCCCACCGGTGCCCGTCAGCGCCCCTGAAGGTACACCGCGACGCCCCCTCCGCCGTCGCGCGGCCGATTGCAAGGGCACACACCCGCCGAGCGCCCGCAGGCGGAGGACTCGCCGCAGGCGAATCCGCCGAGCGCCCGCAGGCGGCGGACTAGTCCACCGTGATCGTGATGCGTTCCGAGACGATCGGCGGATCGTGGGGAATGTGGAGGTGATCCCCCAGGATCAGCTGCAGCGTGTGCGTGCCCGGCTCGAGCTCGAGGGTCGTCTCGGTCTGCCCGCCGCCGAAGTGGCGGTAGTGGTCGCTCTTCGGGACCGGGAGATTCGCGGGCGGGAGCTCCGCGTCGATCACCAGGTGGTGATGACCGGTGTCCTTCTTCTCGACGCCGGCGGGCGCGACGCCCATGCCTTCGAGGCCGAAGCGGACGACGACCGGAGAGGAGGTCTTCTCTCCGTCGGTCGGCGTGATGAAATAGACCCGAGCGCCTTCGGGACGCGCGCTTCGCGGGATCCCGTTCTCCGAATGCCCGTCCGCGGAAGCGATCGACGCGGTGAGCAGGAGCGCGAGAGCGCTGGCCAGGGAAACGCGGCTCGAAAGGGTCATCGTTCGGAAGCCTCCGATCGGTTCGGGATCCATGAGATGAATAGGAGTCTAACTCCCCGGAATGGGGGCCACACCCGGGCGCGAGGGGCGAGACGTCTCCGCGGCGGCTCCTGCAGCGACGGCGCTCGCTCGACCGGGCCGCCCACGACTCGCATCCGCCCCGTCCCGGGCGTTACCATCGCGGCGATTCAGCGGGAGGACGCGCGAGGATGACGAGAGGGAGAATCCGGTCTCGAGGCCCCGGCCTGCGAACGAGCGCGACGGCGCCCGCGAAGTCTGCCCCGCGCTCGCTTCACCGGCGGCGCTTCGAGTTGCCGGCGCTCGTCGTGCTCCTCGTGCTGCTGGCGGCGGCGAGCGCCTCCGCCGAAGCGCCCGTCATCCCCCAGTACGGACCGGACAAGCACGAAGGCGTATCGAGCTGCGACGGCAGCACCTGCCACGGAAGCGCGGCCCCGCGCAACGACCGCAACGTGCGGCAGGACGAAGTTCTGATCTGGACCGAGGAGGACCGCCACAGCCAGCGCGCCTACAAGGTCCTTCTGAACCGCGACTCGAAGCGGATCTCGCAGAATCTCGGCCGCAAGAAGCCGCCGCACCAGGACGACCTCTGCCTCGATTGCCACGCGGACAACCCGCCGAAGGACAAGCGGCGCACCGAGAACAACGCCTTCCGCGTCGAGGACGGCGTGGGTTGCGAGGGCTGTCACGGCGGCGCGGAGCGGTGGCTCCGTCCGCACGACTCGGGCGCGACGCACGCGAAGAACGTCGAGCTCGGCATGTATCCGACCGACGAGCCGATCGCGCGCACCCGACTCTGTCTCTCCTGCCACCTCGGCGATCGCAAGAAATTCGTCGACCACCGGCTGATGGGGGCGGGCCACCCGCGACAGAGCTTCGAGGTCGCCCTCTTCTCGATCCTGCAGCCCTATCACTGGGAGCCGGACGCGGACTACACCGCCCGCGGCAAGCAGGCCCCGTCCGACGTGAAGCTCTGGGCGATCGGGCAGGCGGTCGCGGTCGACGAGGTGCTCGATGCGATGCTCGACGACGAGCGGAACAGGCTCGGGCTCTTCCCGGAGCTCGTGCTCTACGACTGCCAGGCCTGCCACCACGGGATCGACAAGATGCGCCGCTGGCGGCCACGCCAGAGCACCGGCCTCGGGCCCGGCGTCGTCCGCCTGAACGACTCGAACTTCCTGATGCTCGTCCAGGCGCTCCAGCTGATCGATCCGGCCGCGGCGAAGACCCTGCGCACCGACCTCAAGGCGCTCCACCAGGGCGCGAGCGAGGGCCGCGGTGACCCGAAGGCGATCGCCCGCCGGATTCGCGCGAACATTGCGAAGCTGCTCCCGAAGATGGAGAAGTGGAAGGTCGATGCGAAGGCGCTTCGCGCGCTCTCGAAGAACGTCCTCGCGGATGCGCTCGGCGGCGAGTACGCGGACTACGCGGGCTCCGAGCAGGCGGCGATGGCGCTGCAGACGATCGTCTATGGCTACTACGCCGAGGAGCTGATCGACGACGCCGTCTACGACGGGCTCGAGCAGCGCGAGCTGACGAAGCTCCTCGACGCCGTCGCCGACCCCGACAAGTTCAACCCCGACGCGGCGAAGAAGGCGTTCCGGGCGCTCCAGAAGAAGCTCGCCGGGCGATAGCGCCGTCGCCGGACCGGCAACTCCGGGGCCCGACCCCTTGCGAGCCGGTGCTTTTTCGACGGCCTCCCCGGCAAGGCGAGCCCCGTCGCGGCACCCGACCGGGCCGCTGCTCTCGCGGGCCGCTTCCTGCTATCGTCCGGCTCGCTCCGCCCCGTCCGGGGCCGCGAGCGCCGGTCGTCCTGACCGGCTCCCTCTCGATTCGCTTCGCGTCGCATCCCCCTCGCCGGACACCGGTGCGCGCGCGAGCCGGAGAAGACCATGAAGATCGGTGACCTCACTGGCGAAAAGATCGGAATCTGTGTCTCGGGTGGCCTCGACAGCAAGTCGGTGACGTCACGCCTGATCGAGGCCGGACTCGACGTCGTCGGCTTCACGGCGGACCTCGCCCAGCCGGACGAAGAGGACATCGAAGACATCCCGCGCAAGATGGCGCCGACCGGGGCCGAGACGCGAATCGTCGACCTCCGGGACTCGATGGCGAAGGCCGCGATGCTCGTGATCAAGTCCCTCGCCCGCTACGACGGGGGCTACTGGAACACCACGGGCATCGCCCGCGCGGTCACCGTCCACGGTCTCCTCGAAGCCATGCAGGCGGAGGGCTGCACGGTCCTCGCCCACGGCGCGACCGGTCGCGGCAACGACCAGATCCGCTTCGAGCGCTACACGAACGTCCTCGCCCCGCGGATGAAGGTGTACGCGGCGTGGCGCGACCCGGAGCTCCTCAAGCAGTTCCCGGGCCGGCGCGAGATGGCCGCCTATCTGCGGGACAAGGGGATCGAGGCCGCCGTCGGCGGTGCCAAGCGTTATTCGACGGACGCCAACGTCGCGGGCCTCTCCCACGAGGCCGAAGACCTCGAGGAGCTGACGACGCCGGCGACGATCGTCGAGCCGACGATGGGCGTCTGGCCGCAGGACGCGCCGGACAAGATCGAGACGGTCACGCTCCGATACGAGAAGGGCATCTGCGTCGAGCTGAATGGCAAGGCCCTCGGCCAGTTCGACATGCTCGTCGAGGCGAACGAAGTCGCCGGCCGCAACGGGATCGGCATCTCGAACGCCCTCGAGAACCGCATCATCGGCACGAAGAGCCGCGGCGTCTACGAGGCGCCCGGCATGACGCTGCTCGGAGCCGGCGTCGAAGCGGTCTACCAGGCCGTGCTGGACCGCCGCGCCACCACCCTCTTCCGCTACCTCTCGACGATCGTGTCGGAGGCGGTCTACGACGGGCGCCTCTTCGACCCGGCCCCCCGCGCCGCGATCTCGGCGATCAACCTGATGGCGGAGAACGCCAACGGCACCGTCGAGCTCGGTCTCTACAAGGGCAGCCTCTTCTTCCAGCAGCTGACCGACGTCACCGGCTCCCTCTACAACCCGGCGGACGCCTCGATGGAAGCGAGCGACGGGCTCAACCCGGTCTCGAGCCAGGGCTACGTCGAGGTCCAGGCGGTCGAGGCGATCGCGATGGCGAAAGCCGGACAGATCGTCGCGCCGGCCTGGGAGGAGTAGCCGGCTCCGTCGGGGTGCCGATTCGCACGCGCGCTCAGCAGCCCGGACGCCACCCCCGCTTCGTCAGCGTCATCTGGACGCAACCGATGCGCCGCTCCTCGAAGCCCGCCTCGCAGTAGGCCAGGTAGTAGGCCCAGAGCCGCTCGAAGGCGCCGCCGTCGTCGACGGACGCGTAGGCCTCGGGCCGAGCCTCGAGGTTCGCGCGCCATCGGCGGAGCGTCTCGGCGTAGTCGGCGGTGAGGTCGTGCACGTCCTGGATGCGGAAGTCGCTGACCCGGGCGACGCGATCCGAGATCGCCGCGATCGACGGCAGGAAGCCGCCGGGAAAGACGTAGCGCTTGATGAAGTCGACGTGTCGCTTCGATCGTTCGTAGAGCTGGTCCGCGATCACGATGGCCTGCAATCCCATCATGCCGTCGGGCTCGAGCCGGTCCGAGCAGACGCGCACGAAGCGATCGAGGTACTCGGCGCCGACCGCCTCGATCATCTCGATCGAGACGAGGCGGTCGTAGCGCCCGGTGAGGTCCCGGTAGTCGTCGAAGCGGACCTCGATCCGGTCGCCCAGCCCTGCGGCCTCCACCCGTTCGAGCGCGAGAGCGCGCTGCTCCGCGCTGATCGTCGTCGTCGTGACGTGACAGCCGTAGTGCTTCGCGGCGTGGAGGGCGAAGCCACCCCAGCCCGTGCCGATCTCGAGGAGGCGATGGGATGGCCGCAGCTCGAGCTGTCGGCAGAGCCGGTCGTATTTCTCCGCCTGGGCCGATTCGAGCGACTCGCCCGGAAAGCGGAAGATCGCCGACGAGTACGTCATCGACGGATCGAGCATCGCGGCATAGAAGTCGTTGCCGAGGTCGTAGTGGGCCGAGATGTTTCGACGGCTCCCACCGCGGGTGTTCTTCGAGAGCGGTGAGGCGAGGGTCCGAAGCAGCGACTCGACGCGGGCGAAGAGGGAATCGAGGCTTCCGGCGGGTCCGACGAATCCGGGCTGCGCGACGAGCAGGCGGAGCAGCGCCGGGAGGTCGTCACACTCCCAGTCGCCGTCGATCCAGGACGTCCCCGCACCGAGGGAGCCCTCCCGGGCGAGGCGCGAATAGAGGCGCGGCGAATGGACGCGCACGTCGATCGCCGGACCGGGCCCGTCGCCGAACTCGTGGACACCGTCCGAGTCGGTGACGCGAACGCGCCCGCCGACGAGGTCCGCGAGGCGGCGCTCGACGCCCGCCTTCGCCCAGCGCTCGAAGAGGGAAGGACCTCGTCCCGAAGCCCGGACGCGCCGGGCGTCGCTCGGCAGGATGCTCGTCGTACTCAAGGGTTCCCTCCGGAATCGAGCGGCGGTCCGTCGGAGGGCCGGAGCACTCCTGCGCGGCTCGGGTGGGGGTGGAAGGGCGCGCGTTTCCAGGCGAGCCGGGCCGCCTGGGTGTAGATCCCGAAGAGCGTCTCCCAGGGCATGAAGGCGTGACGGAGCACCGCCGCGGCCGGGGCCTCGCCGAACGCGGCGACGCGGCGCAGGTCGAAGCCCGCTTCGAAGACGCGTCGTCCACGCTGGTGGTTCGTGATCGAGAGCTTCAACCGCTCGTCGGGCGGGCCGAGCGCGAAGACGTAGTCGTGATCCATCCCGAAGAAGGGGGAGACGTGCATCGCCTTGGGGCGCTCGCATCGAAGCGCCCCCTTTCCGTCCGGTTCCAGATCGCTCAGCACGTAGACGATCCGCTCGCCCCAGGGCGTATTCGTCACTTCGGCGACGACCGCCTCGATGCCGTCGTCGCCGAGGCAGTACACGAAGCTCACCGGATCGAAGGTCAGCCCGAAGCATCGGGGCTGCGAGACGAGGAACATCTTTCCGGACGGGGCGCGCCCCGTCCGCCGAAGGACGATCTCCGCGACGGCCCGACGGAGCGTCACCGTGCCTCCGCCGCCCCGGGCTTTCGACGACGCCTCCGACGCCAGATGATCCCGACGGCGGAGGGAGATCGGCCACCGCCCGGCCAGCCCGAGCTCGCCGTTCGGCGCCGCGTCGATCGCATCGACGTCGGCGAGCGCGAGCAGCAGATCGCGAGAGAATGCGTGAGCCGGCTCGTGACGGCGATGCCAGAGCCGGCCGCGATAGAAGCCCGGCTGGATCACGGCCGCATCCGCTCGATCTGTTCGGCAGCGATCAGTCCGCTGCGAACGCCGTCCTCGTGGAATCCGTAGCCCCAGTAGGCGCCGCAGAAGGCGCTCCGCTTCTCCGCCCCGAGACCATCCTGATGACGCTGGGCTGCGATCGCCGCCGCGTCGAAGAGGGGATGCGCGTACGTGTAGCGTCCGAGCACGCGATCCGGATCGATCTCCTGGCTGCTGTTCAGCGTGACCAGGAAGTCGACCGGCGCATCGAGGCCCTGGAGCCGGTTCATGTCGTAGGTGACCGTCGCGGCCTCGGCCGGATCGCGCGAGACGTGGTAGTTCCAGGCCGATCGCGCCGCATCGCGCCGCGGGAGCAGCGACGCGTCCGTATGGAGGACCACGTCGTTCGGCTGATAGCGGATCGCGCCGAGGACCTCCTTCTCGAAGGGGCTCGCGTCCGAGGCCATCGCGAGCGCCTCGTCGCTGTGACAGGCGAAGACCACCGCATCGAAGGTCTCGACCGAGCCGTCGCCGAGCGTCAGCTCCACCCGATCCGGCTCGCGGGCGACGCGTTCGACGCCGACCCCGAGCCGGATCCGATCGCGGAAGGGCCGCGTCAGCGCCTCCACGTAGCGCGCGGATCCCCCCGTCACGACCCGCCACTGCGGTCGATCCCGGAGGCTGAGCAGTCCATGGTTCGCGAAGAAGCGCGCGAAGCTCTCCGCCGGGAAGGCCCGCATCCGATCCGGCGGGCACGACCAGATCGCAGCGCCCATCGGCAGCAGGTGTTCCTGCTGGAAGTCGCGACCGAAATCGTGCGCGTCCAGGAACTCGCCGAGCGAGAGCTCGGGGCGGGGCGCATCGAGCAGGCGACCGGCCTCGCGGAAGAAGCGGAGGACCTCGGAGAGCATGCTCCAGAAGCGGGGACGAACCAGGTTGCTCCGCTGGGCGAAGAGCCCGTTCAGCGAGCTGCCCGAGTACTCGATCCCCGTCCGCTCCGAGCGGAAGCCGAAGGTCATGCGCGTCGGCTGCGTCGCGACGGAGAGCTCGCGGAGGAGCGCGCTGAAGTGGGGGTAGTTGCGCTCGTTGTAGACGATGAAGCCGGTGTCGACCGAGTACGTCGCGCCGCCGTGGGAGACGTCGACGGTATGCGTGTGCCCGCCGATCCAGTCGTTCCGCTCGAAGACGTGGACGTCGTGGCGGGGATGCAGCCGGTGGGCGCAGACGAGGCCGGAGACGCCCGATCCGATGATGGCGACCCTCATGCGCCCGCCTCCCCCTCGCCGCGGGGACGCAGCAGCGAGTGGACGACGAACCACTCGCGGCCCTCGTCGAAGGCGAAGAGCTCCTCGCAGGCCATGAAGAACATCCGCCAGCGCTGGACGGCGCGGCGCGCTTCCGCAGGCGCGAGGTCCCGCTCGAAGATCCGGTCGATCTCGGCGCGGCGGGCGTCCAGCCGGTCCAGCCACGCGCGCAGGGTCCGCGCGTAGTCGCGGCCGTCGAGCCGCCACTGGGACTCCACGGCGAGCGCGCCCTTCACGTGCCGGGGGAGGTCGTAGCTCGGCATGATTCCGCCGGAGAAGAAGTTCCGCGCCATCCAGTCGCCTTCGCCGTCGTCCTCGAAGAAGTAGGGGTGGTCGCGGTGACAGAAGACGTGCTGGAAGAAGGCGCCGTCGGGTCGGAGGGCGGCGGCGATCCGATCGAAGAGCACGCCCCAGTTCCGCATGTGCTCGAACATCTCCACGGACACGACGCGGTCGAAGCGGTCGCGGCCCGGATCCCAGGTCGCCGCGTCGGCGGTGATCACCTCGACCGGCGCCCAGCCGACGCGGTCGCATCGCGCCTCGATGAACGCGCGCTGGGTGTGCGAGTTCGAGACCGCGGTCACCCGGCAATTCGGATAGTGCTCCGCGACCCAGGTCGTGAACGAGCCCCAGCCGCAGCCCAGGTCGAGCACGTCCATGCCGTCCTCGAGGCCGGCCCGCTCGCAGACGAGCGCGAGCGTATGGCGCTCGGCTTCTTCGAGGGAGGCTCGCGGGCTCGGATACTCGCAGGCGCTGTACTTGAGCGCCGGACCGAGGACCGCGAGGAAGAAATCGGTGGGGACCTCGTAGTGCTGTTCGTTCGCGAGGTCGGTATGCGTCGCGACGGTCGCCGTCGCCATCTTCTCCGCGAACTCGGCGGCGCTCCGCCCGATCGCCCGCTCGCTCTCGAGTCGCGTACGACAGAGGCGACGGATCGCCGCCCGCAGCACGAAATCGGGCAGCACGCCCGCTTCCGCCGCCTCCACTCCACGTGCCAACCACGTGGACGGAAGAGTGCCCAGCCAATCCGCCATGTCGCCTCCGTGACGCCTTCCCCGACCGAGACCGTAGGTCCTCGTACGGGCCCATCAACACGCCCCCTCGTCCGGGACCGTCTGCGGCGCCGGGAACGGCGTCGGGGACCGCCGCCGCAGCGATTCGCCTACGCGTCGGTGATCCGGCAGAACCGGCCCCGGGGCCGCGGCCTCGGATCCCGGGAGATCAGCGCTCGGGCGTCTTGAGCCACTCCCAGGTGAGACAGGTCGACTCGAACCCCATCGCGGCGTAGGCGTTCTTCGGCGTGTCGTCGGGAAACGCACCGATCAGGACCTGCTCGGCGCCGCGCGCCCGGGCATCCGCGACGCAATGGTGGATCAGCGCGCGGGCGTAGCCCTGGCCGCGATGGCTCGGCAGGGTGAAGAGGTCCTCGACCATCCCGACGCCCCCGACGCCCGGCCAGGACGAGAAGTAGGCCACCGGCTCGTCGCCGTCCCAGGCGAGGAAGAAGTGCACCGCATCGCGGCACATCCGGCGCGTCTCCTGCATCTGCGCCGTCACCTCGGGCGTGAACACCGAGCGTCCGGTGCGCTCGTCCGTCTCGACGTGGTCGGCGCGGACGAGGCGGTCGAGGTGGCCCCAGTCCTCGTCGGTGAGGACCGGGCGGATGTCACGATCGCGCGGCGGCGGTCCCTGGAGCGGCCCGGTCAGGAGGCCCTGCCAAACCGCCTCCGCCCGGTAGTCCGCCTCGACGAGGCGGGCCTGGAAGACCGGGTCGACGAAGGGGACCGTGATCACGAAGCGGTAGTCGTGGTGGCCGAGCTGCGCCTCGAAGAAGGCGAACACGGCGTCGACGTCGAAGGCCAGCCCGGGATCGACCTGCAGGTGGTTCACCATGTAGATCAGCGGCGTGCGGTCCTGGCGAACGGCACGGCAGCCCGGCCCCTCGATCACCTCGGCGGAGAGCCGCAGGAAGGCGAGATAGGTCCGGCAGAGCGCGCCGACGTCTTGCGCGGTGGGCATGTCCGGAAGCGTAGCGGAAGGGCCCGGTGGCCTTGCTATGCGCCGGCGCCTCGCGCGCTAGGCCTCGCGCAGCCTTCGTTCGAGCGCGTCGAGCTCCGCCTCGAGATCCGCGGGCAGATGATCCCCGAAGCCCGCGTAGAACTCGCGGATCTTCGGGATCTCGGAGAGCCAGCCCTCGACGTCCACCTTCGTGAGCGTCTCGAGCGCGCCCGCAGACAGCTCGAGGCCGTCGAGATCGAGCTCGCCCTCTCCGGGCAGCGTCCCGATCGCCGTCTCGACCCCGCTCACCTTCTCGGCGCAGCGCTGGTAGATCCACTTCAGCACGCGGCTGTTCTCGCCGAAGCCCGGCCAGAGGAACGACCCGTCCTCGCCCTTTCGGAACCAGTTCACGTAGAAGATCCGCGGGAGCTGGGCGCCTTCGCGTCGGCCGATCTCGAGCCAGTGGGCCCAGTAGTCCGCCATGTTGTATCCGCAGAAGGGAAGCATCGCCATCGGATCGCGGCGCAGCTCGCCCACCGTCCCCGCCGCCGCCGCCGTCTTCTCGCTCGAGATGATCGAGCCCAGGAAGGTCCCGTGGTTCCAGTCGCGCGCCTCGTGGACGAGGGGCACGACCGTCGCCCGGCGTCCCCCGAAGAGGATCGCCGAGATCGGCACGCCGTTCGGATCCTCCCATTCGTCGGCGATCACGGGGCATTGCCGCGCCGGCGCCGTGAAGCGGGCGTTCGGGTGGGCCGCCGGCGTCTCGCTCTCGGGCGTCCAGTCGTCGCCGCGCCAGTCGACGAGATGGCCGGGCGCCTCGCCCATGTCCTCCCACCAGACGTCGCCGTCGTCGGTCTTCGCCACGTTGGTGAAGATGCAGTTCTCGTCGAGCCCGCGCATCGCGTTCGGGTTCGACTTCTCGCTCGTGCCGGGCGCGACGCCGAAGAAGCCCGCCTCCGGATTGATCGCGTAGAGCCGGCCGTCCTCCCCGAACTTCATCCAGCAGATGTCGTCGCCGACCGTCTCGATCCGCCAGCCGTCGAGGACGGGCTGCATCATCGCGAGATTCGTCTTGCCGCACGCGCTCGGGAACGCCGCGGCGACGTACTTGCTCTCGCCCCCCGGCGACGTGAGCTTCAGGATCAGCATGTGCTCGGCGAGCCAGCCCTCGTCCCGGGCCATCGCCGACGCGATCCGGAGCGCGAAGCATTTCTTGCCGAGCAGCGCGTTGCCGCCGTAGCCCGAGCCGTAGCTCCAGATCTCGCGGGTCTCGGGGAAGTGGACGATGTACTTGTTCTCACCGTCGCAGGGCCAGGGCACGTCCTGCTGGCCGGGCTCGAGCGGCGCGCCGACCGAGTGCAGGCACGGCACGAAGTCACCATCGTCGCCGAGGACGTCGAGCACGCGCGCGCCCATCCGGGTCATGATCCGCATGTTCGCGACGACATAGGGGCTGTCGGAGATCTGCACGCCGATGTGCGCGATGTGCGAACCGATCGGCCCCATCGAGAACGGAATCACGTACATCGTGCGCCCGCGCATCGACCCCTCGAAGAGCCCGCGCAGCGTCTCGCGCATCTCGGCCGGATCGCGCCAGTTGTTGGTCGGTCCCGCGTCGGCTTCGTTCTCGCAGCAGATGAAGGTGCGGTCCTCGACGCGGGCCACGTCCGCCGGGTCCGACTGGACGAGGTAGCTGTTGGGCCGCTTCGCGTCGTCGAGGCGCTCCGCCGTCCCGGTCTCCAGCATGATCTCGAACATGCGGTCGTACTCGGCCTGCGAGCCGTCGCACCATTCGATGCGATCGGGGCGCGTCAGGGCGGCGACCTCGGCGACCCAGTCGAGGAGGCGCTGGTTCCGGGTGGGCGCCTCGCCGGAAGAGGTCGTGGGCGCTTCGCCGGAAGTCCGAGGCGCGTCGCCCTCGGAAGCGGTCGGTGGTTCGGCGGCGGACGGCGTGTCGGGATCCGTCATGCTCGGGCTCCGTGGGAATCTGGGGTCGAAGAAGAAGGCCGTGGGCGAACGATATCGCCCCTGATTTCTCTCGCGAGGGCTCTGCAACGTGAAATTGCGTCGCCGCGGATTCCGGGACTGCGAGTGAGTGCCCCCGACTCGCGGTCCGGGCTCACCCCATCGACGCCCCGGCGGCATCCTCCGCGAGAATTGCCTCCGCGATGCCGGTCAGCTCGTCGATCGCGGCGCGATGGCGCGGAGAGCCGGGCGCGAATTTCCGGAGCGCCGCGAAGACCCGCGCGAGGCTTCGCTGATGGCTCGCGTCGAGGGGCAGCGCGCTGCCCTCGCTGCCCGCGGCGAGCTCCATCACGTCCCGGCGCGCGTGCGTCCGCGCGGCGACGAGCGACGCATGGAAGCGGGCCCGGCCGAAGAGGACGAAGGGAAAATTCGGATTCTTCGAAGGCCCGAAGCGGGCGAGACGCCCACCGAGGGGCCGGTCGATCACGGAGAGCTCCGCGAGACGCCCCGCGCCCAGCCAGGCGAGGACGCCGCCGACCGCGCCCCCGACCGCCGTGCCGATCAGGAACGAGGCGCCGCCGACCGACGCATCGATCACGCCCCCCGTCGCCGCCCCGCCGATCGCCCCCACCGTCACGAGATCCCGGCGCCGCAGCCCGAAGGCCAGCCAGGTCCCCTCGTCGAAGAGATCCTGCTCGAGCAGCTCCAGGGCGCTCGCGGTCGCCTCGAGCTCGCGATGGCCGTGGAGGCGCTGGACGCGGGTGCGGTGGGCCGATTCGAGGGCGTCGAGCTTCCGACGGTACTCGGCTTCGAGCTCCGTTTCGTGTGCGGTCGCGTCCTCCGTGGGTCCGAGCTTCCGCTCGGTCGCGAGGGCCAGCCCGTCCGCCACGAAATGCGCGATCTCGAGCGCCGTCTCGCGTCGCCGCTGGTCCCGCGCCGCGTCGAGGACCGCGACCGCCTCCTCGATCGGCGCCCGCCAGCCGCTCTCGAGCTCGCCGAAGGCCAGCAGGAGCTGCCGGCGCGTCTCGAAGTCCGCGTGCAGCGCATCGATCACCCGCACGACCCGGAAGAACTGCCCGAGCGCGGCCTCCCATTCGGGCACGTGGTCGCGCCGCCCGATCGGATTCACGACCGCGAGGCTCGGCCGGCCGGTCCAGCGGAGCACCTCCATCTCGGGCTCGTATTCCGGTCCGTAGGGCACGCCGCCGTCGACGACGTAGAGAATGCCGGCGCCCTCCACGAGCGGACGGAGCAGCTCGCACTCGTCCGGGAAGCGCTCCGCGTGTCCGGGCTCGGCGACGAACTCGGCGACCAGGCGCGGACGATCCGCAGCGGTCGCCTGCTGTGCCGTCGCCCGCTCCTCGAGCCAGGCGAGCACGCGCCGGGCACGCTGGAAGCCGGGCGTGTCGATCAGCGTGTAGAGCAGGCGCCCGTCGACGGTCATCGGGTATTCGCGCGTGCGGAGCGTCGTGCCCGGCGTCGGCCCGATCCCCACACTGTCGTCCTCGGCGAGGGTCGCCACGAGGCTCGACTTTCCCTTGTTCGGATGGCCGACCACGGCCAGACGCGGCGCGCTCATTCGGTGGCCTCGTCGGCTTCGGAATCGCGCACCTCCGCGCACACGAGGCCCGGGTCGCCCAGGGTCGTGAGCTTGCGACGCCACGCGTCGTGGTCCCGGGCTTCGCCCCCGATCAGCAGCACGGCGATCGCGCGCTCCGTCCCGACCGCGCCGCGCAGGTCCGCCATGAAGTCGAGGAACTCGAGCATCGGCGGCTCGTAGGCGCGGACGCAGACGGCCACCCGTCCCCTCGCCTCCCCGGCTTCCGCGATCCGCTCCGCGTCCTCCGCGAGACTGCGCCGACCGCCGGCGTCGCGCAGTCGGAAAGGAGCGCCCTCGCCGGCAAGCGCCGTCCACGCCGCGTCGTCGACCGCTTCCGCCCAGGCCACGGCGAACGAATCGGCTTCCGCCGCCGCGAGCCAGGACGACGCATCGACCGACGGGGCGAGGCCCGGTGCCGCCCGCCCGAGGTCGCGTTCCTCCTCGGTTGCGCGGGTGTCGACCGGCGGAGCGAGGAGCCGCTCGATCAGGCGGTCGAGTCCGGGGGTCTCCGCGATCGCCGTCGCGCACTCCGCGCCGAGGCGGCGCTCGGCGAGGACCGTCACGATCGCCCGCGGCGCCAGCGCATAGAAGACGAGCGCCATCACCAGAAAGGGCCACCAGGCGCCGTACGCGATCGGGTCGATGAAGTGGACGTGCGGCACGCCGGGGGACACTCGAAAGTGTCGCGTGGTCTCGACCAGATCGAGGGTCGGGACGGCGGCGGGCCAGATCGCCGCCCAGGGCGCTGCGAAGAAGGACACCGCGCGATGGACCGGGGCGGCCTCGACGTCGAGGGTCGTGCTCCATCCGAAGGCGAGGTCCGTGAAGACGACGAAGCCCAGGGTCGCGAGAATCGCGCCCGCCGCGAAGGCCATCCCGACCGTCTGCGACCAGGCGAAGAGCAGCGCCCGGCGGGCGCGGGCGTAGATCCGCTCCTGGGCCGAGAGCCGCCCCACGAGCACGTCCGCGTCGTCGCGGACCTGCTGGGGCAGGAGCGCACGCACCCCGCGCGCCAGCATCAGCGCCCGCCAGCCTCCCCCGCCCCCCGCGCTCGACGGCCGACTCGCCCAGACCGCGGCCACGATCGCCGCGAGGAGCAGGAGGCCGGGGAGCAGAACGAGGAGGACGATGCAGAGGACGATGTTCACGCGGCCTTCGTGGACCTCGACCTGCAGGAGCGCCGCCGCCGCGCTCCAGCCGAGAGCGAGCCCGATCGCGAAGAGGACCCAGCGCGCCATCGAGAGCGCCGCCGCGACCCGCTCGATGCGCGCGCGCGTCGACGAGCCCGGCGCGCGAGCGAGCCAGTGACGCACGACCGCGAGGCCGTCGCGCGGGAATTCGCCGGCCCCGACCTCCCGGTCGAGTCGCCGCCGATCGCGCTCGTCGAGTCCCTCGCGCTCCGCCAGCGCGAGCGCGACCCCGATCAGCTCCGCCGGCCGCGCGCGACCGCGGACGCGCACGCGTTCCCCACCCGTGAACTCCATCGCGGGGAGACTAGCTCGTTGGCGTCGCCTCAGGACGGAGCCAGGGTGTCTCTCGTTCGTTCGAAGTCGCTCTTCGCTCGCGACATGCGTCCCTATGAACGGCGACCCGCCATGGCGAGGCCAGCCAGACCGAGCCCCAGGAGGAGCGCCGTAGCGGGCTCGGGCACGACACCCACGGCGTAGGGGATCGCGACGACCGGATAGGAAACCTCGCCGACACCATCGATGGAGCCAACGTAGGCGTCGCCGAACGATTGGAGCGCCCCGACGTAGATCACGCCGCCCCTTAAGCTCGACGGGAACAGGGTCAGCGTGAAGACTTCGGGGCCGGCCGTGGTCGTCGGAGACGGAGTCACGCCGCTGAAGAGATGGACGTCCGTTCCATAGTCGACCGGCGCCGCCAACTGATTCTCGATCCCGTTGATGACGATCCCGCCTCCGAGATCGAGACCGAAGATGCCTCCGCCAGGCGTCTCCAATCCACCTGCGTTCGGGATCGTCGCGGAGACGAAGCTCAGCTCACCGGGGGCCCAGCCGGCAGCGCGAAGGCTCAGCGCACGCGCTTCGCCCGGAACGTCCGTGGTCAACGTGATCGTGAGGGTGAACGGCCGATCGGGGACCAGCGCCAGCATGTCGGCGTCCGAGCTGACGGAGATGTTCAGCGCAGCCGACGCGGTCGTCGCGAAGACGAGCGTCGCGAGGCCGACGAAGAGCGAAGACAATCGACGCATCATGCACTTCCTGGAGCGGGCTCAACTCCGTCGGCGCTCGGCACCTCTGGTCTTCAACGACCCGCCGTGAAGGAGACCGGGGAACGCCGTCGACCGGCATGGCGCCCGCGTTCACTCACGGAACGCAGGGCACGGTTCCGGCGCAGGGGAGACCCGAGGGTCCGGGCGGCGTCGGGCTCGACGGGTCCGCGAAGTACTGGAAGAAGATGCCGAAATCGGAGACCGTCGTTCGCCCGTCGCAGTTGTGATCCGTCTGCGGGTCCGGGGTCACGCCCGTGAACGCCGGGAAGTAGATGCCGAAATCGGCGACCGTCGTATCCCCGTCGTTGTTGTAGTCGGTGTCGCAGGCGTTGCCGTAGCCGTCGGCGTCGGAATCGACCTGATTGCAGGCATCGTTCGGGCCGTCCGGTCGCGTGAGACAGCCGTCCCAGAAATCCGGCACGAGGTCGGCATCGCTATCGCCGGGCACGCCGGCGCTCGCGCCGAGCGAGAGCCCGAGCGTCATGAGTGCGGCGAGGAGAGCGGTTTCGAGCTTCATGTTCGGGGTCCTCCTGGGGCAGCTGCGCCCTGCCGCCCATCCTATCAGTCGAACCCGCAGGATTGACAGAAAAATGTGACACGACGGGCCGATTCGCTCATCATCGCCGACCTTCGGGCCTGTTAGGCCGGACCCGGCTGCTCTAAGTCTCGAGATGGACGGCAGGTGGACTGAAGCCGCCTAGCACAGCGATCTGACTCCTCGTCACTTTGCACGGCGACGCGTCTCGCGGCCCTCGCCTGGACGCGCCGCGAAGCAGCCCGCGGACTGGGCCGTCTCCAGGACGGAAACCAGGTCGTTTCGGCGCCGTTCCGCGACGCCGCGCTTCGCCCCTGGATCTGGTGGTCGGCGACCGGACCCGCTCAGGGAACGCAGGGAACGGCTCCAGCGCAGGGGAGCGTAGAAGGCCCAGGCGACGTCGGAGTCGACGGGTCAGAGAAGTCCGCGTAGAACACCCCGAAGTCGGCGACCGTCGTGTCGCCATCACAGTCGTGATCCGTCCGCGGATCCGGGGCCACGCCGGTGAACGCCGGAAAGAAGATCGCGAAGTCGGCGACCGTCGTGTCCCCGTCGCCGTTGTAGTCCGTGTCGCAGGCGTTGCCGTATCCATCGGCGTCCGCATCGACCTGGTTGCAAGCGTCGTTCGGGCCGTCCTGCACCGTCTCACACACGTCCACGCCGGCCGGAACGAGGTCGGCATCCAAGTCGTTGAGCGCGCCCGCGGTCGCATCGAACGCGAGAGCCATGAGCCCGACCAGCCCGAGCAGGAAAAGGAACTTGGTCTTCATCCTCAGGATCTCCCTCGGGCGGACGCGCCCTTCGTCTCCAGGATACACTCCGGGGCGCCAGCAGGTCGGGTCCGATTCAGGAAATGTTAGGCCCCGATGGATCGCTGCTGATCAGTCCTTCACCGTCCAGACCCGCCCCTGCTCGGTCAGATACAGCTTCTGCATCTCCTCGAGGTTGAAGGGCCGGGAGCCGAGGCGCCCCAGCACGGCGATCTGATGGCCCGTCTCGTCGACCGCGCGGTCGCGCTCGAGGGGACGCGAGACCGCGAGCGCCGCGCTCTTCGTCTTGCGCCAGGCGATCAGCTTCGGGTTCGGCGCGGGGCTGAAGCCGTAGAACTTGGGGTTCAGCTCCGGCGAGGTCAGCTGAACGACCTTGAGACCGTTCTCGCCATCCGCCACGTAGGCGAAGAGCGACGCGTTCGTCGTCGCGACGGCGACGTCCCGGGCATCGTCGAGCTTCCCGTCCGCCGTGTACCGCATGTAGACCGAAGGCTTCTCGGGCTGCTCGACGTCGACGATCACGAGGCCCTCCGAGCCGGCGGCGACGTAGGCGTAGGTCCGCGAGACCATGACCCGGCGCGCGTCGGCGAGCGGAACCGTCGCGCCCTCGACGATCCGCGGCTGCGCCGGGTCCGTCACGTCGACGACCTCGAGGCCGTTCGCCGTCGTGGCGAAGAGGTATCGGAACTGGACCATCGTCCCCCGCGCGCCGGAGAGCGGGATCGTCGACAACACCTTCGGCTCGAGCGGATCGTCGAGATCGACCACCACGACGCCCGCGTCCGCCGAGACGTAGAGCAGGTGTCCGGCGAAATGGGCGTAGTTCGCACCGTCGAGCACGCCGTTCGGGTTCCAGGTGATCGCCCGGTCGAAGAAGTTGTTGCGCGGCTCGAAGTCGGTCAGCGTCTCGTTGTTGACGAGAATGAGCCCCTCCTCCGCGTCCGTCACCGCGACGTAGCTGTAGACCGGGTGCATCGGCTGCTCGAGGTTCACCTTCTGGGCGAGATCCGTGCGGTTGAGCTCCGGCCGCAGCAGCTGCGTCGTCGGGAGCGCGACGCAGGTCGCGTTCTTCGACTTGATGCGCACGTTCTGGCCGAGGGGCGAGAAGGGGGCGGTGATGATCCGCTCGGAGAAACCCTTCGTCCCGATCGTCGAGACGTCGAAGGCCTGCATGCCCTCCTTTCCTTCCGCGGCATACAGATATTCGCCGCGGAGCTGGATGCACTCGACGCGGCCGGCGTGGTGGGTGTACTCCCCGTCGTAGAGCGCGTCCCGGATCCCCGTCCACTCGGGCAGCTTGCGCGAGAAGAACTGGCGCAGGCTCTTCACCCAGCCGGGATCCATGTCCTGGTAGCCGGGCGTGACCATCGTCAGCTCGCGGCCCCGAGCCTCGTGCTCGTCGAAGTAGTCGGGGTAGGCGTACTCGTGGAGATAGCTGCCGATCACCGCCTGCGGCTCGTCCCACTCGGTGACCTGGATGGCGACGACCTCGTCGTCGGTGCCGACCCAGGCGTTGAAGCCCATGAAGTTCACGAAGTTGGTCCCGAGCAGGAGGAGCTGGGCCATGATCGCGTTGTTGTCGTTCGCCTCGGAGACGTGGCAGTCCTCGCATCCCTTGGTCTCGGTCTTGCGAACCGTGTGGGGGAAGTGCGGGGCGAAGGCCTGGGCGGAGTAGCCGCCGGCGGAGACGGGCTGCTGCTGGATGTAGATCCGGTTGCGGTTGATGTCCGTCGACGAGAGGACGAGGGCGGAGCTCGAGCGGATCGGCGCGATGATCCCGTCCTTGACCGTTCCGTGCTTGCCGAGCTGGAACATCTGGTCGCGGGCGACCTGCGGGTTGTAGGTCGCGAAGTTCCGGCTCGTCTTGGCGTCGTATTTGTGGATCTCGGTCTTCCAGTTGGCCTGGATCGTCAAGTGGCAGCCACCGCAGCTCGTGACCCAGGAGCTGTGGCACGAGAAGCACGCGATGTCGTCGTCACCGTGGGCGCGATCGGCCTTCGCGACGCCGGCGCCCCAGGACTGGTCGGTCCCCTTCGACATCATCTTCGCGCGGGCGGCCTTCCGGTTGTATTCCGGGTTGCCCGGCGTGACGGTGTCCTTCACCTGGGTCACCTGGAACTCGTTGTGAGGCGGGAGTAGGAGACGCTGGTAGAGCTTGCCGCCGCGCCACTCGAAGCGCTTCCGGTTGTCGGCGTTCCGCAGGCGGGAGAGGTCGCGGCCGGACGCCGGCGAGGCCGGACCGGAGGTCTTGAGCGTCGCGTAGGCGTCCGCCGTGCCGTGACAATCGCGGCAGCGGATGTTCACCTCGGCGGCGACCTCGCCGTGGAGCTCACCGTTTCCATGCGCGTCGTCCGCGAAATGACAGTCGGCGCACTGCATCCCGATCTCGGCGTGGATGTCGCGCATGTGGACCGCGCGGTCGAACTTCTCCTTGTTGGAGAGACCTTCGGGGATCGCGTTGCCCGCGGCGTCGAGGAGGGTGCCGTCTCGCGAGCGCTTGAAGATGGCGCGGAAATTCCAGCCGTGACCATGGTAGTCGGCGAACTTCGTGTCCTTCGTCTCCGGGTTCACCTCGGTGTGGACCTCAGCGAGGAACTCGACGTCCGCCCACTTGCCCTTGTACGACGCCTCCTCCGGGTTCCGCTCGAGAACGTCGAGCTGCTCGGAGAAGTTCGGGTACTGCTGCTCCTCGGGCCACATGAGCGGCGCGTCCGACTCGTAGTCCCACATCGTGTACCCGAGGTACGAGTTGAGGAACATGTTCGGCTGGTGCATGTGGCAGTTCATGCACTGGGAGGTCGGGATCGCGCGGGAGAAGCGGTGCTCGATCGGATGGCCCCACTCCTTCTCGCCCTTCTCGTTCTTGAGGTTCGCGATCATCGGATCGACGGTCTGGGTCTGGCCGCGGTTGCCGTACTTCGCGTAGGACCCGGAGCTGTACCACTCGCGGTCGTTCGCGTAGACGACGTGGCAGCCCGCGCAGCCGGAGCTGCGGAAGTCGCCGGGCTGGTCCTTCGTCCCCATGAACCACATGTTCGGGTCGTTCAGCCGCGTCTTGTGGATGTTCAGCACCGGGATCGAGACGCGGTTGCCCGTCCCGGGACCGCGGAACGAGGCGCGGACGTCGGGCTTGCCCGGCTCTTCTTCCGGGTTCGGGATGCCGGTCTCCGGGAAGAAGCTGTTCACGTTGCGGCCGCCGCGCTCGAAGATCCGGAAGATGTCGGCGGGCGGGACCGTCTCCCACGCCGGGAGCGGGAACGCCATCTGCATGACGCCCATGTCCGACTGCTCGCGGGTCACCTCGAAGCGCGCCTGGATCGCGGCGGGCTTGCCCTCGCGGGTGTACGCCTCTCCGAGGATGTAGCGCTTGAAGGGGACGATCCCGTTGTTGTACGAGCCGCCCCCCCAGAGCATCGCGCCGGTCGCCATGATCGAGCGCTTCGCCTTGTCGATGATCGTCTGGTGGCAGGCGCCGCAGGCCTCCTCCGCGACGCGATAGTCGGACGGGTTCACGAAGCGGACGTACTCGGGGCTCTCGAGGTTGAGGAGCGCGTAGGTCCGCTGCTCGTTGCGTCGGTTCTTCCACGTTTCCGGCATCGCCGGCTGGACGTGCGCCCGGGCCTTCGCGTCGAGGAACTCCTGGGAGCCCGGGTCGTAGTTCCCGGTGACCGCCGTGGCGTCGCCGCCGTGACAGTCGGTGCAGCCGAGGACGACGGAACGCTGCGGGTGCATCGTCGCTTCGTCCGACTTCGTGTGACACGTCACGCAGCCGGCGGTCTTCACCGCCGCCTCCGACTCGGTCTGGTCCGCGGGCGCCGGGGGATAGAAGGGGTAGTCGATCTCGAGGGGCGTCTCGCCCTCCGCGGCGGTCGACGGGCTCTCGGCGCCGAGGACGGCGAGCACGAGGAAGCCCGCGATCGTCGCCGCGATCACGGCGGCGGACGAGAAGGACGGGGAACGCTTGGAGTCGTGTCGAGTCATCTATTCGTCCCGGTCCGGCTCAGTAGGTGAACGTCGCATTGAAGAGCACCGAGTAGGGCGGATCGTCGTCGCGACGCTCCTCGAAGAGTTCTTCGTATCCGCTCCCCGGGATCAGCACGGATCCCGAAGCGCGCAGGATGATGTTGTTCGTGAAGAGCGGCCGGTAGATCAGCCCCGCCGACACGTCCCAACCGATCTCGCGATCGAGGCGGCCCTGCTGGCGCAGCGTCTCGAGGACTTCCGTCGTGTCCCACTGCAGCCAGGTCACGTTCGTGAGCAGCCGGAGCTGGGGGAGCAGGTCGAAGTCCGCCCCCGCCCCGATCTGCCAGATGCCGGGATTCACGAAGTTGCTCTGGCCCTCGATCTTCGAGCTGCGCAGCGAGGGCACGATCGAGTTCTTGCCCGCGAGGGCGACGCTGCCGCCGAACACGAAGGGGATCTGCTGGCGCATCCAGAACGAGGTCGTCCCGCCGGCGAAGTTCGGATTGTCGAGGATGGTGTCGAAGCCCTGCGCCTTGTCGTCGAAGGGATCCTCGTCGCCGGAAGCCCAGAGCAGGTACGCCTTCCAGCGCATCCAGTCGATGTCGTAGCTGGCCTCGAAGGCCGCGAACCAGGCCTCGATGTCCTGGCTGCGCTGAGCGATCGACGCGTAGTCGTCGTTGCCGAAGGCGCCGTAGATCTGGAACGTGAGGTTCAGGCGCTCGATGTGGCCGTCGCCGCCGATCCCGACGTAGTAGACCTCGTAGTCGTGGCCGCCGATCAGACCGACCGGCGCGGGGATCACGAGGTTCTTGTTCCGGTCGAAGTCACGCTCGTCGCCCTCGCGGTTGATGTTCGCCGCGAAGATCGCCTCGACGTTGAAGCCGAGGACCGGGAAGTCCTGGTAGTAGAAGTTCGCGATGATCGTGTGGTCGTCGCGCCAGGACTCGAGGTCGTTGAGCGCCGAGTTCGTGTCCTTGTTGAGGCGTCCGAACCAGGCCAGGTTGTACTGGGCGCGGTTGTTGGCGAAGTTGCCGAAGAGACGGACCCCGGGCTCGGAGCTGTCGAAGAGGAAGCCACGGAAGTCGGCGTTGAAGGGCTGGATCCCGATTCGAAGCGAGTCGAAGTCGAAGCGGTCCGTCCGGTTCCA
>JAUIMK010000007.1 GCA_030432735.1 bacterium
CGCGATCGAGAGCCGTCACGTCGAGCCCATGGACTACTTCGGCGGTGTGCAGCCTGCGACCCACGACATCTGGCTGCGCGCCGTGAGCCCGCTCCCGGACGACCTCCTGATCCACCAGTGCATCGTCGCCTACGCGTCGGACATGACGCTGATCGACACCGCGGCGCGGCCGCATCCGATCGACCTCTTCGACGCCGGTCTCGAGACGGCGAGTCTCGACCACGCCATGTGGTTCCACCGCCCGCTGCGCGCCGACGAGTGGCTGCTCTACTCCCAGGAGAGCCCGTCGATGTCGGGGGCCCGCGGACTCACCCTCGGCCATTTCTTCCGGCGCGACGGCGCGCTGGTCGCGTCCGTCGTCCAGGAAGGGCTCTTCCGCACGAAGGGCTGAGGGGTCGATCCCCGAGCCCCGGCCCCCAAGCGACCGGATGCGCGCCCGGAACGGCGCGAACGCGCCGGTGCCTGCACGCCGGGCAGTCTGCCGCACACGCGTGCACGACGACCGTGCAGAGACCCGCCCAATTCTGCCCGCACTTCGGGCAGCGCTGATGTGTCTGCGTGCAATCGGGGCCGGAAAGGGGGCGGTGCGGGGCGTCACATGCGCCGGTCTCGGCCCATTCGAGCCGCGAGAACGGGAGGATCCACCCGAGAGGGATTTGGCACGCCCCTTGCTCTTAGTCGTGGCAACCGCTTCGAGCGATCGCCGTCAAGGGGACGGGGAACCCACGCGAGTCAGCGTTCGAAGCAGAGCAAGTGTCCCACACCCGATCCCAAACCCCACTGGAGTCCAACCCCATGTCCCGGAAGTTTCTTCTCACCGCGGCGGTGACCGCCTGCAGCCTGGCGCCGAGCGTCGCGCTGGCAGACGAGATCTCTCCCGCCCTCTTCACGGCGAACAACGTCTGGATGATGTTGGCCGCCGCCCTCGTGTTCATCATGCACCTCGGCTTCGCGATGGTCGAGTCGGGTCTCACCCGCGCGAAGAACACGACGAACATCCTCTTCAAGAACACGTTCATCATCTGCGCAGGCATCCTGACCTACTTCCTGTGCGGCTTCAATCTGATGTACCCCGGCGATTTCAACGGCTTCTTCGGCTTCGCCGGGTTCGGCATCGGCGCCGGCTTCGAGGAAGGCGCGAACACGCCGGCCTACGCCGACGGTGGCTACACCTACTGGACCGACTTCCTCTTCCAGGCGATGTTCGCGGCGACCGCGGCGACGATCGTCTCGGGCGCTGTGGCGGAACGGATCAAGCTCGGTTCGTTCATGATCTTCTCCGCGATCTTCGTGGCGGTGGTCTACCCGATCGCCGGCTCCTGGAAGTGGGGCGGCGGCTTCCTCGACGGCATGGGCTTCTACGACTTCGCCGGCTCGACCCTCGTCCACTCGGTGGGCGGCTGGGGCGCGCTGATCGGCGCGCTCGTCCTCGGCCCGCGTCTCGGCAAGTACGCGAAGGACGGCACCCTCATGCCCATCCCGGGTAGCTCGATGCCGCTGACGACGGTCGGCGTCTTCCTGCTCTGGCTCGGATGGTTCGGATTCAACGGCGGCTCGGTGCTGTCGGCGGACCCGACCCTGACTTCCTTCACCCTCGTCACCACGTGCCTCGCGGCCGCGGCGGGCGGGATCGGCGCGATGATCGCCTACACGTTCATCAGCTCGAAGCCCGACCTCTCGATGGCCCTCAACGGCATCCTGGCCGGCCTCGTCGGCATCACGGCGGGCGCGGACGTGATCAACCCGAACATGGCGATCCTCGTCGGCCTGATCGCGGGCATGCTGGTCGTCGGCTCGGTCGTGACCTTCGACAAGCTGAAGATCGACGACCCGGTCGGTGCGATCTCGGTCCACCTCACCTGCGGCATCTGGGGCACCCTCGCGGTCGGCATCTTCTCGACCAACCCCGAGCACAGCATCGTGACCCAGGCGATCGGCGTCGCGGCCTACGCGGCCTTCACCATCGCCTGCGCCGCAGCGATCTTCCTCACGCTCAAGGCGACCCTGGGTCTCCGGGTCAGTGAAGAGGAAGAGCTCGAAGGACTCGACCTCGGCGAGCACGGAATGCACGCCTACGACCTCGCGGGCTCCCCGGGCTTCATGGAAGACTCGGGCCCGCCGGTCGGCGCGCGTCTCGCCACCAGCTCTCTCGCGACGAGCGAAAACTAACGCATCCCCACCCCGTCACCGGGGGGCGCAGCGCGTCCCCCGGTGACCCTCCCCCGAACGATCGGGAACGGAGTACCAAGCCATGAAGAAGATCGAAGCGATCATCAAGCCCTTCAAGCTCGACGACGCAAAGGAAGGCCTCGCCGCCGCCGGTATCCAGGGCCTCACCGTCAGCGAAGTGAAGGGCTTCGGGCGACAGAAGGGCCACACGGAGCTCTACCGCGGAGCGGAGTACGTCGTCGACTTCCTTCCCAAGCTCAAGCTCGAGGTCGTCGTCTCGGACGACATGGCCGAGAAGGTCGTCCTCACGCTCCAGGAATCCTGCCAGACCGGAAAGATCGGCGACGGCAAGATCTTCGTCCTGCCCGTCGAGGACGCGGTCCGGATCCGGACCGGCGAGCACGGCGACGCAGCGGTCGACGCGGGCGCCAGCTAGCCCACGAACGACCGGAACGGAACGAACAGGGCCGGCGCTCCTCACGGAGCGTCGGCCCTCTTCGTTTCCGGGCGTGCGGACACGCGATCAGGGAACGAGCACGACCTTGCCGACCGTCTTCCGGGACGCGAGCGCCGCCAACGCCTCGCCGGCCTCCTCGAGCGGGTGGCGCGCCCCGATCAAGGGATCGATGCCCCCGGTCGCCGCCATCTCGAAGAGCCCTTTCATGCACGCGTCGATGGCCTCGGGCTCCTTCTCCGGATAGGCGCTCCAGTGGAGCCCGACGAGGGAGATGTTCTTCAGCAGGACGCGGTTCATCTTGATGCTCGGGATCTCGCCGCCGGCGAATCCGATCACGAGCAGGCGACCGTTCCAGGCGATGCACTTGAGCGAGCGATCCGTGGTGTCCCCGCCGACCGAGTCGTAGATCACGTCGGCCCCTCGTCCCCCGGTCTCCTCCATCACGATCGGGACGAAGTCCTGCTCGCGATAGTCGATCAGCACGTCCGCGCCGGCACGGCGAGCGATCTCGAGCTTCTCGGGACCACCGGCGGTCGCGATGACCCGCGCGCCTTTGGCCTTGCCGATCTGCACGGCGGACAGGCCGACCCCGCCCGCCGCCGCGTGCACGAGGAGCGTCTCGCCGGGCGCGACCGGCGCGCGCCAGACGAGCGCCGCGTACGACGTGGGGTAGACGGTGGGCAGCGCGGCCCCCGCCTCGAAGGAGAGCGCGTCCGGCAGCGCATAGGCCTGTGCCGCCGGGGCGACGACCTCCTCCGCGAAGCCGCCGAGGGCACACCGCGACAGCACGCGATCCCCGACCGCGAAGCCCGTGACGCCCGGGCCGAGCTCCTTCACGACGCCACCGACCTCACCGCCCGGAACGAAGGGCAGCGCGGGCTTCACCTGATACTCGCCCTTCAGCATCAGCACGTCGGAGAAGTTGCAGCCCGCCGCGCGAACCTCGATGCGGAGCTCGCCTTCGCCGAGGGCCGGCGGGTCGATGTCCCGGACCGTCAACTCTTCGGGGGTCATGAGTCGATCGACGACGACGGCGCGCATGATCCGGCTCCTCCTTCGTCCTGGCGGCGCGAAGCTGCCTGCGGCGGGGCGAACCGGTAGCAGAAACCCGCGCACGGCGAGTAGACTCACGACCGGGGGGGAGATTCGTGGCTCGATTCCAGCGCAACCCGCGCGCAAGGGCTCGTTCATTCGGCGGCGCGACCCGAGGCGGCGTCGTCCTCGCGCTCGTCGTCCTCCTCGTCGGCGCCTGCAGTCGCGCGCCCGGCGCCGCCGCGGTCGCCGCGGACGACGGGCTCGCCCGCCCGCCCTTCGTCCGCATCGACACGGAGGCCGGCCCGACGCTCTTCGTCCTCGGCACGGTCCACCTGGGCCCCGCCGAGGGCTGGCGCTTCTCACCGGAGATCGAGCACGTCCTGGCCGAAGCGGACACCCTCGTCCTCGAGATCGACGTCGCGGCGCTCGATCCGGACGCCGTCGCCGACGCCACCGCCGAACGCGTGATCCTGCAGGGCGGAAAGCGACTCCCCGACGTCCTCTCGCCCGAGACGAACGCGGTGCTCGAAGCCCGGGACCCGGAGCTCTCCGCCGCCGGACTGACGGCACGCGCGCGAAGCCTCTACGAGCCGTGGTTCCTCGCCGTCGGCCTCGTCGAGCTGATCGCCCAGCGATCCGACTGGAGCCTCGCCGCCTCGGCCGAGGCGGCCGTACTCGAGCGCTTCGGGGGCGACGAGACCCTCGCCCTCGAGACCTACGTGGCCCAGCTCGACATGCTCGACGGGCTCCCCCTCGCGCTGCAGGATCTGCTGCTCCGGGACGCCCTGTCCCGCCTCGGCAAGGCCGACGAGGATCTGATCGAGCTCGTCGACGCCTGGCGAAGAGGCGACCGGCCGGCGTTGATCGACCAGTCCCGGGCCGGAGTCGACGAGCTGCCCGAGCTGGAGCGGGTCTACACGGTGCTCCTCGACGACCGCAACGAGCGCTGGATCGAACGCCTCGACGCGATCGCCCGCGATCCGGCGCGCCGGGACCAGACCGTGTTGGTCGCGCTCCACGTCGTCGGCGACGTCGGCGTCCCCGCTCTGCTGCAGAAGGCGGGCTACAGCGTGACGCGCATCCACTAGCGAGAGGCGGAGGCCCAGAGACATGATCGACGACGACCTCCAGAGCATCGACCCGAGCGTCTTCGTCCACCCGAGCGCGCAGCTCTACGGACGCCTGACGATCGCCGCCGAGTCCTCGGTCTGGCCCAACGTCGTCGTCCGCGCGGAGGCCCATCACGTCGCGGTCGGGCGCTACACGAACCTGCAGGACTTCGTGATGATCCACGTCGGCTACGACCACCCGACGGAGATCGGCGACTTCTGCTCGATCACCCACCACGCGACGGTCCACGGCTGCACGATCGAAGACGACTGCCTGATCGGAATCAACGCCGTCGTCATGGACGGGGCAGTCGTCGGCCGCGGCTCGATCGTGGCGGGCGGTGCCATGATCAAGGAGGGCGACGTCTTCCCGCCCGGCTCGATCATCGCGGGCGTCCCCGCCAGACAGATCGCCGAACGCGACTGCGCCCGACCGAACCGCCAGAACGCCTGGCAGTACCACTGGAACGCCCAGGCCTACCGCCGCGGTGACCATCGCGCCTGGGCCAGCGACGAGTACGCGAGCTGGATGCGCGAGCTCACCGCGAAGATCGAGCGCGACGAAGACCTCGACGGGCTTCGTTAGGCGCGACTTCGTCGCGGAACGCGTCGGCCGTGCTCGCTCGCGGCGGGCGCACCGCGAGCGACCGTGCCTGGGCACCCGCCGCCCGCCTGCCTCGAGATCAGACGTCCTTCGCCGCCACGCCCCGGAACAAGAGATCCACCGCCTGATGCATCGACTGCCGGAGGGCGTCGTCGCTGACCAGCCCGTTGGCCCAGGGGATGCGCGCGCCGTTCGAGACGTGGAAGAGCACGCGCGCGGTCTCGAGCACGTCGACGTCGCGACCGAGATGGTGCTTCTGGCGCCCCCGCTGCAGGATCTCCATCAGCAGGCCGATCGTGCGGTCGTAGAGCTGGAGCACGCGCTTGGCGACGCGCGCCTCGGTCTTCGTGGTCGCGCGCAACGCGATCGTCGTCAGGTCGCGGTCCGCGACGAGCAGCGCATGCTGGACGTCGAAGAAGTCGCGGAGGCGGTCGGCGGTCGGGCGATCCCGATCGTCCGCGGCGCGGAAGCGCGTCCACGCGTCCTCCTGCATCTCGGCGAGCTCGTCGATCAGCAGCTCCTCCTTCGAGCGCACGTGGCGATAGATCGAGCTCGCGCCCATCCCCGCGCGCTCGGCGATCGCGCGCAGCGTCGCGCCGTCGAAGCCGCGCTCGCGAAAGAGCTCGCGGGCCGCCTGACGGATCCGCGCGCGACTCCTTCGACCGCGAACGAGGCGGCCATCGTCGGCGCGCAGACGCGTGCGTTGGCCGCTCGCCGCACGGGGCGCGGCGGGCTGACCGGTGCGCGGCGTGCGCGCGACCGGCGGTGCGGTGGACCCGGAGCTTCCCGACACAGCGGGGTGGGGAGACGAAAGACTCGTGCTCATGGCGCGAATTCCGATCGTTCCGAATTCAGGGGCGGAAGGGCCCCGAATGCTGTGGGGGGAGCAGTCCGTGACGCGGCTCCAGAGAGCGGCGCGCCGCGAACTCGGCGAACAGGATCGCATAGAAGCGTGGATTCGTCAGCGAATTCGGGTCCCCGCCCGCGCTTCGCCTCGCTCCTCGCCCGAAGGACCGCGCGCGAGGCACCAGACCGGCACGCCGTGCACGCGGCCTTCGTCCCGCATCTCGAAGCCGTGGGCCCGATAGAAGCGCACGCTCTCCGGGCGATCGCATTCGAGGCAGAGCGGGGCCGGATGCGCGGTCACGAGCTCGTCGATCGTCCGCAGGAGCGCCGCGCCGACGCCCCTTCCCTGCCAGGCCGGGTCGACACCGAGGGCGGCAAGGTACCAGTGGGGCGTACGCGGGCGATGATCCGGAAGACCGGCGTTCACCTCGGCCCAGGCCGCCATCGCCTGCCTGCCCTGTAGCCATAAACACTCGAATTGCCGACGCAGCGAGGGCTCCGGAAGGCGGAGCTCCTGCGGCGGAACGAGGACGAAGCCGCCGACCACGACCGAATCGAGGGTCGAAACCCTCAAAGAGAGGCGGTCCGCCTGGTCGAGCACGAGCGAGCGGAGCCCCGCGGCGTTCGCCCGCACCCGGCGGCGGCGATTCGGCCCGTGGATCCGCACGTTCATCGGGTTGTCCCGAAAGGCCCGGGCGAGCACCCCGACCAGCGCGCGACGCGCGGCCGCGTCCGGTCGCGTGACCCGGGTCCGTCCGGAGTCCCGATCGGGAGGAGCCTGGCCGTCCACTATCATGCGCCGCGATGCTACCCCCTCGCGTCCCAGATCGCGTCCTCGCCGGCGTCCTCGTCGTCGCGCTGACCGTCATCGCGCTCTCGCCCGGGCCCGCGCTCGCCCGCTCCGATGCGCCGGCCACACCGCCCTACGAGAACGTGACCGTGTTCGTGGCGAAGACGATCGTCACGATGGAGCCGGGACAGCCCGAAGCGACCGCGGTCGCCGTCGAGGGGAGGACCGGCCGCATCCTCGACGTGGGCAGCCTCGACACGATGCAGCCCTGGCTCGCGGAGGTCCCGCACACGATCGATCGCCGGTTCCGAAAGAAGGTCCTGCTCCCGGGCTTCATCGATCCCCACGTCCACCCCTTTCTCGTGGGCAAGCTCCTCACCGTCGACATCGCCGCGCCCGAGGACTGGAACCTGCCGAGCGGCCGCGTCGACGCCGTCACGAATCGCGAGGACTTCCTCGCCCGACTGACGCGCCTCGCCGCCGAGTGGCCCCATGAGGACGTGCCCCAGATCGTCTGGGGCTGGCATCGTCTGTGGCACGGCGACTTCGCGCGCGAGGATCTAGACGCCATCGCGCCGGACAAGCCGCTGCTCCTCTGGCACCGCTCGTATCACGAGATCGTCGCCAACTCGAAGGCGATGGCGATGATCCCGGTTCCCGCCGAGGCCCTCGCGCGCGCAGGCCACCAGATCGACGTCGAACGCGGCCACTTCGCCGAAATGGGCATGGGCGTCGCGAATTCGGCCATCGCGCCGATCACGGAGTCTCCGGAGAAGATCGTCGAGGGTCTCGAGACCTTCCGCGTCCTGATGCAACGCGGCGGCGTGACGACCGCCGCCGACATGGTCGCCGGCAGCACGATCGGGATCGACGTCGAGTGGGCCGCTTCGAAAGCGCATCTGCAGGGCGCGGACGTGCCCTTCCGCACCCTCTTCGTCCACGCGCCGGTCGGCTGGCAGTACGAGCTCGGCGAGGCCGCGGTCGCGAAGTTCGAAGCGATTCGCGCGGAGGCGAACGACCAGCTGCGCTGGCCCCGCGCGATCAAGTCCCTGGCCGACGGCGCGTTCATCTCGCAGCTCATGCGCATGGGCCCGCCCGGCTACCTCGACGGGCACGAGGGCGAGTGGATGATCCCGCCGGAGCACCAGTACGACGCCGTGGCGCCCTGGTGGAAGCAGGGCTTCGACGTCTACTACCACGTCAACGGGGACGAAGGCCTCGACGTCGTGCTCGACGTCTTCGAGCGGCTCAAGACGGAACACCCGCGCCCCGACTTCCGCTTCAGCCTCGAACATTTCGGCATGTCCCGGGACGACCAGGTCGCACGTCTCGCGCGGCTCGGGGGCGGCTCGGTCTCGATCAACGGCTACTACGCCCATTACTTCGCGGACAAGTACGCGCGCCACGGGCTGGGCTACGCGCGCGCGTCGCAGATGACGCGGCTCGGCTCCTTGTCCCGGGCGGGCGTTCCCTTCACGATGCACTCGGATTGTCCGATGGGGCCCCTCGAGCCGCTGCTCGCGGTCACGACCGCGGTCACGCGCCGCACCCAGGAGGGTCGCGTCATGGCGCCGGAGCAGCGCGTCAGCGTCGACGAGGCGCTTCGCGCGGTCACGATCGACGCCGCCTGGAACCTGCGTCTCGACGCCGAGGTCGGGAGCATCGCACCGGGAAAGAAAGCGGATTTCGTCGTGCTCGAGCAGAATCCCTACGACGTTCGCCCCGCCCGGATCAAGGACATCGACGTCTGGGGCACGATCTTCGAGGGCCGCGTCTTCGAGGCGCCCTGATGGGGCCGCGCGGCGCGGACGTCCTGGAGGGCACGGCTTGAGTTCCCGCCGCTTTCCGCCGATTGATCACGGGGGCCCTGGCCGTCCGCCCCACACAGCACCCGGAGCGCAGCGCATGTCCACGGAGCAGGGAGATCGGATCGTCTGCCGCTTGCGCTTCCAGCACGAGGGGCGCGACCGCGTCTTCGCCGTGAGCGACCGTCCGGTCGTGATCGGGCGCTCGCCGGACGCGGACCTGCTGCTCGCCCACGAGAGCATCTCGCGCCAGCACGCGCGGATCGCCTACGAAGACGAGGGCTGGCTGCTCACCGACCTCGACAGCAAGAACGGCTCGCGGGTGAACACCTTTCACGTGAAGGAACAGATCCTGCGCAACGGAGACCGACTCGACCTCGGATCCATCCGGATGTTCGTCGAGATCGGTCCCGAGTCCGCCGCCTCCCGCGCGCGCGTGATCTTCGAAGAGAAGAAGGCACCGGCGATGCACACCGAAGTGCTCGACCTCAAGGGCCTCGACCGGCTCCTGCAGGCGGCCGGCGATCGCACGGCGGCGCCCTCTCCCTCGCCGTTCACCGACAAGGACGTGCTCGCGGGCCTCGACGAAGATCTGCTGCGGACGCCGGTCCCGGAGAGCGGCACGAGCCCGGAGCTGCTTCGCCTCGTCTCCGAGTCCGCCGAGAGTCTGCTCTCCTGCACGACGCTGCCGGAGACCCTCGACCGCATCCTCTCCCTCGTCTTCGCGAACATTCCCGTCGAGCGCGGCGTGATCTGCCTCCACGACGAGGCCTCGGGCGGCATCGAGCCGATGGCGATGCGGAACCGCGAGGGCGTTCCCGACGCGCCGATCGCCATCAGCACGAACATCACCGGCGTCGCGATCGAGGAGAAGCAGGCCGTCCTGATCAAGGACACCGCGATGGACGAACGCTTCGGCGGTGCCGAGAGCGTGATCATGATGGACATCCATTCGGCGATGTGCGCCCCGCTCCTGCGGGACGGCAAGGTGAGCGGCTACATCTACGTCGACCGCCAGTCGAGCGCGCATCCCTTCGACATGTCGCAGCTCCAGGCCCTCTCGATCCTCGCGCTCCTCGCCGCGATCGCGGTCGAGCAGGCGAGCCTTCGCGACGACGTGCGGCGCGAGCAGGAGCGCCGCGTGCGCCTCGCCCGCTACAGCTCGCCGGCGGTCGTCGAACGGATCATCGCGGATCCCGAAGCGGGCACCGGCAGCATGGTCGCCGACGAGGGCGACGTCTCGGTGCTCTTCGCCGACCTCACCGGCTTCACGACCATGGCCGAGCGGCTCCCGCCCTCCGAGGTCGTGCTGATCCTGAACCAGGTCTTCGAGCGCCTCACGAGCGCGGTCTTCGCCCTCGACGGCACCCTCGACAAGTTCCGCGGCGACGGCATGATGGCCTTCTTCGGTGCGCCGCTGCCGATGGCGGACCACGCCGAGCGCGCCGTCGAGGCCGCGCTCCAGATGCAGGAAGCCCTCGCGCGGTTGAACGAAGCGCGCGAAGGCGTGCGGCCGATCAAGATGCGGATCGGCGTGAACTCCGGCTCGGTCGTCGTCGGCGACATCGGCTCCCCGCAACGCAAGGACTACACCGTCATCGGCGACGTCGTGAACATCGCCAGCCGCCTCGAGTCCTCCGTCGCCCTGCCCGGCCAGGTCGTGATCGGCGAGTCGACCTGGGAAGCGGTTCGTCACGCGTACACCGCCGACGCCCTCGAAGAAGTGCTCCTGAAGGGCAAGCGAAAGGGCGTGCGCCCCTACCGCGTGACGGGACGGATCGGCGCCGACGTGGGACCGACCCGCGCGCTCTGAGCGCCGGGGACACGCGGCGTCGCGGATCGGGCCGTCCCCCGCCGCCGCCACGCGGTCGCGGATCGCGGCATCCACGCCGGCTGCCACGCGGTCGCGGATCGCGGCATCCACGCCGGCTGCCACGCGGTCGCGGATCGCGGCGTCCACGCGACCGCCGTATAGTAGGGCCGCCGCCGACCCCGGCCGGCCACCCCGAGCAGAGCACCCATGAGCACGAACGAAGACATCGCCGCCCGCGGCCGGGACGTCCTGGTCGGGAACTACGCCCCGCAACCGATCACCCTCGTGCGCGGCGAGGGCTGCTGGCTCTTCGATGCGGACGGCAACAAGTTCCTCGACCTGATGGGCGGGATCGCAACCGCCACCCTCGGTCACGCGAACCCGAAGCTCCAGGCGGCGCTCGCCGAGCAGGCCAGCAAGCTCTGGCACGTGTCGAACCTCTACACGACCGAGCCACAGATCCAGCTCGCGGAGCGGATCACCTCGAGCTCCTTCGCGGAGGCCGTGTACTTCTGCAACTCGGGCGCCGAAGCGAACGAGGCCGCGCTCAAGCTGGCGCGACGCCACCACCACGACCGCGGCACCGGACGCCACGAGATCATCGCCTTCGAGGGCTCCTTCCACGGTCGCACGCTCTTCACGGTCACCGCGACGGGCACCCCGGCCTACTGGGAGGGCTTCGGCCCGATGGTCCCGGGCGTCCACCACGCGAAGTGGGGGGACCTCGACTCCGTGCGCGCGCTGCTCTCGGAGCGGAGCGCCGCGATCCTGGTCGAGCCGATCCAGGGCGAGGGCGGGATCCGAACCGCGCCGGCGGGATTCCTGAGAGGACTCCGGGACCTCGCCGACGAGAACGACTGCCTGTTGATCTTCGACGAAGTCCAGGTCGGGATGGGCCGGACGGGGACGCTCTTCGCGCACGAGCAGGAGGGCGTCACACCCGACGTCATGACCCTCGCGAAGGCCCTCGGTGGAGGCATCCCGATCGGCGCGATGGCGACGACCCGCGCGCTCTCGAAGGCGCTCGTGCCCGGGACCCACGCTTCGACCTTCGGTGGCAACCCGCTCGCCTGCGCCGTGGCCTGCGCCGTCTTCGACGAGCTCGCGGGCGGCGTCCTCGACCACGCGAAGGCGATGGGCGAGCGCCTGGGCGACGGGCTCGCGGAGATCGCCTCCGCCGCGGGGCCGGACAAGGTGCACGAAGCTCGCGGACGCGGTCTCCTGCGGGGTCTGGCGATGAAGGAAGCCCCGGGCCCGATCATCGACGCCTGCCGCGAGCGCGGCGTGCTCGTGATCTCCGCCGGCGGCAACGTGCTCCGACTCGCCCCCCCGCTCACGATCAGCGCCGACGAGCTCGATCACGGCCTCCGCCTCCTCCGCGAAGTCGTCCTCGAGCTCGCCTGACGCCGCTCGGTCGTCAGCCGACGCGCCGACGCATGAACGCGTAGACGAGGGCGCCGACGGCGACGGTCAGAAGGCCGAACGCCGCCTCCACCGGCTCGCGCAGCACGAGGAAGGCACTGCTTCCGACGGTCGCCCCGATGAAGGCGAGCGGCACGAAGGGCGCCCCCCAGACCGGCGGCCCGGCCAGGCGGCGCACCGACGGGAGGAAGAGCGTCGCGACGGTCGCCGCCGCCGAGAGCCCGAGCATGAAGCCGGCGTAGTCGAGGAGCGCTCGCAGATCCGCGAGGAGATAGGCGGCGAGCGAGAGCACGACCTGCAGCCCGATCGCCGGGCGCGGGCTCTCGTCTCCGCCGGCGAGCACCGAGGGAAGCAGCCCGTCCGCCGCCATCTGCGCGTAGACCCGGGGTCCGACCATCACCATGGCCGAGATCGAGGTGAAGAGTCCGAGCGTGACGATGCCGGCGAGGGCCGCGCGCGCCCACCGGCCACCGAGCGCCTCCGCCGCGACCGCGCCCACGTCCGCGCGCCCCGCCAACGATTCGACCGGGGCCGACGACACGAAGACGGCGTTCAGCGACACGTAGAGGAGCGAGACGGCGAGGGTGCCGAGCACGAGCGCGCGCGGGAGGGTCCACGCGGGCCGATCGAGCTCCCCGGCGACGTAGACCGCCGCGTTCCAGCCCGAGTAGGCGAAGGAGATCCAGACGAGGGTCACGGCGAAGGCCGGGAGCCTGAACTCCGCTGACGACGCGACCTCGACCGCGTCCGATGCCGGTCGCGCGAGGGTCCACGCGCCGAGCGCGAGGAAGAGCAGGATGGCGATCCCCTTCGCCAGCACGGCGCCGCTCTGCAGCCGGAGGCCGCCCGAGCGACTCGCCGCGTGCAGGAGCCCGCAGGCCACGATCGCGAACGCGCCGAGACCGGGCAGCGTGAGATCGCCGCCCAGCGCCGCGGCCAGATAGGCCTCGAGGCCATGGGCCGCGACCGCGATCGGGGCGGTGAAGCCGGCGAAGAGCGAGACCCACCCGGCGAGGAAGCCGAGCAGCGGATGCACCGCTCGCGAGAGGAAGAGATATTCGCCGCCATTGCCCGGAAGGCGCGCAGCGATCCCCGCGTAGGAGAGCGCGCCGCAGAGCGCGATCGCGCCCCCGACGACCCACGCGAGGATCACCTGCTCCGGTGACCCGAGATCCGCGAGGGCGAAGCCCGAGGTCGTGAAGGCCCCGACTCCGATCATGTTGCCGGCGACGAGGAGCGTCGCCGCGCGCAGGCCGATGCCGTCGGGGCGATCCGTCTTCATGCCAGCAGACCCCGCACGGCGAAGTCGATCGCGTTCGTCCGGGCGAGCCCCGGGTCGTAGCGCTCGGGGGCGCGGTCCCAGTGGATGTGGACGGCCCAGGTCGAGCAGATCTCGATCACCATCCGAGCAGCGAGGCGTACGTCCTCGAAGTCGCGGAAGTCGCCCGACGCAGTACGGTGTCGGAGATAGGCCTCCATCGCGATGCGCACGTCCTCGCGGCCGTGCGTCTGCCAGAGTCCCGCGATCTCCGGATGGTCCATGCAGCGATCGAGCAGCTTGATCCCGAATCGATTCGCGTACATCAGATCGAAGAGCTCCTCGACGATCCCCCGCGCCTCGGTCGCCACGTCGACGCGCCCCGTCGCCGCCGTGGCCGTCATCGCCGCCTCGAGCCGCGGCAGGCGCACCTGCTGCCCGAAGGTCTCGGCGACGCGTCGCGCGATCTCGCCCGGCGGTGGCGTCGGCAGCGGCAGGGGATCCGGGAGCGGGATCGGCTCGGTCGCGTCCGCGAACGCCAGACAGAGCGCGAAGAGCGCGTCCTTGCTCTCGACGTAGCCGTAGAGGGTTCCCTTCGCGACCCCGACCGCGTCCGCGACGTCCGCCATCTGGGTCCGGCGATAGCCGGCCTCGATGAAGACCCCGGTCGCGCCGCGCACGAGATCGTCGAAGCGATCATCGGGAATCCGTCGCGCCACTAGCGACTCGCGGCGACGGCGCCCGAGGTCGCGTCGTCGGAAACGAAGACCTGGAAGCTCTGCGCGGGCAGGAAGTCGTAGGCCGCCGTGCGCGTGAAGCCGGCCTCGCGCATCTCGCTCACGATGAGCGCGGGCTCCGTCCAATGGCCCGACGTCTGGAACCAGGAGATCGGCGCGGGGGCGTCGGGCCGATCGTCGAGGTGCACGACCCGTGCGCCCGGCGAGAGGTCCACACGCAGCCGGTCGAAATAGGCGACGCGATCCTCGATGTGGTGATAGGTCAGGCAGGTCATCGCGACGTCGATCTCTCCGTCCGGCAGCCGCGGATCGTCGTAGGCACCGTACACGACCTCGACGTTGCCGTACCCCTTGCGCTCCACCCGATCTTCGAGCGCAGCGACGAGGCCGGGGTCGACCTCGACGGCGTAGACCCGGCCCTCGGGACCGACCGCTTCCGAGAGCCGGGCGAGCCAGTAGCCGGTTCCGGCGCCGATCTCGGCGACGCGGTCACCGGGCCGGAGAGCGAGCGCCTCCATCACGCGCCCGGGGTGTTGCCAGCCGTCGCGGCCGGACGTCATCACCTTTCCGACGTCGACCTTCGCGAGGCCTCCGCTGCAGCCGACCGAGGTCAGCGTGATGGTGAGCCAGAGGACGAAGGGAAGGAGCTTGATCATGACGGGTCTCCGTTTCGGATGGGCGCCGACGGGCCGGCGGCGCGCCTTTATTTAACCGACTCATTCGGTCATTTACAAGGCCCGGCCGAAGCATGGGCCGTCTCGCGTCGACGCACGCCGCCAGCCGACCGACACGGATTGTCGAAGGACCTGCATCCAGTGACCGGTCGAGTCGCGGAGAGAACCGCAACTCTGCTCGCAACCTGCTGAAAAGACTGCGGTCCCGGGTTGGCACGAACGCTGCTCTACCGGGTCGGAGCCGCCCGGCGAGATCCAGGAACGAGGCGGCCCGATCCCCGACCCGATCCCCGAGGAGAAGACCGATGGCCCCGACCGCCCGCCCGTCCCGAACCGAAGACGTCCCCCTCCGCCTCGGCGAAGGCCGCATCAGCGGCGTCGCGTCCATCCTCCTCGGCGCCTGCGCCTTCGTCGCCGTGCTCTGCTTCCACTTCCCCGAGTACCTGACCACCCCGGAGCTCCGCGCCGGCTATCCCCACGCGCTGCTTCGAGACCTCCTCGTCGGCGGGATGGTCCTCGCCGTGGCCTGCGGCGCGGTCTCGGTCTTCCACTCCCGCTCGAAGCGCCTGGGTCTCACCGGGATCGGTCTCGCCCTGGCGGCCCAGTGGCTTGGCGGCGCGAACATCGAGATCGAACACAGGGCGACGCCGCTCGTGACCTTCGGCTTCGACTGGCTCGTACTGGCGCTCCTCGCCAACACGATCGTCTTCGTGTTCGTCGAACGCGTCTGGCCCCACGACCCGGACCAGCTCACGCTCCGCAAGGAGTGGAAGCTCGACCTGCTCTACTACGCGTTCAACCACGTGATGATCAGCGTGATCCTCCTCTGCACGACGTTCTTCTCGGAGGGGCTCTTCGGCTGGGCCGTCCACGACGGCGTGCAGGACGCGGTGCGCAGCCTCCCGGTCCTCGCGCAGTTCGTTCTGGTGCTCTTCGTCGCCGACTTCGCCCAGTACTGGGGCCACCGACTCATGCACGAGAACCGCTTCCTCTGGAACTTCCACGCCGTTCACCACTGCCCGGCGCGAATGGACTGGCTCGCGGGCTCCCGCATCCACTTCGCGGAGGTGCTCTTCACGCGCTCGACGGTGCTGCTGCCGATCTTCCTGCTGGGCTTCTCGGAGGCGGCGATCAACGCCTACGTGGTCTGGGTCGGGATCCAGGGCGTGCTGATCCACTCGAATACGGGCCTGCGCGTAGGCTTCCTCGAGTACGTCTTCACGACGCCCCACTACCACCACTGGCACCACGCAGCCGACCCGGAGGCGATCGACAAGAACTACGCCGCGAACCTGCCGGTCCTCGACATGCTCTTCGGCACGTACCACGCCGGCGCGCGGGACCGCTGGCCCGCGACCTACGGCGTCGTCGGCAAGCCCCTGCCCCACGGATTCGTGAGCCAGCACCTCTATCCGTTCATCGCGAAGCCCGCGCGCCCCGCGGAGGAGAACGTTCGATCCGCGGCGCATCGCGCGGCGACGCCGAGCGCGGAGGCTCCGCTCGCCGCCCGCTAGGCCACGCGCGCGGCGATGTAGCCGGCGTAGCCCACCAGGAGCAGCCACCCCTCCGCGTGGGTCACCCGGCGTCCGCCGTACGTGGAGCAGACGACCCAGAGCAGGACCGCCATCGCGACGACGGCCAGCAGATCGAGCACGCCGTTCTCGGGCACCGCGACCGGACGAATCGTGGACGTCGTCGCGAGCACGAAGAGCAGGTTGAAGATGTTCGAGCCGACGACGTTGCCGACGGCGAGGTCGGTGTCGCCCTGCCTTGCTGCGATGATGCTCGTGCTCAGCTCGGGCAGGCTCGTGCCGACGGCGATCACGCTCAAGCCGATGACGGCGTCCGAGACCGAGAGCGCCTTCGCGAGACCCGTCGCCCCGCCGACCGTGAGCTGCCCCCCGACCGTGAGCAGCACCAGACCGACGAGGATCAGGCCGATCGCCCGCAGCACCGAGGCATAAGAGCGGATGCGCCGCTCCTCGAGCTGCTCGATCAGCGGGTCGACCGGCCGCGTCCTGAGGGTGTCGCCGATCGTGTAGTAGAGGAAGACCGCGAAGAACAGGAAGAGCAGGAGCCCGTCCCCGCGATCGTACTGGTTCACGGACGCGCCCCCGATCGAATCGATCCCCATCACGAGGACGGCGAGACTCGCGAGCAGCATCATCGGGATCTCGCGCCGGATGATCACGCCCTGGATCGCGAGGGGCCTGACGATCGCGGCCGCCCCGACGATCAGACCGACGTTCGCGAGGTTCGACCCCATGAGGTTCCCGAAGGCCACCTCGCCGCTGCCGCGGATCGCGGCGATCACGTTGACCGCGAACTCCGGCGCACTGGTCCCGAACGCGACGACGGTCAATCCGATCACGAGCGTCGAGACGCCCATCGAGAGCGCCAGCGCGCTCGCGCTCGACACCAGCGTCCGGCCGCCCACGACGAGCAGCACGAGCCCGCCCACCAGCTGGAGACCGTCGACGATCAAGCGCCGGCCCCGCGCCCGGGGCCCCCTCCCGGCGCGAAAAGGCTCCGTCCGCCGGACCGCGGGCTCATCGCCCCTTCCAGCGCGGCGGCCGCTTCTCGGCGAACGCGAGGGGCCCCTCCACGAAGTCCTCGCTCTTCACCATGTCGCGGATCGCGGGATACTTCGCGGCCATCGCGTCCTCGACGGCGCCGTAGCGAAGCCCGTCCATCGCCGCCTGCTTGGTCGCGCGGACCGAGAGCGGCGCACATTCGACGATCTGATCCGCCCAGCGACGGGCCGCCGCCATCAGCTCGCCCGCCGGGACGACCTCGTTGACGAACCCCAGACGCTCGCCCTCCTCCGCGGAGACGCGTCGGCCCGTCAGCATCATCCCCATCGCGCGCTTGAGCCCGATCTGCCGCGGGAGGCGATGGACACCGCCCGCCAGCGCCGCGAGACCGACCTTCGGCTCCGGGAGGGCGAAGACCGCCTGGGTCGAAGCGATGATCAGGTCGCAGGCCAGCGCGATCTCGAAGCCCCCGCCCATCGCGACGCCGTTCACCGCCGCGATCACGGGCTTGGTGTTGTCGTAGCGACCGGTGAGACCGCCGAAGCCGCTCGCGGGCCCCGCCTTCATCTCGCCTCCCGACTCCTGCGCCTGGTACTTGAGATCGTTCCCCGCGGAGAAGGCGCGGTCGCCGGCGCCGGTGATGATCGCGACCCAGAGCTCCGGATCGGCGACGAACTCGTCGAAGACCGTCGCGAGCTCTTCGTTCGCCATCCAGTGGAGCGCGTTCATCCGCTCGGGACGATCGATCGTGACCGTCAGGACGTGGCCGTCGACCTCGGTCGTGCAGAACTCGCGCGTCGTCTTCTCACCCATCGCGTTCCCTCCCGCATCCGGCGGCTTGGCCGCGACCTCGCCGAAGGACCTCGCCCAACGGCTTCGCCGCGACGCAGCCTAACGGCCTCTCCGCTTGCGCACCGCCTCGGCCAGCTGCGCGAAGATCGGCTCCGTCCGCTCCCAGCTCATGCACTTGTCCGTGATGCTCTGGCCGTAGACGAGTCCTTCGCGGCCCTGGGCCTGCGAGTGTTTCTGGTTCCCGTCGAGGAGGAAGCTCTCCATCATCAGCCCGAAGATCGCGTCGCTCCCCCCGGCGATCTGCTCGGCGAGCGAAGCCGCGACGGCGGGCTGCTTCTCGTGGTCCTTGCCGCTGTTGGCGTGGCTGCAGTCGACCATGATCCGGTTCGGGAGGTCCGCCTTCGCCAGCAGCTCCGAGACGCCGGCGATCGATTCCGCGTCGTAGTTCGGACCGCTCGTCCCACCGCGCAGGATCACGTGGCAGTAGGGATTGCCGCGGGTCGCGACGATGCCGGCGATGCCCTGCTTGGTCACCGAGAGGAAGTGGTGCTCGCCGGCGGCGGCGCCGATCGCGTCGATCGCCATCTGGACGGTGCCGTAGGTGCCGTTCTTGAAGCCGACGGGCATCGAGAGGCCGGACGCGAGCTCGCGGTGGACCTGGCTCTCGCTCGTGCGCGCGCCGATCGCGCCCCAGGAAACGAGGTCCGCGTAGAACTGGGGCATGATCGGATCGAGGAACTCGCTGCCGGTCGGCAGGCCGAGGGCCGTCACGTCGAGCAGGAAGCCGCGCGCCTTCCGCAGGCCCGCGCGGATGGAGAAGCTGCCGTCGAGCTCCGGGTCGTTGATCAGCCCCTTCCAGCCGACGGTGGTGCGCGGCTTCTCGAAGTAGACGCGCATGACGATCGCGAGGTCGTCCTTCCACTTCTCTCGAAGCGGTGCGAGCCGGCGGGCGTACTCGAGACCGGCTTCGGGATCGTGGATCGAGCAGGGACCGACGACCACGACCAGGCGATCGTCTTCGCCGTCGATGATCCGCTCGATCTCGCGCCGTCCCGCGAAGATCGTCTCGTTCTGGGCATCGGAGACGGGGAGATCCTCGATCAGGATCTCCGGCGCCATCAGGGGCCGGATGTTCTGGATCCGGACGTCATCGATCTCGTGCAACACCATGGCGGTTCCTCGCTCCCCGGACCGCCCGCGCCTCGCGAGGGCCGCCGCGGCGGAGTCTCCCGTCGCGCGCCCGAATGGCGCCGATCACGGCCTCCGATGGGGATCCGGACCGCCCCTCTCCGGCGTCCGGACGGGGTTGTATACCGGGGCGCCGGAGTCGGGACAACCCCGGCCCGGGCGCCAACCCCGCGAGATCACATGATTTTTCAGTGAGGCCGCCGCGAGGGCGTCAGCCGCCGACGTCCTCGGCGGCGCGGTAGGCGGACCAGATGCAGATCGCGTGCACCAGGAACCCGGGGACGAAGAAGAGCCAGTAGGCGACGGCGGTGCCGACGAACCAGCCGACGGACGCGGTCAGGCGACCGGCGTAGAGATGACCGAGTCCCGGCCAGAAGAACGCGAGCACCGCCGCGATCCCGGGACTCGGCAGCCGCCGCACCCGGACCTCCCCCGGCTCGTCGAGACGCCGCTCCAGATCCTCGAGCTCCTCGCGCAGGCTGAAGCCCCGACGCCGATCCGCCATTCCGTCCACGATTCGTCCTCCTCGGGTGCGCCGCCTCCGCGGCGAATGCCCGGGGTATCGCAAGCGCCGTGCCGGCCGCGAGCGCGGCCGAAGGCCTGCGCCTGCGGGAAGTGTCGCCCCGGGGCGACAGTGTCGGGCACGGAGCGCAGTCTCTTCGCTGCACCGTCGCCGAGCCACGACGCCCGGGATCAGCGCGCCTCGGGCAGCGAGCCGAGGACGTCCGCGAGGATCCCCACGCCTTCGCGGATCGCTTCCGGGGAGAGCCGCGCGAAGCCCATCACCAGCTCGAGCTCCGCGTCCGGATCGGGTGCCAGATGACTCGGCGCCGCGGGGTAGAGCGCCACCCCTCGGCGCGCCGCGCGCTCGATCACGTCCCCGACGGACGCACCGGGGATCCCCGGAAAGCGGACCAGGAGATGCAGCCCCGCCCCGCTGTCCACGAAGCGCGCGGCGCCCTTCCCGAAGGACGCGTCGAACGCCTCGACGAGGGCCGCGCGGCTCGTCCCGTAGAGCGTCCGCGCACGACGAAGGTGGCGCTCGAAGTCCCCGCTCTCGAGGAAGCGCGCGAGGGCGTGCTGCTCGAAGCTCGGACTCGCCCAGTCCGCCAACCACTTCGCGTTCCGGAACACGCCGCGCAGCGCCGGGGGAACGACGAGGTACGCGATGCGAAGCGCGGGAAGCAGGGTCTTCGAGAAGGTCCCGACGTACGCGACGCGCCCCGCTTCGTCGAGACTCTTGAGCGAGGGGATCGCGCGGCCCCGATAGCGGAACTCCGAGTCGTAGTCGTCCTCGACCACGTACGCGTCGTTTGCCTCGGCCCACTCGAGCAGCGCCTGCCGTCTCCGCAGAGAGAGCACGACCCCGGTCGGATACTGGTGCGACGGCGTGACGTAGGCGAGGCGCGCCCGTCGCAGCGCATCGGCGTCGACCCCGCCGAGATCGAGCCCCTCGCCGTCGACGGGCGCTCCGACGATCTCGGCCCCGGCCGCCTCGAAGCTCCGACGCGCCCCGAGATAGTGGGGATCCTCGAGGAGCACCGTGTCCCCCGGATCGAGGAAGAGGCGCGCCGCCAGGTCGAGCGCCTGGGCGACGCCGCCCACGACCAGCACGTCTTCCGGCTCGCAGTACACCGCCCGCGCCCGCGCCAGGTACGCGACGATCGCCTCCCGGAGCGCGAGGACCCCGCTCGGATCCGCGTAGTCGAACGCGTCCGGCGGAGCATGGTGCGCCGTCCGGACGAGATGCCGGCGCCAGTCCTCGTAGGACAATCGCTCGAGGTCCGGCACGCAGGGCCGGAAGTCGATCGCGATGCCGTTCCGTTGGTCGAGCCGGTCGTAGGGCGTGCGCGGGGAGCGCTGCGCGAGGCGCCGACCGTAGGCGGAGAGCCGTTCGCGAGGCCGCGCGTCCGACGCCGGGTCGGCGGAGGACTTGCCGCGCGCGGCGGAATCGTCCGACCGTGTCTCCGATTGCAGCTGCGGCGCGACGAAGGTCCCGGCACCGACCCGGGACACCACGTAGCCCTCGGCGCGCAGGGGCTCGAAGGCGGAGACGACGGTGTTGCGGGAGACCCCGAGCTCCACCGCCAGCGCGCGGGTGGTGGGCAGCCGGGTGCCGGCGGCGACGCGGCCGCTCAGGATCGCGTCCCGGATCGAGCGGTAGATCTGCTCGTAGAGCGCACCTTCTCCGTCGAGGGGGAGATCGCGGAGGCGTGTGGTCCGCTCGCGCGGTGCCGAACGCGGAGGAGAAGCGCTCGCCATGATTGGTACCTCAATCTTGTCATAGATTGGACCCAGCGAAAGTACCAAATCGCCCTACCCTCGTCCGCGTCGCCCACGCCGCCTCGACGAGGAGATCCCTGCCATGTCGTCCACCGAGCCGTCGATCGTCCACCGCATCTGCACCCTCTGCGAAGCCACCTGCGGCATCCGCGTCCACACCGCCGACGACGAGCGCGGTCGCCGGCGGGTCACCCGCATCGAAGGCGACCCCGACGACGCCTTCTCGAAGGGCCACGTCTGCCCGAAGGCTCACGCGCTGATCGAGCTGCAGGAGGATCCCGATCGACTGCGCACACCCATTCGGAAGACCGCCGAGGGCTTCGAGCCGATCGGCTGGGACGAGGCGCTCGATCTCGCGGCGGCGAAGCTCGGGGCGATCCGCGAGGCGTCCGGCCCGGACGCGATCGCGCTCTACCGCGGCAACCCGACGACCCACGATGCCCAGTCCCTGCTCTACTGGAACGTGCTCCAGACGGCGCTGCCGACGCGCAGCCAGTTCTCCGCCGGCTCCCTCGACACCTGGCCGCGCTGGGTGCAGGCGGGACTGATGTACGGCGGGTTCCTGAACACGCCGGTCCCGGACCTCGCGCGCTGCGACCACCTGGTCATGCTGGGCGCCAACCCGCTCGCCTCGAACGGCAGCCTGATGACCGCACCGGGAATCAAGAAACGCCTCGAAGCCCTGCGCGCCCGGGGCGGCCGATTCGTCGTCGTCGACCCGCGTCGGACCGAGACCGCCGCGATCGCCGACGAGCACGTCGCCGTTCGACCGGGCGGCGACGCGGCGCTCGTCCTCGCGATGGTCCAGGTCGTCGTGGAGGAAGAGCGCGTCGACCTCGGGCGGGCGGAGGGTCTGGTCGAGGGCCTCTCTCGCGCGCTCGACGCGATCCGGGCCTACACGCCCGAGCGCGTCGCCAACGCCAGCGGCGTGGATCCGGCGACGATCCGGCGGCTCGCCCGCGAAGTCGCTGCCGCGGAGCGGGCGGTCGTCTACGGCCGAATGGGCGCCAGCGTCCAGGCCTTCGGCACCCTCGCCCACTGGGCCATCGACCTCCTCAACATCCTGACCGGCCACCTCGACCGGGAGGGCGGCGTGCTCTTCCCGCTCCCCGCGGCGAGCCTCGCCTTCGCGGGGCCCACCAAGGCCTCGGGCTTCGAGGTCGGCCGCGCGAAGAGCCCCGTCTCGGGATACGACGAGGTGCTCGGCGAGTGGCCGATGGCGGCCTTCGCCGAGGAGATCGAGAGCGAACGCGACGACCGCATCCGGGCGCTCGCGATCATCGCGGGCAACCCCGCCGCCTCGGCCCCCAACGCCCGCCGGATCGAGGCCGCCCTCGAACGCCTCGAGTTCATCGTCGCCTTCGACTACTACGTGAACGAGACCACGCGCCACGCGGATCTGATCCTGCCCCCTACGGCCCCGCTCTCCCACGCGACCTACGACGTGGCGCTCCTGCACTTCGCCGTGGAGAACGTCGCCAAGTGGTCGCCTTCGGCACTGCCGCCGGAGCAAGGCGAGCAGGAGATCTGGCGGACGCTGCTCGGGCTGGCGAAGCGACTCATGGGGCTCGGCGCGATGTCCGACGAGCAGGTCGACGCGATCGTGGTCTCGCAGCTCGCCGGGCGCGTCCTCGAGGGAAGCCGCTTCGCCGGCGAGATCGAGGTCGAGGAGATCGTCGCGGAGCTCGGGGACGAGCCGGGTCCCCGACGGCTGATCGACCTGCTGCTCCGGCTCGGCGCCTACGGTGACGGATTCGGGCGCGTGCCCGACGGGCTCTCCGTCGCGCGTCTCGAGCAGGCACCGCACGGGATCGATCTCGGCCCCCTCTCCCCGCGCCTGCCGGAGGCCCTCGCGACGAAGAGCGGACGCATCGACCTCGCGCCGGAGCGCATCCTCGCCGATCTGCCCCGCCTCGATCGCTGGATCGACGCGGGACCCGATCCGCGGCTCAGCCTGATCGGGCGGCGCGACGTCCGTTCGATGAACTCATGGCTCCACAACCTGCCGAGCATGGTGAAGGGGCGCGAGCGCTGCACGCTCCAGATCGCGCCGACGGACGCGGCGCGCCTCGGGCTCGCGACGGGGGATCACGCCGAGCTGAAGGGACGCGTCGGGGCCGTCGTCGTGCCGGTCGAGGTGACCGACGCGATGGCCGAGGGCGTCGTCAGTCTGCCCCACGGCTGGGGCCACGACCGGCCCGGGGTGCGGCTCTCGGTCGCGACCGCCCGGCCCGGCGCGAACGCGAATCGGGTCGTGGACGACGCCCTCGTCGACGTGCCGTCCGGGACGAGCGTGCTGAACGGGATCCCCGTCGAGGTGACGCGGGTCCGAGCGGGCGGGCGGCGCGGCGATCGAGGTCGAGGTCGAGGCCCAGCGCCGACCGCCTAACGAACCGATCCCGATCCGCCGTCGACCCACATCGTCTGCGCCGTGACGTAGTCCGCCTCGTCGCTGGCCAGGAACACGCACACGCGCCCGACGTCGTCCTCACAGTCGCCGACGCGACGCAGCGGGATCTGCTGGAGGGCCGCTTCGTGGCCCTCGGGATCCAGCGCGGCCCAGTCGATCATCCCGGGCGAGTTCGCGAAGGGGCAGACGACGTTCACGCGGATGCCGAGGGGGCCCCATTCCCGGGCCGCCGTCCGCGACAGCCCGCGGATCCCCTCCTTCGCCGCGGCATAGGCGCCCTGTGCCTCGTTCCCGATCGTGCCGGAGCCGCTCGCGAAGTTGATGATGGCGCCGCGGCCCCGCGCGACGAAATGCGGCTGCGCGATCTGCATGCAGAAGAACGTGGCCCACAAGTTGGTCGCGAGGACGCGCTCGAAGGTCGCGTCGTCGAAGTCCATCAGCAGCCGACCGGGCGTCGGCGTCCACGCGGCGTTGTTCACCAGAATGTCGAGCCCACCGTAGGCCGCGACCGTCGCCTCGATGCCGCGCGCGCAGTCGGCGCGGCGCGCGACGTCGCCCTCGACCGCGATCGCCTCGCCGCCCACCGCTTCGACGAGCGCCGCGGTCTCCTGCGCAGTCCCACCGTCGATGTCGATTACGCCGATGCGGGCGCCCTCCCGGGCCATCGCGAGCGCGACCCCCCGTCCGACGCCGCGCCCCGCACCCGTGACGAACGCCACCCGGCCTTCGAGTCTCTGCATGCCCTTCCTCCCGCGGTCCGCCGCGCGCCGACCATCCGTCGGAGCATCGCCTAGAGTCCGCGCGCGCGCCGCGTGGCCCGACGCCGGCGTGCACGAGGTGATCGATGTTTCGCTGGCTCTCTCGCGCGCCGCGGCGCCGCTCCCGAACGACCGCAATCGCGGCGATGCTCCTCTTCGTGCTCGGCGGCTGCACCGCCGTCCGGCTCGCGCCCTCGTCTCCCGAGATCCGGGAAGCGGACCTCCGCGCCCGTGTAGCCGCCCTCACCGACGAGCGAACGCAGGGCCGCGCGACCGGCACCCCCGGCGAGGCCGCCGCCACGGACTGGCTCGCCCGCGCCTTCGAGGGCGCCGGACTCGCGCCGGCCGGGAGCGAAGGCGGCTGGGAGCACGCTTTCGAGTTCACCGCCGGCGTCTCCCTCGGCCCGGAGAACCGGCTCGAGATCGACGGCGCGTCCGTCGAGGATGCCGACGCGTGGCGTCCCCTCGCCTTCTCCCGGTCCGGGCACTTCGCCGACGCGGGCGTCGTCTTCGTGGGCTACGGGCTCGTCGCCCCGGAGACCGACGGCTTCCCGGCACGCGACGACTTCGCCGACGTCGAGGTCCGCGACCGCTGGGTGATGATCCTGCGCGACCTGCCCCAGAGCCTCGACGCCGACCACCGGCGCGCGCTCCAGCGCCACGCCGGGCTCCGCTACAAGGCGATGATCGCCCGGGACCGCGGGGCCCGCGGCGTGCTCTTCGTGAGCGGCCCGCTCGGTCGTTTCCGCGAGCAGCTCGTCCCGCTCCGCTTCGACGCCTCGCTCGCCGGAACCAGCATCGCCGTCCTCTCGATCGGCGACGCCCTCGCCGACCGGCTGCTCGCGGAGACGGGCCGATCCCTCGAGGACTGGCAGCGCCGGGTCGACCGAGCGATCGAGTCCGGCGAGGAGAACGGGATCTCCGTCGCTCTCGACGAGAGAACGCTCGCGGCTCGGGTCGACATCCGGACCGAGCGGCGCGCAGGACGCAACGTGCTCGGTCGACTCGTCGTCGGGGACCGCCCGAGCGACGAGACCATCGTGATCGGGGCCCACTACGATCACCTGGGACGGGGCGAAGGAGGAAGCTCCCTCGCCCGCGACGACGAGCAGGGCCGGATCCACCCCGGCGCCGACGACAACGCATCGGGCACGGCGCTCATCGTCGAGCTCGCGGAATCCCTCGCCGCCCGTCGCGCGCGGGGCGAAGCCCTGGGACGGCGCGACTTCGTCTTCGCTGCCTGGTCCGGCGAGGAGCTCGGACTGCTCGGCTCGAACGCCTGGGTCGCCGAGAACGTGAACCCCCACGCGTCGGACGGGGGGCCCGTCGCCTATCTGAACTTCGACATGGTCGGTCGCCTGCGCGACGCGCTGATCGTGCAGGGGCTGGGCTCGAGCCCGGCCTGGGCACCGCTGCTCGAAGACGTCGCAGGGAAGGAAGGGCTTTCCCTCCACGCCCAGCAGGACAGCTACGTCCCGACCGATGCGACGAGCTTCTATACGCACGGCGTTCCGGTCCTCTCGGCCTTCACCGACAACCACGCCGAGTACCACACGCCGCGCGACACGCTCGACCGGCTGAACGTCGAAGGCATGGCGCGGATCGCCCGCCTCTTCGAACGCATCGCGCTCGCCGTCGGCCGCGCCGACACGCGCCCCGAGTACACGGCCCAGAAGGAGCCCGCCTCGGGCCGCGGCCGCACGGGCTTCCGCGTCTATCTCGGAACCATCCCGGACTATGCCAACACCGACGTCGTCGGCGTCCTCCTGGCGGGCGTCGCACCGGAGGGCCCGGCGGACCAGGCGGGGCTGCGCAGCGGAGACGTGATCGTGGGAGCCGACGCGCGACCTATCGAGAACCTCTACGACTACACCTTCGCGCTCGAAGCGATGCGGGTGGGGGAGCCCGTCCGGCTCGAGGTCGAGCGCGACGGCGAGCGCCTCGAGATCGACGTGGTCCCGGCTTCGCGAGAATGACCGCGGCGGCCTTCCGTGCGCCCGACGCGCCCGCGAACTACGCTGGGCCGCCGTGCAGAGCGTGATCTCCGACCGATTCCACGAGCTGGCGCTCCTTCCCGAGAGCCAGCAGGGCCTCGCCGAAGGGGCCCTGATCCTCGCCGCCGAGGTCCGACCGGAGGTCGACGTCGCGTCGGGCCTCGAGACCGTTGCCGAGATCACCGAACGGACGCGGCCGCTCGTCGAGCACGCGCCCACGCCGAGCGCCGCCGTCGACGCGCTCAACCACGCGCTCTTCGAGCTCGAGCGCTTCCGCGGCAACCAGGAGCAGTACGACGATCCCCGCAACAGCTTCCTCGACGAGGTGCTCGAGCGAAGGCGCGGTCTGCCGATCACGCTCTCCGTCGTCTACGTGGAGGTCGCCCGGCAGCTCGGTCTCGAAGCCTACGGCATCGGGTTTCCCGGCCACTTCCTCTCGAAGGTCGTCGGCGTGAGCGACGTGCCGGAGCGGGAGATGATCGTCGACCCCTTCTTCGGAACGGTGCTCTCCCTCGACGATTGCGCGGAGCGCGTGCGCGCCGCCGCGGGGGATCACGTCGACCTCGACCTCGACTGGCTGCGACCGGTGACCGCGATCGAGATCTACACGCGCATGCTCAACAACCTGAAGCTCGGCTACCTGCGACAGGGCGACGGCATCGGCGCGCTCGGCTGCTTCGACCGGATCGTCGTGCTGCTCCCGGACGCGGCCCACGAGTTCCGCGACCGCGGGATGCTCCTCGAGCGGATGGACTGCATCCACGCCGCGATCGACGACTACACGCGCTTCCTCGAGCTGGCCCCGGACGACGAGAGCGCGCGCCCGATCCGCGCCCGCCGCGACGCGCTGTCGCGACGCAAGCCCGCGCTGAACTGACCCTGCGAGCCCGGCCGAACCGCCAGGGCGACGAGCCCGCCCCGGCAGGCCGCAGCGGACCTAGCCGACCAGCGCCGCCACGTCGTCGACGAGCCGGCCGACCTCGGGATCCAGGTTGTCGTAGCGGATCGCGACGGTCTCCCCGTCGACCCGGATCACCTCGCCCGCCAGCTCGAAGGGGCAGACCGGCTGGATGAACACGTAGAGCCGCACCTTCGTCCCGATCTCGGGCTGATGGCTCGTGTTGTCGAGGCACGCCCCGGAGCGCGAGATGTTCACGAGGGTTCCCGCGCCCTCGGTCTCTCCGGCCGAACAGAGCACGTCGAACTTGGTGCGAAAACGCGGGTGGTTGCGGCGATTCACGGACTTCCCTCGGATCACGGGTGTCCCGCGTGGATCGGATCGCCGGACGGATCGCTTGAGAGAAGGCTCGCTCGGGGCGCCGCCTCAGCCGATCTCGACCCAGCGCTTTTCCCTGGAAGAGCGGCGGATTGCGTCGAGAACTGCCTGGACCGCGACGCCGTCCGCGAAGGTCGGCGGCACCGGATCCGCCGGAATCGCCCGCCCCTGGATCCGGCTCGCGAAGGCTTCGTAGAGCCGGGTGTAGGGTGCGAGGTCGGTGCCCATCGAGTGGAACGCGTCGTACTCGGAGGTCGACGAGAGGAGCTCCGCCGGCGGCGGGACCGGAGGGCCGTAGACCAGGTCGCTCGGCGTCTCGAGGGTCCGCTCTCCCTCGGCATCCGCCACGCGGACGGTGTCGCCCTCGAGCCAGAGCGTTCCCTTCGACCCGACGAAGCGGCTGGCGGCGACGAAGGGACCGCGCGCCGCGGTGCACGACTGCAGGATCCCCTCGAGCCCCGACGCGGTTCGGAAATGGACCGTGTAGGTGTCGTCGGCGGTCCACGGTCGCTCGGGACTGCGCTCGCCGACGGTCTGGACCGAGGCGGAGACGCCGGTGAACTCGCCCGCCGAGACGCGGATCTGATCGATGACGTGCGAGCCGTAGGCCCCGAGCCAGCCGCCGCCCTCTTCCTCGCGGCGCCACCAGTCGGGGACGTCGGCGTCCGGGTCGGCGAGCGCCGGCATGTGGAAGAGGAAGGTCGCGAGCCGCGGCTCGCCGATCACGCCGTCGGCGATCGCCCGGGCGGCGGTCGCCTGTCCCGTCGCCCAGCGGAACTCGCAGCCGAGCTGATGGACGAGGCCGGCGGCCTCCGCCGCCTCGAGCATCTGCCGCCCTTCGGCTGCGTCCGCCGCGAAGGGCTTCTCGCAGACGACGTGCTTCCCCGCCGCGATCGCCGCGAGCACGATCTTCGCGTGGGTATGGGGCGGCGTGGAGACCGCGACCGCGTCGACGCCGGGCAGCGCGAGGGCTTCGTCGAGGGAGCCCGTTCCGAGGGGCACGTCCATCAGGTCCGCGCGCTTCTGCGCCTTCTCGGCGTCGCGACCGACGAGCGCCTTCACGTCGAAGCCGGCGGCGCGCAGCGCGCGCAGGTGGGTGAGGACACCGAAGCCGGTGCCGACGACGACGGCACCGAGGGCAGAGTCGGACATGGATTCTCCCGGGATCGCGCGCGGGATGCGCAGCGTGCGAAGACGCTAGCTCGCGCGGGCGCGAAGGTCGCCGGCGCGGGCGGTGTCCGCCGCCCGGCTTCGGGAGGCCGCGAGGACGCCGAGGCCGAGCCCGAGCAGCAGCGCGGTCCCGGGCTCGGGAACGGGGGTCGTGGGGTGGTCGACGAACACGATCCTCTTCTTCGACGTGAGGCGAAGCGAGCCGAGCGTGTGACCCGAGAGATCGAGGTAGACGTCGCCACCGAGGGTGATGCGCCAGGTGAGACCTTCGTCGTTCGGATCGGCGACCTCGGGAGAGAGACCACCCGCGATCTGCGTCGCCTCGAGCGCCGAGACCGTCGAGACGTCACCGACGGACACCGACGCGCCGGAGGCCACGACGAGGCCACCGGTCAGCACGATCGCCCCCTCGCCGCGGATGTGCCCGTCCCGATCGCCCTCGAGACGCGGGGAGGACGCGACCAGGACCGCACCCCCCGAGCCGATCTCCACTGAAGACGGGGAGCGCAGGCGAAGCTCCCCCGAAGAAGAGAGGTCGAAGCGCGTCCATTCCGTCGCGACGCGCCCCTCGCTCTCGATCGTGAGGCGCTCGCCCGTCACCAACTCGATGCGACCCGCGTCGATCTCGATCTCGGAGGGCCGCGTGGCGATCGTGCCGCCGTCGAAGCGGACCTCTCCGCCTTCGATCCGGATGTCGCCGGTCGCGTCGATCGGCCCGCGGACGAAGAGATTTCCCTCGGTCGAGAGGTCGACGTGCACCCCGTCGCGAACGAGCCGAGCGCCGAACGCGAAGTCGAAGTCGCTGGGCGCGTTCCGCGGCCGCAGGAAACCGCAGTCGTCGTTGCAGATCACCTCGACCACGTCGCCTTCGGGCAACCGCGTCGTGCCGTCCGGGTCACCCGCGAGGGCGAACACCGGCCCTCCGATCACGAGCGTCAGGCTCGAGACCGCCGTCGCCACGGCCCGCCCGAGCGCCCGCTCGAAGCTTCGAATCATGATCGTCCACCTCCGCGTGGGAGGCGTGGCTCCGGCGGCGCGGATGTGGCCGGAAATCGCGAGGAGAGCCCGGGACTTCGGGGGCCCTTTTCCCCTCGCCGGCGCCCGGACTGGGCGCGTCCGGGGGCGGATCGGGCGCGACCTCGGGTCGGGTCCGCCGGGCCCCGCGGCGGGCGTGCGCGGGTTATCCTGGGCGCGAACCCGCACGACGAGGAGTCGCCCGATGGCCACCGCGATCGCCCCCTTGCAGGACCTCGCCGTCCGCCGGCTCTCCGGTTCGCTCGGCGCCGAAGTCACCGGCCTCGACCTCCGCTCGGTCGGCCCCGCCGAAGCCGAGACGATCGTCGGGCTGCTCCAGGAGCACCTCGTCCTCTTCTTTCCGGCGCAGCACCTCACGCCGGACGAGCACATCGCCTTCGGTCGCCTCTTCGGTCGTCTCGAGGGCCATCCGAACCTGGCCCTCGACGCGGAGCGCCCGGAGTTCTTCGAGCTGAAGGCGGTCGGCGGCGCCGGCGCGGTCGCCGACGAGTGGCACAGCGATCTCACCTGCGAGGCGGAGCCCTCGATCTACGCGATCCTCCACATGAAGAAGTGCCCGGAGTTCGGGGGTGACACGCTCTGGGCCAACATGGCCAGGGCCTACGAAGCGCTCTCGCCCCCCATGAAGGACATGCTCGACGGGCTGACGGCGCTCCACGACGCGAGCCCGCACATGGCGCCCGAGCGAAAGGCGATCCACCCGGTCGTCCGACGGCATCCCGAGACCGGCCGCAAGTCGCTCTTCGTGAACCACCACTTCACGCGGCGCATCGTCGAGATGAGCCACGACGAGAGCGAGAACCTGCTCGCGTTCCTGACGCGCTTCGCGACCGAGGACCGGTTCACGGTCCGTTATTCCTGGACCGAGGGCACGATCGCCATGTGGGACAACCGCTGTACCCAGCACCACGTGCTGAACGACTTCGAAGGCGAGCGCGTGATCCAGCGCGTCACCGTCATGGGCGACCGGCCCGAGCCCGGCGGCGAGCTCCGCTACGCCCCCTTCGACGAGAAATTCAGCGCCGCGACCTGGCGCGACCAGCCCCTCCGCCAGTTCCTGCAGGAGCGTTAGGCGTGCGCCACCTGCGGAGCCTTCTCGTCTCCTTCTGCCTCGCGGCGGCCCTCTCGTCCTCGGTCGCGATCGCGGACGACGCGCCCGCGCCCTACGCCGTCGGGGACACGATCGAGGCGTTCGCCCTCGAGGATCAGCACGGGGACTCGGGGGGCGTCGACGCCTCGACCCGGGTGATCCTGTTCAGCCGGGACATGCCGGGCGGCGACCTGCTGAAGGAGGCGCTCGAGGACGTCGAGGCCGGGGCCCTCGAGGCGCGCGGTGCCGTCTACGTCTCGGACATCAGCGGCATGCCGGCGCTCGTCTCCCGGCTGATGGCGGTGCCCGCGATGCGACGCCGGCCCTACGACCTGCTCCTCGATCGCGACGGTGACGTGACGGCGCGGCTGCCCGACGCGATCCGGCAGGCGACGCTGATCCACCTCGACGCGCTCCGCATCGAGCGGATCGAGCACGCGAGCGACGCCGCCACGATCCGTGCGAGCCTCGGGCTGGACGCGGCGACCGAGTGAGCGGAGCGGCTTCCGGACCGCTCGAAGCCGACTATCTCGTCGTAGGCGGCGGGGCGATGGGCATGGCCTTCGCCGACGAGATCCTGCACAGGTCCCGGACGGCGCGGGTCGTGGTCGTCGATCGCCGCGCGAAGCCCGGCGGCCATTGGAACAGCGCCTACCGTTTCGTCACGCTCCACCAGCCGGCGCTCTACTACGGCGTCAATTCCGAGCCCCTCGGCGAGGACGAGCGCGACCTCGTCTCCCAGGCGCAGATCCTCGCCTACTACGAGCGCGTCGCGAAGAAGCTCGAGCGTACGGGGCGCTTCACCTTCCTCCCGAAATGCGAGGTGGGCGAGGACGGCGTGATCCGCGCGATCGCGCGCGGCGGCGAGGAGATCGCCGTCCGGGCGGGCAAGACCGTCGATGCGACCTACATGGACGTGCGGGTCCCGTCGACCACGCCACCGGAGTACGCGGCCGAGGGCGGTGCGACCCTCGTCCCGATCAACGGCCTCGCCGAGCTCGAGCGCGGCTACGGACGTTATGTCGTGATCGGCGCGGGCAAGACGGGGATCGATGCGGCGCTCTACCTGCTCGAGCGGGGCGTCGCGCCCGACCGGATCACCTGGGTCGTGCCGAACGACGCCTGGTTCCTGAACCGGGACGCGCTCTACCCCGACGGACTGGCGAGCGAGTTCGGGACGCAGCTCGAGATCCTGAGCGACGCGACGAGCCTCACGGACGTCCTCCAGCGCCTCGAGGCCGCCGGACGGCTGCTGCGTCTCGACGCGAAGGTCTGGCCCTCGAAGTATCGCTGCGCGACCGTCAACGAGGCGGAGCTCGCGCAGCTGCGTCGGATCGGCGACGTCGAACGCAGCGGGCGGATCGAGCGCATCGACGGCCCGACGCTCCACTTCGCGGAGCGCACGCGGCACCTCACGGAGCGCACGCGGCACCTCGCGAATCGAACGCGGCACCTCGACGAAACCGTCGACGAGATCCTCTACGTCGATTGCACCGCGGACGGCCTCGCGAAGCGCCCGCCGCGCCCGATCTGGGACGGCGACCGCATCACCCTCCAGTCGATCAGCATGTGTCAGCAGGTGATGAGCGCCGCGGCGATCGCCGCGCTCGAGCTCGCCTTGCCGGACGACGCGAAGAAGAACGCGACCTTCCTGCCCGTGCCCCACCCGCTCCATCCGCCGGACTTCCTCCGCTGTACGCAGACGACGATCCGCAACCAGGAACGCAGCCTGGGCCCACTCGGGCTGTGGGCGTTCCGCAGTCGTCTCTCCGCCGTCCACCACATGGGCTTCCTCGGCATCCTGCGCTTCGCCTTCCGCCTCTGGCGTCATCCCGTGCCCGACGACGAGCGGCTGGCGGCGCTGATCGAGGCGGGCTGATCCACCGCGGCACGGTCCGTTCCGGCGCCACACGCGCGGGCGCAGCGCGTCGGTCCGCATCCGCGCCCGAGGGCTCGCGGTCGCGGCGCCTCAGCCCGCGTCCTCGCCGGGAGCGTCGAGATCCCGCTCCCAGGGCGGCGTCGGCCCAAAGGCGCTCCGCAGATGATCGAGCAGGAGCCGCACGCGCGTCGTCAGCAGCTTCCGGTGCGCGGTCAACGCGTGGAGATTCAAGTCGCCCCCGGTCCGTTCCGGCAGCACGATCTCGAGGTCTCCGCGACGCAGGTCCTCGCAGACGAGGAAGGTCGGCAGGAACGCGATCCCCAGCCCCGCCCGCGCCATCGACGCGATCAGCGCGCCGTTGTCGGCGACGTGACGACCGGTGAGCGACACGCGTCGGCCATCGACGTCGACCGCTCCACGCTGGTCGTAGGCGTAGAGGATGGCTTCGTGCCCGGCGAGATCGTCGGCGCTCTCGGGACGGCCGACGCGCTCGAGATAGTCCGGGGACGCCAGGAGCACGCGACGCACCGGCGCGAGCCGGCGCGCGACGAGGCCGCTATCCGGCAGATCCCCGATCCGCAGCACCACGTCGAAGCCCTCCGCGACGACGTCGACGAAGCGATCGCTGAAGGAGACGTCGAGGTCGACGCGGGGATGGGTCCGCGCGAACTCGGAGAGGGGGTCGACCAGGTATTGGCGGCCGAAGTCGACCGGCGAGTTGATCCGGATGCGGCCTCGCGCGACGCCCTGCGCCTCCCCGACCGCGGCCTCCGCCTCGGCGAGATCCTCGATCGCGGCCCGGGCGCGCTCGTAGAAGGCGAGGCCGTCCTCGGTCGGCGCGACCTGCCGCGTCGTCCGGTTCAGCAGACGCGCGCCGAGCCGGGTCTCGAGCGCCCCCACCCGCTTGCTCATCGCGGACGCCGTCACGCCGGCCTCCCGCGCCGCCGCGCGAAAGCCGCCGGCCTCGACGACCCGCACGAACGCGTCGACCTCGAGGAAGGACATCGCCGCCTCCACTGTTTCCAAAATAGAAACAGTGATTGTCTCACAGGACCGATTGTTGTTCCAGGTTCCTGGACGATGATCCTCCCGAGCCACGGCGCCACCAGGCGCCCCGAACGGAGGAACGAAGCCATGGGACTGCTGATCGAGGGAAGCTGGAAGACCGACTGGTACGACACGAAGTCGACGGGAGGCCGCTTCGTCCGAAAGGAGAGCCAGTTCCGCGACGCGGTCCGCGCGGACGGCTCGACCCGCTTCGCGCCGGAGGCCGGCCGCTACCACCTCTACGTCTCGCTGGCCTGCCCCTGGGCCCACCGCACCCTGATCGCTCGCAAGCTGAAGGGGCTCGAAGACGCGATCTCGGTCTCCGTCGTCCATCCGCACATGGGCGAGAACGGCTGGAGCTTCGTGAACGAGGACGACACCCCGGGCGTGATCGCGGATCCGCTCCACGGCGCCTCGTTCCTGCACGAGGTCTACACCCAGGCCGATCCGAAGTACACGGGCCGGGTCACCGTCCCGATCCTCTGGGATCGCGAGCACCGCACGATCGTGAACAACGAGTCGTCGGAGATCCTGCGCATGTTCGATGCGGAGTTCTCGGCGCTGGCGAAGGACGGGGGCAACGACGTCCGTCTCTATCCCGAAGCGCTCCGCGAGGAGATCGATCGGGTGAACGACTTCGTCTACCCGAACGTGAACAACGGCGTGTATCGCGCGGGCTTCGCGACGACCCAGAAGGCGTACGACGAAGCGGTCCGCGAAGTCTTCGCGGCGCTCGACGTGCTCGAGTCGCGTCTCGGCGAGCGGCGCTACCTGGTCGGTGACGCGCCGACCGAAGCGGACTGGCGCCTCTTCACGACCCTCGTCCGCTTCGACCCGGTCTACGTCGGCCACTTCAAGTGCAACCTGCGGCGGATCGAGGACTACCCCGCGCTCTCCGGGTACCTGCGCGATCTCTACCAGACGCCCGGCGTCGCCGAGACCGTGAATCTCGAGCACATCACCCGCCACTACTACGAGAGCCACCCGACGATCAACCCGACCGGCATCGTGCCGATCGGCGCGGATCCCCGGCTCGACCGGCCCCACGGTCGCGAATTCCTTTCCTGAAGATCCCGAACCCCGGTTCCACCGCGCCCGACCCCACCAAAGACCCGGACGAGAGAAAGAGGAGAACGAAGATGAGCCATCGAGAGAACGTGCAGGCCGTGATCGACGGCATCCTGAAGAGGGAGATCCTGGAGACCTTCGACCGCTACTACGCGGACGACGTGGTCATGAGCGAGAACGGCGTCGACGAGCGGGTCGGCAAGGCCGCGAATCGCGAGTACGAGGAGGCGTTCGTGAACGGCGTGACCTTCCACGGCGCCGAGGTCGGCGACGTGGTCGTCGAGGGCGACAAGTCCGTCGTCGAGTGGGTCTTCGACCTGACGCCGAACGGCGGGGATCGCACGTTGCAGAAGCAGGCGGCGGTCCAGACCTGGCGCGACGGCCGGATCGTCCGCGAGGTGTTCTACCACGGCTAGTCCGGTTCGGCGTCGGGGGCGTCGGCCGCGTCGTGGAGCCCCTTCCGCGACGCGGCCGGCCGAAGGCTACGCTCCTGGGACGCCGCATGCCCGTCTCGCGATCGGATCGAAGGACGACATGACCGAAGACGCTCCTCTCCATGGCGACCTGTCCGTCCGCGTCGCCGTCGACACCACGCCGCTCGACTGGACCGCGAGCCCGTCGGGCAAGGTCGAACGCAAGCGGCTCCACCGCGTCGGTCCCCAGGAAGCGGGCCAGGTCACGAGCCTCGTCCGCTACCTCCCGGGCGCTTCCTTCCCCGAGCACGACCATCCGGAGGGCGAGGAGATCTTCGTCCTCGACGGCGTGTTCTCGGATCAGCTCGGCCACGCCACCCGCGGCCAGCACCTGCTCAATCCCGAGGGCCACCGACACGCCCCCTTCTCCGACGAGGGCTGCCTGATCCTCGTGAAGCTCCGGCAATACGATGGCACGGGGCGGCCCTATCGCCGAACCGCCACGCTCGACCTGCCCTGGTCACCGACGGATCGCGCCGGCATCGACGAGAAGGTGCTCTTCGACGAGCCGGCGTTCCCGGACCGGACCGTGCTCGAGCGCTGGGCGGCGGGCACGAAGACGGAGGACCGCGCCTTCGAGGGCGGCGCCGAGCTCTACGTGATCCGCGGCGCGCTCGAAGACGCGGACGGCGTCCACCGTGAGGGCAGCTGGCTCCGCGTGCCCCCCGGCGAGCCGCTCGCGCTGACCGCGCGGGAGGAGACCGAGCTCTATCTCAAGACGGGCGGCGTCGCGGGGCTTCGTTCGGCCTAGCGCGCTGGCGCCCCGACCAGGGCTCGAACCTGGGACCTGCTGCTTAGAAGGCAGCTGCTCTATCCAACTGAGCTATCGGGGCGCGGGCTCTGCGCGCAGGCGTCTGCGTCGGGAGCAACGGGCCGCGGCGCAGTGTAGCGAAGCGCGCTCGCCGACCGTCCGCGCCGCACAAGCGTCACGGGCGAACCCGCGCCGATTGCTGCACCATCCGTCCGTCCACGCCGCGCCCGCGTCGACACCAGGGTTCCCGCCATGTCGCAAGCCCCGTCGCTCCCCCCTGCGCGCCCGGCACCGGCGTTCCGGTATTTCCGGGCCACGCCGATGACCGCGGCGATCGGCGCCGAGATCGAGGGAATCGATCTGAAGGCGCCGCTCGCGGACGCGGTCCAGGAAGAGCTCCGGCTCGCCCTCTACCACTTCCAGGTGATCGCGTTCCGGGATCAGTTCCTCGACGACGAGGCCCAGCTCGCCCTCGCGCGCGTCTTCGGCGAGCCGGAGGTCCATCCGATCAAGAAGGCCCTCGGCCACCCGGAGGTCCTCGCCGACATCGTCGACACCGAGGACAGCGTCCCGGACCGCGACGGCTGGCACACCGACGTGACCTATCAGGCGCGACCCCCGTCGGCGGCGGTGCTGCGCTGTGAGGAGACGCCCGAAGCCGGCGGCGACACGCTCTGGGCGAACATGCAGCTCGCCTATCAGAAGCTGTCCGAACCGATGAAGACGCTGATCGGCGGCTTGACGGGGCATCACGCGACCGACGGCGGCTTCGTCGACTACCTGCGACGCCACCTGCAGGAGGAGGTCGCGGACAAGGTGATGGAGATCGTCGGCGACGGAGCGCATCATCCGCTCGTGCGGACCCATCCGGTGACCGGCGAGAAGAGCCTCTTCGTCGACGCGTCCTACCTCTCGAAGATCGACGGGCTGCCCGAGGAGGAAGGGAAGTTCCTCCTCGAGTTCCTGGCGAGCCGGGTCGAGGACGTGAGCATCCAGTGCCGCTTCCGCTGGACGAAGGGCGCCGTCGTCGTGTGGGACGAGCGTTCGACCCAGCACTCGGGGAGCGCGGACCATCGCGGGCGCCGCCGCGTGCTGCGACGCTGTACGATCGAAGGCGAGGTCCCGGCTTGACGGATTGCGACCGTGGATGACCTGCTCGATCGATCGAATCGATTCTTCGCCGCGCTTCCCGAGAAGCTTCGCGCGCGGCGACGTACGGTCGCCCTCCTCTCCGTCCTCGTGACCCTCGTCCTCTCCTGGGGCGCCGAATCCCTCGAGGTCGACATGGCGATGGAGTCGTTCTTCCTCGAGGACGACCCCGTCCTCACGCTCCATCGATCCTTCAAACGGACCTTCGGGAGCGACGAGGACGTCTACGTCGTCTACGAGGCGCGAGATGGCGACGTCTTTTCGCCGAGCAGTCTCGAAGCCGTCACGCGAATACAGGACGCGCTCCTCGCGTCACACGGCCCGGACGAGAACGGCGACCCGTCCCCACTCGACCATACCCTCGACGTCCAGACCATCGTGAATGCGGGCTACCTCGAAGTCCGGGACGACACCCTCGTCTCCCGCGACTTCGTGAAGACGCCTCCGGACTCGGCGGAAGCGCGGGAGCGGCTGCGCGCCCAGGCGATGGCGCACGAGACCTTTCCCGGCTTCTACGTCTCCGAGGACTCCCGCTACGGGGGAGTCTGGATCCGAACGGATCTGGGCGTTCCGGACGACTTCGGGCTCGAGACCGAGGACACCTTCGACGACGCCGCCCTGGACGAGGATCTCGAGGCTGGTCTCGCCGACGGGACGGCGGCGACCTCGTCCGGGGTGACGAACATGGTCGAGTACGCGCGCTACGCGAACGCGCTCGAGGAGGTGCTCGCCGATCCGGTCGTGACCCGCGCGCTGAAGCTCTACCCGGTCGGCAACCCGATGGTCATGGGCTTCTTCAACGACGTACTCGCGATCGAGATGTCGATCATCACGCTGGGCGCGATGGTGATCATGATGATCGTGCTCGGCGTGCTCTTCCGATCGCTCGCGGGCGTCGCCTGGCCGATCGCGATCGTGATCCTGTCGAGCGTCGTCTCCTTCGGGATCGCCGGATGGCTCTCGCTCACCATGAGCATGATGATCAGCCTGCTCAGCGTGTTGATCCTCGTCGTGGGCATCGCCGACTCGGTCCACATCCTGTCCGGCTATGCCTTCTTCCGGGGTCAGGGCGCGCGTCACGACGAGGCGATGGCGCTCGTCTACGGAAAATCGGGCCTCGCCTGTCTCCTCACCAGCCTGACCACCGCGCTCGGCATGCTCGCCCTCCTGGTCGTGCCGATCCCACCGATCCGCAACTTCGCGATCGCGGCGGCGATCGGCGTGATGGTCGCGTTTCTCTTCAGCGTCCTCGTCCTCCCGCTCCTCCTCGACCTCTGGGCGCCAGCGCCGCGCGCCCGCCAGGGCGCTTCCCACCATCGGCTCCAGGCGGCGCTTCGCCGGGTCGGCGATCTCGGCGAGCGGAACCCGGTCGCGATCGTGCTCGCCTTCGGCGTCTTGGGTGCAGTCGGCGTCTTCGGTCTCTCCCGAGTCGCGATCGACACGAACCTGGTCGAAATCATCCGCGAGGGCCTGCCGATCCGAACGGCTCACGACGTGGTCGATCGCGTGATGGGCGGAACGCAGGGGATGGAGGTCTTCGTCGAGTTCGGTGAACCGGAGGCCATGCAGGACCCGGTCGTCCTCCAGACCCTCGACGCGCTGCAGACACGAATCGAGGAGGCGTTTCCGGAGTTCGTCGTCCGCACGGACTCGCTGACACTCGCGGCCAAACGCAGCTACCGCGTCCTCAACGAAGACCGGCCCGAATTCTATGCGATCCCCGACGAAAGGAATGTCCTGGCCCAGACGCTCCTCCTCTTCGACATGGCCGCCCCCGAAGACCGTGAGGTCGTCGTCTCCGACGACTACTCCGCCGGACGGATCACGATCCGGCTCCTCAACTACGGCTCGATGGTCTACGTCGGGTTCTTCGAGGACGTCCAGAGCGAGATCGAGTCCGCCTTCGCGCCGCTCCGCGAGCGATACCCCGGGATGGAGATCGGGATCGCCGGCAACCTCCCGCTCATGATGCGGATGGCGGACGCCGTCGGGAAGTCCCAGGTCCAGAGCTTCGCCTTGGTCCTGGTCGTCGTGACCGTCCTGCTCCTCTTCGTCTTCGGATCGCTGCGGGTCGGACTCGTCGCGATGGTGCC
>JAUIMK010000264.1 GCA_030432735.1 bacterium
CTCGAGCTTGAGCATGCGGACGAACATCGTCGGGACCCACTGGCTGTGGGTGCACTTGTACTTGTCGATCGCCGCGAGGGCCCCCTCCGCGTCGAAGCGCTCCATCACGACGACCGTCGAGCCCATGCGCAGGAAGTTCTGGCAGTAGCGGAGCGGGGCCGCGTGGTAGAGCGGTGCGGGAGAGAGGTAGACCGACTCGTTGCTCCCCCCGAAGAGGAACTGCGTCATCATCGTCATCCCGTCCCCGGCGCCGAGCGGCTTTCCGGGGAAGGCGGGCTTCACGCCCTTCGGCCGACCCGTCGTCCCGGACGAGTAGAGCATCGGCTGCGCTTCCATGCGGTCCGGCAGCGGCGTCGGCTCGAACTTCGCGATCGCCGCTTCGAAGTCAAGGAAGCCGTCGAGCTCACCGCCGACGACGAGCTTCGTCTCGATCCCGTCGAGCACGTCACCGAGGCCCGCGACGTCCTCGGCCTTGTAGGGGCTCGTGATGAAGGCGCGGCTCCCGCTGTCCTCGAGGATGTAGCCGAGCTCTTCGGTCGTGAGGCGGGAGCTCACGGCGGTGTAGTAGAGGCCGGCGTAATGGGCGCCCCAGAGGACCGCGAGATACTCGAGGCGATTCTCCATGCAGAACGCCATGTGGTCGCCGGGTCGAAGCCCCGCCGCGTGGAAGAGCCGGGAGAGGCGGTTCGCGATGTCCTCGAGCTCGGCGTAGGTCATCGACTCGCCGCTCGCCGCCATGATCACCGCGGGCTTGTCGGGCGTGCGCGCCGCCCAGGTGCCGGGGTGGTTGGGGTTCTCGGGGAGGTCGGTGGGCGCGGTCATGGGAGGCTCCGAGCTGTTTGCGGGAGCCCGGGAGGATAGGGCAATCAGCCGGGAGTCGCGTCGGCCTGGCGGGCATCGAGCTCGATCCGGATCCGGGCGTGCTCGGACTCCGTCAGGCTGAAGCGGCTGAAGAGCGCGGCGCCGACCAGGTAACAGACGAGCGGGAAGCCTCCCATCAGGACGATCATGGTCGTGTTCACGAGCTCGCTCTGCGTCTCGGCCTCGCCGTCGAAGCCGGACCACTCGAGCGCCCAGCCGACGACGCCCATCATGATCCCCGCGGCGAGCTTGGTCGCGAAGCTCCATCCGGCGAAGTAGGCGCCTTCCTTGCGCTCCCCCGTCGCGTGCTCGTCACAGTCGACGATCTCGGACTTGAGCGTGTAGCCGAGCACGTTGGGGCAGCTCGACGCGGTCCCCGCGATCAGGCCCGAGATCGCGATGATCTGCCAGTTGCCGGGGCCGACGAGCGTGATCAGGCCGTAGCCGAGCGCGCTGCCGAGCATCGAGAGCATCATCATGTGGCGCTTCTCGAAATGACGGCCGAGCCAGAGCCAGAGCGGAATCGCGCCGAGGGTCGCGATCATGTTGACGCCGAGCAGCGCCGGGATCAGGTCCTCGCGGCCGACGACGTAGTGCACGACGAAGGGAGTCAGCACGCCGATCCCGCCCGTTCCGATCGCGTCGATGAAGACGACGAGCAGGAGCAGGCGCGCATGTCGGTTCGAGATCACGTCGCGTATGGCGAGGAAAGGGTTCTGGCCGCCTCGCCCCTGGAACTCGACTCGTTCGGGCGGCAGCAGTCGGATCCCGCCCAGGATCATCACGAGGGTGATGCCCCCGACGACGATCGACATCGTGCGCGTCGGCCCGACGCCCATGGCGATGATCGCGGTTCCCGCCAGGCCCGCCGACAGGGGGCCGAGGGTCTTCAGGAACTGGCGGACGGCGAAGAGGCGGTTGCGTTCGGCGCCGTCGAGGGAGAGTTCTGCGCCGAGCGAGAGGTGGGGCACTTCGAAGGCGGTGTAGGCGGTGTAGAAGCCGAAGACCGCGACGGTGATCCAGGCGATCAGGGCGGTGCCTTCGAGCGCGCTCGGCGGGGACCACGCCATGATGCTGAAGCCGGCGAGCAGCGGCGCGCTCGCGGCGATCCACGGGCGCCGTCGGCCCAGGCGGTGACGCGTGCGGTCGCTCAGGCTGCCCACCGCCGGGTCCGTCACCGCGTCCCAGACCTTCGCGAGCAGGAAGATCGTGCCGACGGCGGCCGTGGAGGCACCGAGCTCGACCGCCGCGTACTTCATGTACATGATCAGGATCAGCACGTAGCTGTACATGACCGGGGTCGTGGCTACGCCGTAGCCGAAGAGCGCGGATCCGGTGAGTCGATCGGGTCGTTGCACGAAGTCTCCGAGGGACGCGCCACCGATCCGGGACGCGCAGACGCCCGAGGATAGGCGCCCGCGCGGGCGCTACGCTGCCCCCTTCGGCGGATTTCGCGCCGCCTCCTGGAGGATCCGATGAGAATCCGATCGATCGTGTCGGTTGCGCTGGGTTGGCTGCTGCTCGTCCCTTCGCTCGCTGCGCAGCAGGTCGAGAAGGACGTCGACGTGCGGGTCGACGACCTGCAGTCGATGGGCGCCGCGGCCGTCCCGATGAACGACTTCGTCTATCGGATCGAGGGGGAGGGCGCGTTCTTCCTGATCAACACGAGCGAGGGCTCGGTCCTCGTCGACACCGGGACCTCGCTTCCGCAGAACGAGGAGCAGATGCGACTCGTCGAGGAACACGCCACCGGGCCGATCCGGAAGGTGATCGTGACCCACGCGCACGGCGACCACTCCGGCGGGCTGCCCCGCTTCGAGGAGGCGATCGACGCGGGCGAGGTCGAGTTCGTCGCCCACCATCGCTACGGCTACATGTCGCGTCTGCAGGACGACTTCCTGCCCTATTTCAAGCGCCGCTATCACGTGCTCTACCCGACGCGGGTCGACCTCGGGCCCGAGAAGCCGCGCCCGTACTGGAACATGGAGCCTTCGCGCCCCGTCTACCCCGGCTCCGACTACGAGTTCGAGCTGGGCGGCGTGAAGTTCGTCGTGATCGCTCCGGAGAACGGCGGCGAGGGCGAGGACGGGATCCTGGTCTGGCTGCCGGAGTCGCGCATCCTCTTCACGGGAGACCTCTTCGGGACGCTGTATCCGATGTTCCCGAACCTCTACACGGTTCGCGGCGAGAAGTACCGCGATCCCCTCGACTACATCGATGCCCTCGATCTCGTCCTCGACCTCGAGCCCGAGACGATCGCGCACTCACATTTCCGGAACGCCGAGGGCGAGGCCTACATCCAGGCGAGCGTCACGAAGATGCGCGACGCCGTGCAGTACATGTGGGACGAGCTCAAGAAGGGCATGAACGGGGGAAAGACCGTGTGGGAGCTGATGCGGGACATCCAGCTTCCGCCGGAGCTCGAGCTCTCCCAGGGACACGGGAAGGTTTCGTGGTCGGTTCGTGCGGCCTGGGAGATCGTCGCCGGCTGGTACTACTACGACACGATCGCGAACCTCTATCACGTGCCGCCCACGGCGATCCACGACGACCTCGTGGACATGGTCGGCGGACCCGATCAGCTGGCCGATCGCGCACGGCGCTACCTGAAGCAGGGGAAGCCGCTCGAGGCGGTCCGCCTGCTCGACGTCGCGTCGGGGAGTCCGACTCGCAGGGTGCTCGAGACGCGGATCGAAGCGGTCGGGCGTCTGCTCGAGGGGGCGCGCGAAGGTCTCGGGAACTACAGCGAGATCGGCCTGCTCGAGGCGGATCTCCGAGCGTCTCGAGAGAAGCTCGACGCGCTCTCGAAGGAGTGAGTCACGGTGCCGGGCGCCGGCGATCCCGCGTCCCGGCGGACCCGCGAGGGGAGGCGGGTACAGCGATCCTCGTGGAGCCTGCCGCGGGGCCGGCTCCATCGCTGCACCCACCCGTTGCAGTTCGCCATCATTCCTTGCGAGAGTCAAGCGACATGATCGGACTTTGCGTGACGAATTGGCGTGGAGCGGGCAGGGGCGTGGATGCGCCGCTGGATCGCGACCGAGGGGCGCTTCTTCTGCCCGCGCGTTGCGTGCCGGTTGCCGAGGGGCGTCGGTCGTGAACCACGCGGTATAAGAACGCAGGCGCGCGGACGCGCGTGCGTGGCGCTCGGAGATCCGCGCCGCGGATCACGTGGCGCATCGAAACCCCAGGGAGGAAGCATGGAGAAGCTGATCTACGTCCTGTCCGGCGCGACGGACGAAGTCGAGGGTCGCGTCGAGCGGATCGCGGTGGAGGTCGTGCCGGCGGCGCGGAAGGTCGGGGCGGAACGGATGGCGCTCCTCGTGCCCGACGAGTTCGACGCGATCGCCGAGCGGGCGCCGGCGCGCTTGATGGGGGACTTCAAGCGGGTCGCCGCCATCTTCGAGTGCTGGCTGCCGACCGTCGACGATCGGAAGGCGATCGAGTCCGCCCTCGCGAAGCATGCCGAGACGCTCTGGGGCTACCTCGTGACGGAGTCGACGATGGACCCGTGTCCGCACGATCTCGAAGACGGCGCGAGGGTGCCCGGGATCTCGCAGTGGACGATCAACGACAAGCCGGAGTCGGTCGCCCTCGACGATTTCTACCGGGAGTGGGCGGTGCACTCGGAGATCTCCTTCGATCTCCATCCACTCCGCGACTCCTACATCCGGAACGCCATCACCCGGGCGCTCACGCCCGATGCGCCCCGCTATCTCGGGATCGTGATCGAACGCTTCCCCTCGCTCGACGTCTTCGTCGACGACGCGCGCTACTTCGGGGACCCCGAGGTCACGAAGAAGATGATCGAGCACACGCCGACCTTCTACGAGTTCGAAGGCGCGATCAGCGGAGGCTTCAGCGAGTTCCGATGGCGTTAGGCGGGGCCGGTCTCGATTCGAGCGGGACCTCCGCCGGCCGTCGCTAGCCGACGCGGACGATCACGCGTCCGGTCGTCGCGCGGTCCCGCATCCGGGTCATCGCCTCCGGCAGCGCGTCGAAGTCGACGACCTCGCCGATCACGGGCTTCAGATCTCCGGACCGGACCTTGTCGACGATCCCGGCGGTGATCTCCGCGCCGAGGGAGTCCGGCGCGAAGTTCCAGCCGGTGGCCTGCTTCATGACGCCGGCCATCGCCGGGTTCGCGTAGGAGAGGAGCACGCCGCAGAGTCGGAAGTTGCCGGCGGAGATCTTGCGCGGGACGATGAACTTCTCGTCGACGTATTTCTTGTCGGAGGCGAAGCCCATCATCAGGTAGCGGCCGTTGTAGGCGGTGCACGCCATCGAATCGTCCATCACCGCCTCGCCGACCCCGTCGAAGACGACGTCGACGCCGCGGTTCCCGGTCTTCTCGAGCACGATCGACTTGAAGTCCTCGCTCTCGTAGTCGATCACGACGTCCGCGCCGAGACCTTCGACGAGCTTCACCTTCTCGGGGCCGCCGCAGGTCGCATAGACCGTCGCCCCGAGGCTCTTCGCGAGCTGGACGGCGGCGGAGCCGGCGCCGCCGGCAGCCGCGTGGACGAGGACGCTCTCGCCGCGGGCGAGCCCGGCGCGATCGACGAGCCCGAGCCAGGCCAGATGGAAGGGGAAGTAGAGGGCCGCCGCGTCGGGGAACGCGATGTCCGGGGGCATGTCGAAGGCGGCGGTCGCCGGTCCGCAGGCGTACTCCGCGAAGCCGCCGGTCGCCTGCCGGGTCGTCGCCACCACCCGCCGACCGATCTGGTCCTCCGCGACGCCGTCGCCGCAGGCGGCGACGGTGCCCATCACCTCCATGCCCGGCGTACAGGGCAGCTCCGGACGGACCATCATGTTCTCGCCGTTGATGCGCTCGAGGTCGTTCAGGTTGAGGGCGACACCTTCCACGCGGATCAGGAGCTCGCCCGGCTGCGGCTCGGGGAGCGGGACCGTGTCGAGCTGGAGGGCCTCGGTCGGGTTCTCGCCCCACTCGTGCACGCGCCAGGCGCGCATCGTCTCGGGGAGCGTGTTCGATTCGGACATGATGAGGTCCTCCCTAGGAGAGCGGCGGAACGCCGGTGAGGTCGCAGCCCGCCAGGAGGCCGCCGTCCACCGGGATCGCCTGGCCCGTGATGGCCGAGGATTCGTCGCTCGCCAGGAAGAGCACGAGGCTCGCGACCTCCTCGGGCAGGATCGTCCGGCCGAGGGCGTGCATGTCCGCGATCGCTTCGCGGCTCTTCAGTCCCATGCCGACGACCGCGTCGAGCATCGGCGTCTCGACCGCGCCCGGGCAGATGCAGTTCGCGCGGATGCCCTTGCGGCCGTAGTCGAGGGCGGCCGTGCGGGTCAGGTTGATGAGGCCGGCCTTCGCCGTCGAGTAGGGGGCGTTTCCGGCGTTGGACACGAGACCGTAGATCGAGCTCGTCGAGACGATCGATCCACCCCCCTGCTCGATCATGTACGGGATCGCGGCCTTCATGCCGTAGAGCGCGGCCGTCAGCATGACGCGCAGGCTGTGGTCCCAGCCTTCGGCGTCGAGGTCCGCCACGTAGCCGCCGGTGCTCGTCGCCGCGTTGTTGAAGAGCACGTCGAGCCGCCCGAACTCCGAGACCGCGAGATCGACGCTCGCCTTCACCTGATCGAGGCTCGAGACGTCGCAGTGCGAATAGATCGCACGCCCCCCGGCGCTCCGAAGCTCGGCCACGAGCTTCTCTCCTCCTTCGTCGTCGATGTCCGAGCAGACGACCGCGGCGCCTTCCGTCACGAACCGCCGGAGGGTGGCGGAGCCGATCCCTCCGCTGCCGCCGCTCACCCAGGCGACCTTCCCGTCGAGGCTTCCCATCTTCTTCTCTCCTGCTTCGTGTCGTCGAGGCGCGAGGGTAGTCGTCCCGGGGCCGCTCGCTCAAGGTC
>JAUIMK010000265.1 GCA_030432735.1 bacterium
AGACAGCCGCTGAAGGCTCTTCTGCAGGTTCCCGGTCGAGTTGACCAGGTTCCGCTGGGCGTTGATCGACGCCACGTTCGAATTCACTCGAAGTCCCATCTCGGGATCTCCTCCTCGACGATCCGGTCCTCACTGAATCCTTCGTGAAGCCGTCGTCCTGCTGGGTGACCGGCGCACACCTTCCGTGGCAGCCTCCGGTCACCGTTTCGACCGTCCGGGAACACCCCGAACGCCAAGGTCATAGAGGCGTGCTAGCCGAGGAGCGACAGCGCACTCTGGGTCGACACGTTCGCCTGCGCGAGCACCGAGATACCCGCCTGCTGCAGCACCTGGTTCCGCGTCAGCTCTGCCGTCTCGCTCGCGAAGTCCACGTCGCGGATCCGGGATTCCGCCGCCGAGGTGTTCTCGACGGCGACGGCGATCGATCGGATCGCGGATTCGAGGCGGTTCTGCACCGTACCGAAGCCGGCTCGAAGCGAAGCCACGTTCGCGATCGCCGCGTCCAGGATCGAGAGCGCCGACTGCGCTGCCGTCTGGGTCGAGACGCTGACGGCGCTGATCCCGATGTTGCTGCCGTTGGCCAGCACGCCGGTCACGTCGATGCGGTCGTTCGCCGAGTTCTCCGTGCCGATCTGGAAGGAGATCGTCGCGGTGCTCGAGAGCACGAGCGTGCCGTTGAACTGCGTGACCGACGCGATGCGGTCGATTTCGTCCGAGAGATCGCTGACCTCGTTGTTCAGCGTGGTGCGCTCCGAAGTTCCGAGCGTTCCGTTCGCCGCCTGGATCGCGAGCTCGCGCTGGCGGATCAGGATCGAGCTCACCTCGTTCAGCGCGCCTTCAGCGACCTGCAGGAGCGAGATGCCGTCATTGGCGTTCCGCTGCGCCTGCGTGAGGCTCCGGATGTCCGCACGGAAGCCTTCCGAGATCGCGAGTCCCGCGGCGTCGTCCGCCGCGCGCGTGATACGAAGGCCCGAAGAGAGACGCTGCAGGCTCTTCTGCAGGTTGGTGGTGGTGTTCGCGAGATTTCTCTGCGCGTTGATCGACGAGGTGTTCGCGTTGACGCGAAGTCCCATGGTTCCAGTTCCTCCTTGACGTCGAGCTCGTCATCCTTGACGTGCCCGGGCGGATCGCGGCCAACACTGTGTTGGTGTGAACGACGCGCCCAATGACGCTGGGGGGCAGTGCAATGGCGATGCCAGCTCGGCCGACGTGCACCCCGCGTGCAGCACTCGTTCATCGATGAGCAACTCGGATTCCAAGTCCGCGACGACCACGTCTGTGCCCTCGCCCGGGTCCCCGATCGAATCGCGAGTCGCCATTTCAAGTCGCAGCGACTTCGCGCCAGACGTTTCAGATTGGGTCGCGCGAATCGTGATACCGGCGGGAGGACGCCCTGGGATCGCCCGAACCCGCGATCGGGGCGGTATCGATCTTGCTTTTCCGTCCGGTGGACCCGTCCCTCCATCGGTCGGGAATCACACGCAAGGGCCCCGGAGGCGCCCGGGTCCGCGAGCGTCGTCCCGTCGAGCGAGACGAGCGTCGCTCCCGAAGAGGCAGAGAGTGTCGACGCCCATCAAGAATCCATCGATCGAGATCGCCACGGCGCCCCCGCCGTCGAGGAGCTGGCTCGCCTCCGATGCGCTCCCGGAGACGCGGGTTCGTGTCGGGTTCGATTCGATCGAGGAGCGGCGCCACGTCCTCGATTGGCTGAACGCAGGGCTGCGCGATGGCCGGCCCGGACGTCTGCTGAACGAGTACCCACTCCTCTTCGAGAAGGACGCCAACGTGCTTCCTTTCACGCTCTGGGAAGGAAGTGCCCCTGTCGCCTTCTGCCTGCTCTGGGCGGTCCCCTTCCGTATCGGCGGCCGCCGCCTCCGCGCGGGCATGATCTCCCTCGTCTTCACGGACGAGGCGTTTCGCGGTCGAGGACACGCGAGCCACGTCCTCCGCGCCGCCATCGACCACGCCGAACGCCTCGACCTCGGCCTGCTCCTACTCTGGAGCGAGCTCGACGCGCTCTACGCGGCGCTCGGCTTCGTCGAGGCGGGACAGGAGTCGCTGCTCGTCGTCGACTCGAGCACGGTCGAGCGTGCGCTGCGCGGGGACCGAGTCGGCGCGGACACGCGCGTGGAGCGCGCCCGGCCGAGCGATTGGCCGGAGATCGAGCGACTGCGGAGCTTCCGGACCTGTCAGCTGGAGATCGACCCGGGCGAGCTCCTCCGAGCGCGCACGATCCCCGATCTCGACGTTCGGGTGGCGCGCGACGCGACGGGGATCCGCGGCTTCGCGATGCGGGGACGCGGAGACGATCTCGCCGACGTCATCCACGAATGGGGAGGAGACCCGGACGCCGCCCTCCTCTGCTGCGCGTCCCACCTCTCCGCCTGCGCTTCGGGCGACGAGCTCTTCCTCATGACGCCCACCGACGACGATGCGCTCTCCTGGTCCCTCCGACGGGCCGGCGCGCGACGCATCCACAAGCCCCTCGCCTGGATGCGCATCGCATCGCCCTCGGCGCTCGCCGACGACCTCGCGTCGATGCTTCCCGGCCTCGCGGGCTTCACGATCGAGGTCGAGCCGGGTGGAGACGACCGTCCCGGCGAGGTCCTCCTGCGAAGCGCGAGCGGCGAGACGCGTGTCGACCCGACCCGCCTCTTCGATGCCCTCTTCGGCAGCCCTCGCATCCGGGATTCCGCCGCCCTGGCGGACGCCCTCGCGCCGGCGCTCGGCGCCGCCGCCCGAGCCCACCTGCCGATCCCGTTCTTCGTCTGGGGTCTGGAGTCGATCTGAACCGATGATCTGGGTGACACGACTCGATGGCGAACGCGTCCTGCTGAACGACGACCAGGTGCTCTACGTCGAAGCGACGCACGACACGCTCCTCGTGATGGCGAGCGGTGAGCGGCTGCGCATCCTCGAGAGCCCGGAAGAGCTCGTCGAACGCGTGGCCGCCTGGCGGCAGCGCATCATGGGGCTCTCGCTCGTCCACGAGTTCGAGCCGGACCCGGAGTAGAGGAGCCACCATGGACCGACTCGTCCTCAGCGGCCTGCTCCTCGGCGCGGGCGCCTTGATCGGAACGCAGCTCCTCGAAGGAGGCCATCCGGCGGCCCTCGCCCAGGGCCCGGCGGCCGTGATCGTCGGGCTCGGCACCCTCGGCGCGACGCTGCTCTCCGCCACGAGCGAGGCCCTCGAATCGGCTCGGCAAGAGCTGCGCCTCCTCCTCCTCCGCCCGGCCGACCCGCGCCGCGCGCTCCCGACCCGATTTCGCGACCTCGCGCTGATCGCTCGCAAGGAAGGTCTCGTCGCCCTCGACCGGCACCTGGCGCGCCTCCCGACGCCGTTCATGCGGCGCGCGATCCGACACGTGATCGACGGCTGCGACGAGCAGCAGCTGCGAGCCGTCCTCCGATCCGACATCGAGGCTCGAGAGAGCGCGCGCCTCGCGGGCGCTTCGGTGTTCGAGATCGCCGGGGGCTACGCACCGACGATGGGCATCCTCGGCGCCGTCCTCGGTCTGGTGCGCGCCATGGAGGCGCTCTCCGATCCCGATGCCCTCGGTCAGGGAATCGCCGTCGCCTTCATCGCGACGATCTATGGCGTCGGACTCGCCAATCTCGTCCTACTGCCGATCGCGACGCGCATCCGGCAGCGGGTCGATGCCCAATCCGCCGAGGACGAGATGGTGATGGAAGGCGCGCTCGCGCTCCAGGCAGGCCTGCCTCCCCGCGCCATCGAGCGCCTCCTCGTCGCGCATCTCGCAGACGAGGAGTCGGCGTGAGCGGCGAAGCCGACGTGCAGGGGGGCTCGTGATGCGGCTCGATCGGCGCCGGCGCAAGCTCGCGGCGACCGGGGAGTCGGCGCCCGGTCGCGACCGCTGGCTGCTCTCGTACGCCGACTTCATGACGCTCCTCCTCGCGCTCTTCGTCGTGCTCTACGCGAGCGCACGCGCGGAGGGCGCGCGGGATGCGAGCCTCTTCGAGGGATTGCAGGCCGCCTTCGTCTTCGACGAGGTCTCGCCGTCGCCGGTCCCGACGAGCGGACAGGCACCGGGCGCCGAGGCGGCGAACGCGGAGGCGCTGGCGCCCGTCCCGGTGCTCATGCAGCTCGAGGAGGACCTCCTCGACGTCGTCGAGAAGACGCCGCGCGTCCCCGGCGAGGAGCCGGGGGTATCGCTCCATCGGACGGAGCGGGGCCTGATCATCCGCCTCGCCTCGACCGAGTTCTTTCCGGCGGGTGGCGTCGAGATCCCGCCGGAGCGCAGAGCGGCCCTCGGCGCGATGGCGCCGGCCCTCGCCTCGACGACGGCTTCCCTTCAGTTCGAAGGCCACAGCGACGACCAGCCGGTCGGCGCCGGGCCCTACCCTTCCAACTGGGAGCTGTCGGCGGCGCGCGCGGCCGCCGTCGCGCGCCTCTTCATCGACGACCACGACCTCGCCCCGGGTCGCATCAGCGTCGTCGGACACGCAGCCCAGCGACCGATCGCGGACAACGCCGATCCGGCGAACCGCGCGCGCAACCGTCGCGTCGACATCGTCGTCCTCGAGGACGGCGAGCTCGTCGCGAGCGGTGAGCGCAACGGGACGGGCGCAGCACTCGACGAGCTGCTCGAGGAGCTGCCGCCGATCCCCAGCGAAGCGGACGAGACGCTGCGAGCGAAGCCCGCAGGGCCCCCGCCCGAAGACATCCCGCTTCCCTGAGATGAAGGCTCGGCGAGCGGGCGAGGCGCGGGCTGGGTCGTCGCGACTCAGCGAGCGGGCGAGGCCGAGGGCTGCGTCTTCGCAGGCTCCGCGCTCGTCGCGTCGCCTTCCTGCTCCGCGCCGCGCAGCTCCGGGAGCGGCGCGCGGGTCGTGTAGCGCGGGTCGTCGCTCACCACCTGCGTTCCCCGACGATTCGCCGCATTGATGAGCAGCGGGGCCGCCAGGTTCAGGAAGATCTCCTTGTCGGAGAGCGTGACGATGCACAGCAGCTCGACGTCGTCACGGCGCTCGATGCCCAGCATCGCGAAGTGTTCGCGTTCGACGGGCGGGTCGTATTGCGGGAAGAAGGTCCAGGGCGACGCCACGACGAAGGCGACGTCCGGATCCTCCACGCTGACCAGCCAGGCCAGCGGCGATTCCGGTGCGTGCTCCATCACGACGTAGCGGGTCTTGTTCGGAAACCCGGGCAGCGGCTCGAACGTGAGGACATCCACCTCGGGGACCTCGATCCGGCCCACCCGATGACTCTCGAACTCGATCACGTCACTCATCGCTCGCTCCTTCCGATTCCATCGTTCGCGACGCCCCGCCCACCGGCAGATCGTCGAGCATCGCCTTGCTCATCGACGCGGCCTCGACGTTCGCCGACGCCACGCGTTCGAAGATCTCCTCGCGAAAGATCCCGACCTCTTCGGGGGCATCGATCGCGATCCGCACCTGTCCGCCGGTGGAAGCCACCACCGTGACGCGCACGTCCGGACCGATCCGAACGCTCTCGCCGTGCCTTCTCGTGAGTACCAGCATGAGAACCTCCTCGATTCTCGTGGGTTGTCGTCCGGATCGGACTAGATGTAGTCGAGCAGCGTCGGCTGCAGCAGCCGGGCATTGACCTGGAGGGCGGCCTGAAGCGCCGCTTCCTGCGCGGTCAGGTCCGAGTAGACCTCGAAGGCATCCGCGTCCTCGAGGAAGGAGACCTGCGTCGCGAGGTTCTGCTCCTGCAGGCGCAGACGCTCCTCGAAGGAGTCCGCTTTCAGGTCGGAGCTGCCGAGGATCGTTCGTTCGAGCACCAGCTGCTCCCGGGCGTTCTCGATGTCCGTCATCGCCGCACCGATCTCGTCTCCGTCGCCGGTGTCGATCGCCGTCCAGAGACGCGACAGCGCGGCGAAGGAGTCGTTCGAGCCCTGGAAGGCGGCTTCGCCGTCCCGGGTCACCTCGATCAGCACGCCCTCGTCGATCTCGACCTCGATCGCGCTCGCCTCTCCGGTGAAGGTCACCGTCGGCGTGGCGCCGGGACCGAAATCGCCCGTGACGCTGAAGCTCGGTGAATCCGAGGCGAGCCCGGAGAACACGTAGCCGCCCCCCGGCGCACGCACGTTCGCGTAGCTCAGGACCTCGTCGAAGAGCTCGGAGACCTGCGTCTTCAAGGCGTCGGCCGCGCCGGGATTCTGGTTGGTCGAATTCCGCGCCGAGACCGCGAGCGCCCGGGCGCGACTCATCGCCTCCTCCGCCCCGGAGAGCGCGGACTCGGTCGTCTGGATGCGGACCCGCGCGAGGTCGATGCTCCGCAGGAAACGCGAAGTCTGGCTCGAAGCATCCTTCAAGAAGAGCACCGTTCGGTAGTCGACGGGATCATCGGAAGGCCGATTGATGCGAAGCCCCGTCGCCGCCTGCTCCTGGGTCCGGGCGAGGCGGCTCCGTTGATCGTTCAGTTGAGCGATCCCGAGTCGGGCGAGCGTCGATTGTGTGATGCGCATGCGAAGACTCCCGCTGGACGCGTGCTACAGGACGTCGAAGAGGGCCTGGAGCATTTCCGTCACGGTCCGCACGACCCGAGCGTTGGCCTGGAAATTCGACTGGAGCTTCACCAGCTCCGCGACCTCTTCGTCGATCGACACGGTCGAGATCGAGTCCCGCCGATCCTGGACGGACTGGAGAAGCGCTTCCTGCTGCTCGAGGGCGCGGTTCGTCGTGCGTGCGCGCTGACCGATCTCACCGGTCAGGTTGATCAGGTTCGCCGCGATG
>JAUIMK010000266.1 GCA_030432735.1 bacterium
CCTGTCCGCCCGGAACCGAGATGTCACCGGTCACCTGGATCGGGACGTGCCAGAACCCGGCGGACGGCAAGGACTACGTGATCTCGTACAACGATTGCTGCGGCAAGGGCTTCTGCGGACGCTGCGGCTGCAACCGGAACGAGGGCGACCGGCCGGAGTACCATTGGTACCGCAGCAACGACATCAACTGGTGCGCCGGAGCGGAGTCCCAGGCCTATCACTGCTCGGTCGCGCTCGTCGTGGGACAGGCGACGGAAGCGCAGCCCGAGAAGTGAGGCGCGCGGACTGCCTCGTCCTGATCGTCCTGCTCGCCCTGCTGACGAGCGCCTCCGCGAGGGCCGAGATCCCGGTTCGGGAGGCGTTCCGGCTCCATTGCTCGGGGTGCCACGGTCCCGATGGCCGAGGCGTCGATCGGTTCGTTCCGGACCTGCGCGCACTCGCGCCGCTCCTCGCCGCCGAAGGCGGGCGCGAGTACCTCGTTCGCGTGCCCGGCGTGGCGCAGGCCCCCGTCGACAGCGCGGCGCTCGCGGAGCTCCTCGACTTCGTGGTGAGGGAGATGTCCGGGGTCGAAGGATTCGACGGATACGGGGCGAAGGAGGTCGAGGGGCTTCGACGACGCCCGCTGCTCGATCCGGTCGGCTCGCGTCCGGTTCCGCGTCCGGCTCCGCGCTAGGCGTCGTCGTTCCAGCCGCGCGGGTAGGCGAGGGCGGCGAGCCCGATCAGGCCGAAGAACGCTGCGGCGGGCGTGCTGGCCCCGAGCAGGGCGACCACGGAGGCCGCGGCCGCGGCGCAGAACGCTGATTTCAGGACGGGGGTGAGGACGCGCGTCGTCTGCATTCGAGTCTCCTTCTCGACGTCCGGGGCGGCCGTCTCTGGACACTGGAATGTTCGGCGCCTGGCCCTCGGCGCTCTGTGAAGCGGTTCACACGAGCGTCGATTTCCGGGTCGTGGCGATCAGGACTCGCCGGGGACCGGTCCCGTATACGCCGGATCGGCGAGGGTGCGGATGAAGACGATCAGGCTGTTGATCTGGTCTTCCGAGAGGCTGGTGCCCCAGGGCGCCATCATCGAAGACTTTCCGACCGCCGCGCCGCCCTCGGCGATCACCTTGTAGATGTGCTCGTTCGAGAGCGCGTTCATGTAGCCGCCGTCCGCGTGCTTGGCGGGCTGCGGCTGAAGGCCAGCGGAGAGCGGGCCATCGCCCTGGCCGCGGGCGCCGTGGCAGCTCGAGCAGTTCGCCGTGTAGACGGCCTCGCCGTTCTCGAGGCTGACGCCGGCGGAGGCTTCTTCCTCGTCGTCGCTCGCCTCGCCCGAGGTGAGGGCGAATGCGTTCGGCGAGCTGGCGAGGCTCTCGTTCATCCGGGCGAGGCGGCTGCCGATCCGTTCGAGGCGCTCGTTCGCCATTTCCGCGCGCACCTTCTCACGGATCGCCCGGGTCTCTTCGGACTCGAAGCGCTCGGTGCCGTCGTCGCCGCAGCCCGTGAGGGAAAGCAGGACGGCGGTCAGAAGGGCGAAGACGATGGACGACGGGACGCGCGTCGGAGCCATGGCGCGGATCTCCTCATGGGCAAGGATCGGAAATAGTCGATGGGATTCGGAACGGCCGGGAGGATAACCGCAGCCGGGGGCGCTTGTCGCCCCTTCCGAGCGGGTTCCCGAACGGACGCCGTGTCGCGTGGCGACGTCGAAAACCGGCGCAGATCCGGGGACCTGGCCCGGACGGAGGGAGGCGCACACCGATCGACGGCGTGCGAGCGCTCCGCGCGTGCTGCGGCCCGGGCCTAGCCCGGGTTCTTCGCGATGGCCGCGATGTCCTCGGGCATCGCGACCCAGGGCTGCGCCGTGTCGCACCAGAACGCCGACTGGGGCGACATCCAGGAAGCGTCGTCGAGCGCGCCCGACTTGACGAACTTCATGCCGGGCAGGACGCCGACCTCGCTGTAGAGCTGGGAGCCGCACTCGGCGCAGAAGAAGCGGGTGACGCCGCGGCCGCTCGACCCGGGGACGGTGTAGCCCTTCGGCTCGCCCGACTCGGCGTGGAAGCCGGCGTCGGGCACGAAGCAGAACGTCGCGAAGGCACTTCCGGTCGCGCGCTGGCAATCGCGACACTGGCAGTGGGACTGTCCGGCGATCGTGTCGCGATCGATCGTGAACCGGATGGCGCCGCAGAGGCAGCCGCCGGGCTGTTGGTTGGATCCTTCCGACATGGCCGCTCTCCTCGTTCCGCGACCTATGGGCGTGCCGCGACCCCGTCGAGGATAGGCCCGGGCTTCCGCGGCCTGCCAGCGGGGAGCGCGACGCAACTGCAGGTTCCCACGGAGGCGACCCTCCCACGCTACCGTCGACGCGCCGACTCGCACGGTGCTCCGGACGGACGAGTTCGCGTGTCCGCCGTCGCCGGCCACCCGGGAGGTCCCTGATGTCGCTCCGAACGCTTCGCTCCTCAGCCCTCTTCGTCGTTCTGCTGGCGACGGCCTGCGACGCGCCACCCGAGACGCAGGCGCCTGCGGGCTCCGATCCGGTCGCCGGGGGTGCCGGTGCCGAGCGCCTCGTGACCTACACCGAGGAACGAGCGCCCTGCGACCACTACACGCCGGATCGACTCCCGCTCTTCGGCGACCTCCACGTCCATACGGAGCTCTCCTTCGACGCCGCGGCCAACACGATCGGTGCGACGCCCGAGGATGCGTATCGTTATGCGAGGGGCGAAGCGATCGATTTCTGGCCCCTCGAGAACGGCGAGCCCAGGGGCTCCTTCGCGATCGATCGGCCGCTCGACTTCCTCGCCGTGACGGATCACGGCGAGTTCCTGGGCGAGCGAAGGCTCTGCCGCGACCCCGAGTCGCCCCGCTACGACGCCGAGTTCTGCAAGCAGGCGCGGAGCGACGAGCGGACGGGGATGATGCTCTTCGGTCAGGTGATCACGACCGAGACGCCGGCGCGGCTGCCCCAGGTCTGCGGCGAGGACGGGCAGCTCTGCCGCGAATGGGCGCGGGACCCCTGGCAGCGGCTCGGGGACGCCGCGGAGGCCGCCTACGACCGCAGCGCCGCATGCACCTTCACGACGCTCAAGGCGTACGAGTACACGGGGACGCCGGGGACGTCGAACTATCATCGCAACGTCGTCTTCCGGAACGGCAACGTGCCTCCCTTCCCCGTCTCCTACGTCGACGCGCCCTACGACAGCGCGCTCTGGGAAGGGCTCGACGAGGTCTGCACCGAAGAAGACGGCTGCGAGTACCTCACGATTCCGCACAACTCGAATCTCGCCAACGGCCGGATGGCGCCCTACATGCGCCTCGATCCGACCGTCACGAATCGCCGCGCCTACGCCGCGAAGCGGCTCCAGCGCGAGCCGATCATGGAGATCTTCCAGCACAAAGGGGGCTCGGAGTGCATCAACGGCCTGTCGAGCGTGCTCGGCGCGCCCGACGAGCTCTGCGACGTGGAGGCGGTCCGCTTCATCGGGCGAGAAGAGGTCTACGGGGTGACCCGGACGGACGCCGACGGAAACGTGAGCCTGGGGGAAGCGCGGGAAGTCACCGAGGAGTGCGGGGACGAGGTCGGCAGCTACGGCATGCTCGGCGCGGGCTGCGTGCACGCGACGGACTTCCTCCGCTCCGGCCTGCTCGTCGGACTCGAGGAAGCGGACGAGATCGGGCTGAACCCGGTCAAGCTCGGCGTCGTCGCGGCGACGGACACGCATGCCGCGACGCCGGGCGCGGTCGAGGAAGCGGACTGGCGCGGCCACGTCTCCGTCGAGGCGACGCCGGCCGAGCGACTGCAGCCGGGTCTCCTGACCAGCGGGATCGACGGCAACCCCGGCGGCCTCGCGGGCGTCTGGGCCGTGGAGAACTCCCGCGATGCAATCTTCGACGCGATGCTGCGTCGCGAGACCTTCGGGACGTCCGGGCCGCGGATCACGCCGCGCTTCTTCGGCGGCTGGGACTACGACGCGGACCTCTGCGACCGGACGGACATGGTGGCGGCGGGTTACGCCGGCGGGGTGCCGATGGGAGGCGACCTGCCGCCGCCCACGAATGCCGAGGCGAAGCCCGTCTTCGTGGCGGCGGCGACCCGCGACCCGTCGCGGCTCGGCGCCCCGCTCCAGCAGCTGCAGCTCGTGAAGGGCTGGATCGACGCGGAGGGACGGCGGCGGACCGAGGTGATCCTGCTCGCCGGCGGTCCGAACGACGCGGGCGTGGACCTCACCTCCGGCGAGCGCACGGGGACCGGGCACGACAGCCTCTGCGCGGTCTACCGCGACGAAGACTTCGACCCGAGCCAGTCGACCTACTACTACCTGCGCGCCGTCGAGAACCCTTCGGCGCGTTGGAGCGTCTTCGACTGCCTGCGCCTGCCGGAAGCCGATCGACCGGCGGTCTGCAGCGATGGCTCGTATCCGCAGACGATCCAGGAGATGGCCTGGACCTCACCGATCTGGCACGAGGCCCGTTAGCCCGTCGGATCGTCGCGCTCCTAGAAGGACACGTCCCACTGCAGGCGAACGCGGTGGTCTTCCGTGTTGCCGTAGAGGGTCGTCGTGGCCTCGTCGTTGTCCAGCGTCAGGTAGGAGTAGTCCAGGGTGATCTTGTTGTTGTGGCCGTTGAAGAACCAGTTGGCCGCGCCGGTGAACTCCTGTCGGAGCTGGGACTTGAGCAGGTTGGCACCGGCTGCGTTCTGCTCCGGCTCGCGCACGAAGGCGTAGCGGAAGGCGAGCTCCAGCTCTTCGGGCACGCAGTCGAAGAGCTCGTTGAAGAAGTAGCCGGTCTGCGCGTAGCCGCCCCAGTAGGTCGTGTCGCGCGCGGCGCTGGCGACCGCCTGGGAACGGTCGGTGACGCGCTTCCAGTGGAACTCCTGCTGGAGCGAGAGGCCCTGGTGCTTGAACGCGAACTCCTGGACCGCCTGCGTGACTTTGTACTGTCCGTCGAAAGCCGTCGCGGGGGAGGTGTAGGCCTGCAGGTTGCCGCAGCCGCTCGACGACCAGCGCGTGCAGCGACCCCGGTGCTCGGCGAAGCCGAAGGCGAGAGAGCCGGTCGGCTTCTCGGTCCGCTCGACGTCGGTCTGGCGAAGCGCGAGGTCGCGGCCGAGGAAGTTCCACTGCAGGCGGGCGGCGTACATCACGCCGTTGTCGTCGTTCGCGACGCCGCGCCCCTCGCCGGTGAAGACGCCGAAGTAGTACCGGAGATCGGCGGGCGTCCCTTCGAAGAGATGGCCGCGGAGGCTGACGCCGACCTGCCGGTCGATCGTGAAGACCCGGTTGACGATCGATCGCTCGACGAACTGCTGGCGACCCGAGGAATCGACCCGCTCGCGGTTGTAGTCGATCTTCCACTGGCCGACCCGGAGCGCGAGCTTCTCGTACTTGGCGATGTCGATGCGCCAGTCGATCACGCGGGTGTCCGAGCTGCCGCCGCTCGTGGTCGCCGTCGGCTCGAGGTCGACCTCGAAGTAGTACTTGAGCCACGGGCGATATCCGTGGCCCCCGATCTTCATGCGCAGACGGCGGGCCTGGAAGCTGAGCTCCTCGGTTCCGCCGAAGCTGGCGACGTTGCGCGGGTCGCTCCTCGTCGGCCAGGTCAGGCGGAACTGCGCGCGCCACTGGAGGTTGGTCTGGAAGTTCCCGTCCTTCGTCTCGAGACGAAAGCCCTTGCTGCCGTAGCTGGCCTTGACGCCGAACTTCTCGTCGATCGCGGACTCGACCGCCTCGTTGATGCGCGCCGTCATGCTCTCGTCGGCGTCGGCGTCGGCGTCGGCGTCGGCATCCGCCCGTCCCGAGGATACGGGCGGGAGGGGCTCGGCCACGGCGTTCGCCGGCTCGGCGGTCGCGTCGGCGCCGCCCGCCTCCGAGAGCGCGTCGTACTGCGCCTGATTGATCGACCCGTTCTCGAGCAGGACGTCGAGCAGCCCGGGGGCAGCCGCGTCCTCGGCGAGGGCGGGGACGGCCACGAGGGCGAGCGAGAGCGCGTAGGCCGCGAACCCACGCGGCGACAGGGAAATCACGATTCCACCTCCTTTGGGATCCGGTCGTGCCGCAGGGAGCGCGATGGGGGGCTCGCGGCCGGCACGGGCGGAATCCTGCCGGGGCCGTGTGTCATTCCGGTGGCGTCATGATGAAGCTGTTACGGAAAGGTGAACGATTCGTGGAGCGGCGATCGCGACGGCGTGAAGTCGTGCGGGCGATGCGATGGACGCGCGACGCTCGCGTGGACTCCGCACCCGGGGCGGCGCGACGCGCGGGAACCGCCCGAAATTGAAGGCGAATCGGAGGCCTTCGGGGTCGCCTAGCGTGGTCGACGAGGGGCATTGGGCGGTTTCGAAAGGATCTCGTCCGGGCCGTCCGTGAAGTCGTGGGTGTTGCCCGGGAGACGAAGGCCCTGGCCGACGCGTTCCGGCGCGAAGGCGTGACAGCCTCCGCCGACCTGGTCGGCGAACTCGCGCGCGGTCTTCATGGCGTCGAAGTCGTGCTGGCGGCCGAGCCCGATGAAGACGGCGCGCTGCAGGATCCAGGCCGCCTCGATCCCCGTCGGACTCGTTCGGTTGCGGAGCGTCTCACGAAAGGGCTGCGAGCCGATCGACTGGCCTTCGAACGCCGGATCCGAAGCACCGATCACGCGCATGCCTTCGAGCGTCCAGCGCAGGACCTCCTCGCCGTCGAGCTCGACGCGGCATTCCGTCCGGCG
>JAUIMK010000267.1 GCA_030432735.1 bacterium
CGGCGTGTCCGAGGTGGCCCAGGAGGACGCAGAGGCCGTCGAAGGCCTGCCGTGCGCGCCAGCGCGGCCGGAACGTCCCGTGCCAGGAGAGGTCGAGGCTCGCGAACGCGTCGGGCTCGCTCGTGAAACAGAGCACGAGGCGCCCTTCGTGTCGCCCGACGCCGATCGCCGGATAGAGGAAGTCGAAGGCGCCTTCGACGTTGAAGGGGGGACGCAGGGTCCGGATCAGCTCGTTCTCGAGCAGCAGCGCCTCGGCCTCGCTCGCCTGCGCGCGGATCTCGAGGGACTCCGCCTCGCGGACGATCGCCCGCATCTTGCGGTGGGCCTTGCGTCGCGTGGCATTTCGATACTGCGCGAGGCGCCGGCGGGCGTTCTTCGCCTTGCCGACGTAGAGCACGTCTCCAGCATCGTCGCGAAACAGGTAGACCGCCGGACCGGTCGTAGACGTCGCAAGGAAGTCGCGACCGAATTTTCGATCGAAGCGTTTGATCCCCATGCCTCCCCCCGAAGGCTCGGCAGAGGGTACGCGATCGGCCGGAAAACTCCCCGCTTTCGGTGGGCCGGTCGAACGCGTACCGTCGAGCGCGGGGGCCTCGCTGTGCTGGCGCGCCCCGAACGTCCTTCGCCGGAGGAAATGATGAACGCCCTCGACCCCGCCCACGCCCGCACCGCCATCGAGAACCTGATGTTCACCTATGCCGAGCGGATGGATGCCGGCGACCTCGATGGCGTCGCCGCGCTCTTCGAGCACGGACGCATCCTCGACGCAGAGGGCAAGGTCCAGGGTGAGGGCGTCGACGGCGTCCGGGCGATCTACGAAGCGGCGACGAAGATCCACGCCGACGGGACGCCGATGACCCAGCACGTCACGTCGAACCTCATCCTCGAGTTCGCCGAGGACATGCGGAGCGCCGCGGTCCGTTCGCGATGCACGGTGATGCAGGCGCTGCCTCCGGATTTTCCGCTCCAGCCGATCATCACGAACTACTACGAGGACCGCTTCGCCTACGACGAGGCCCGGGGATGGCATTTCGTCGAGCGCAAGATGATCCCGAAGCTGCTGGGAGACCTCTCGCGGCACCTCAAGTACGACATCAGCCAGGTCATGCCGGACTGACAGGAAGGCGCATCCGAATGGAGACACCGCGCCTCTCCTGGGGCCACGTCAATCTGAACGTGCGCGATCTCGAGCGCTCGATCGCCTTCTACGAAGCGCTCGGCTTCAGCGAGTTCCTGCCGGGCATCGCCTACCTGGGCATCAGCCGCTCCGGTCCGCCCGCGGCGATCCCGGACGCCTGCGCCGAGGCCCTCGGCCTCGCACCCGGCACCCGGGCGCGGGGCTGCATCCTGGGCCTGCCGGCGGGGTTCCCGATGCTCGACCTGACGGCCTACGAAGGGATCGAGCCCGTCGCCGCGGCTTCCGCGGGAGCGCCCGGCTGGGAGCGGATCTGCCTGGCGTCGCGGGATCTCGACGGCGACGTGGCGCGGCTCGTCGACGCGGGGGTGCCGTTCCTGACGGAGCCCGCCGGCGATCCAAGCGGGCTCGCGCGGATCGCCGTCTGCACGGATCCAGACGGTCACCGCATCGAGCTGATCGAGATCGCCTTCGAGCGTTGGCCGCGCGCGGCCTTAGCCGCCGAGTAGCGCCTCGACGGCGGAATAGGGGTCGAGCTCGCCCGTGCCGAGCGCCTCGAGCACCGACGCTCCGCCATCGGGCTGCGACGCGAGCACGCGCGCCGCGGCGCGTTCCCGAAGCAGCTCGTGGAAGACCCGCTCGCTCCGGCGGATCGCCTTGCGGGCGAGGCCGCCGGTCTCGGTGAGGTGGGCCCGGTGACGCTCGATCGTGTCGACGAGCTCGGCGATTCCCTTCGCTCGCTCGGCCTCGGTCTTCACGATCGGCGGATCCCAGCCGTCCTCCGCCGGCTCCCGCAGGTGGAGCATCGCGGTCAGCTGCTTCGCGACCCGATCCGCGAAGGGCAGGTCGGCCTTGTTCACGATGAAGACGTCCCCGATCTCGAGGATGCCGGCCTTGATGGCCTGGATGTCGTCGCCCATGCCCGGGATGCTCACGACCGCCGTCGTGTGGGCGAGCTCGACGACGTCGACCTCGTCCTGGCCGACGCCGACCGTCTCGATCAGGACCACGTCGAAGCCCATCGCGTCGAGCACCGTGGTCGCCTCGAAGGCGGTCTTCGACAGACCGCCGAGCTGTCCGCGGGTCGCCATCGACCGGATGAAGACGCCGGGGTCGGTGGCGTGGGTGTTCATCCGGACCCGGTCGCCCAGGATCGCGCCGCCGGAGAACGGGCTCGACGGGTCGACGGCGATCACGCCGACGCGCCGATCGCGCCGACGCAGCTCGCCCACGGTCCGGTCGACGAGGGTCGACTTGCCGGCGCCGGGCGGGCCGGTGATCCCGAGGACGTGGGCGCGGCCGGCGTGGGGGAGGAGGGCACGGAGGCCTTCGATCGCGCCTTCGTCGCCTTCCTCGAGCATCCGGATCAGACGGGCACCGGAGGCGGTGTGCCCTTCTCGGGCGCGTTCGGCGAGAGCGACCGGATCGCGGGACACCCGTCAGGCGCTCCGGGACTGTCGTCCGTCCCACCATTCCCGGATGAAGTCCGCGATCTCCGACGTCTTCGCGCCCATGGTGAAGACCCGGTCGACGCCGCTCGCCACCAGGCTCGCCGCGTCTTCGTCCGGAATCACGCCGCCGACGACGACGAGCTTGTCGTCGACGCCTTCCTCACGGAGCTTGTCGAGGACCTTCGGGATGTGCTGCATCTGGGCGCCGGAGAGGCTCGAGATGCCGATCACGTCGACGTCTTCCTGGATCGCGGCCTGGACGACCATGTCCGGGGTCTGACGCAGCCCGGTGTAGATCACTTCCATTCCGGCATCGCGCAGGCTCTGCGCGATCACGGTCACGCCGACCGTGTGGCTGTCCAGCCCGAGCTTCGCGAGCAGGACCCGGATCTTGCGTTCCGCCATTGCTCGCTCAGACGCCCGACGTCAGCGAGTCGGGATGGTAGACGCCGAAGACGTCGCGCATCACGTCGCAGATCTCGCCCTGGGTGGCGAGCGCCTTCACCGCCTCCAGGATCGGCGGCACCAGGTTCTCGTCGCCCATCGCCGCCTCTCGAACGCGCTCGAGGGTCTTCGCGACGAGCTCCTCGTCGCGGTCGCGGCGGATCTTCGCGAGCTGCTCTTTCTGCTTGCGTTCGGCCTCCTGGCCGAGCTTGAAGACCTCGATCGAGCGGTCTTCGTCCGGGTCGACCAGATGATTGACGCCGACCTGCTTGCGCACGCCTTCCTCGATCTCGCTGAAGCGCGCGCGCTGGGATCGGGCGAGCTCCTTCTGGAAGTAGCCGGCCTCGATCGCGGCGAGGGCGCCGCCCATGGCGTCGATCTTCTCGATCTCCGCCATGACCTCGTCCTCCATGCGCTTGGTCATGACCTCGAGCATGTAGGAGCCCGCGAAGGGGTCGACGGTGTCGGCGACGCCGGTCTCGTGGGCGACGATGTGCTGGATCGCGATGCCGGTCCGGACGGCCTCCTCGGTCGGGAGGGCGTGGGCCTCGTCGTGGAGCGGGGTCGTGATCGCGTAGGCCCCGCCGCCCGCCGCGCAGGCGAGCATCTGGATGGCGAGCCGCGCGATGTTGTTGAGGGGCTGCTGCAGCGTGAGTCCGGTCGTGCCGGGGGAGCTGATCAGGCGGAGCTCGAGGGACTCGGGCCGCTTCGCGCCGTAGCGCTCCTTCATGAGCCGCGCCCAGATCTTTCGGTAGGCGCGGAGCTTCGAGACCGCCTCCATGAAGTCCATCTCGAGGCCCGTCACGAAGCTCCAGTAGGGGGCGACCTCGTCGACGTCGAAGCCCCGCTCGAGGGTCGCGTCGAGATACTCCATCGCGATCGAGAAGCCGAACGCGAGCTCCTGGACGGGGTTCGCGCGGGCGGCGTAGATCTGGGCGGAGACGACGGTGATCGGGATCCAGTTCGGACAGTTCCGGATCGTGTACTCGATGCAGTCCGTCGCGATCCGGAGGCCGTGCTTCGGCGGATAGATGTAGCGGCCGACGCAGGTGTACTCGATCAGGATCGCGTTCGACATCTGGAGCGTGAAGCTCGCCGGATCGATGCCCTTCTCCTCGAGGGCCGCGAGGATCATCGCGAGGTTGACCGGCTGCGGTGCGTTGCAGACCGAGTTCAGGTGCTGGAGCTTGTCCCAGGGCAGGTCGAGGGCCTGCACCATGTCCGGCAGCGTGTCGACGGCGGTCCCGGCGCGCGCCACCTCGCCCTCGGCGAGGGGGTGGTCCGAGTCGTAGCCGTTGGTCGTCGGGAGGTCGTACTCGATGATGAAGCCGTTGAGGCCCTGCTCGAGCATCTTCGACCAGCGTTCGGAGGAGTCCTTGGCCGTTCCGAACCCGGTCACCTGGAGCATCTTCCAGAAGTCCTGCCGGTAGCCGCCCGGCGTCGTGCCCCGGGTGTACGGATATTCGCCGGGGAAGCCGAGATCCTTCAGGTAGTCGAAGCCCGCGTCCTCGAGGTCCCGGGGCGTGTAGAGATCCTTGACGGGCCAGTGGAGCTGCTGGGTGACGAAGGCCTCCTGGCGCTGGCCGGTCTTCTCCAACGCAGGCTCGAGCACGTCCTCGCGCCAGCGGCGTTCGGCGGCCTCGATCGGATCGTCGCTCCCAGGCGAAGGACGGGGCGCGGATGACATGGCAGGGCTCCTCGAGCGCGGCGGCGCCGGCGGTTCGCTCCGAGGCCGCGCACGTCTCGGTACTTTCGCCGTTCTCGGGACGCGGAGCAAGCACCAGGCGTACGTCGCGCGCATCGCGGCGCGCCCCCACTTCCAGACCGCGATCAACATGCACTCGAGCGCCCGGGCGCGCGGCGGGGCGGGCATGCGGTCGCGATCCGAGGGGTTTACCCTGAGTCCATGGCCGATCTCCACTACGCCGAGCCGCCCGTCCTGATCCGCGACGTGATCGAAGACCTCGACCGCGTCCACGATCTGCTGGTCGGCGGCGCGCCGTACACGCCGCTGGGCGGCTGGTACGCACCCGGGGCCGACCCGGACGCCGCGACGAGCGCGATGTGGTTCCAGCAGGACTGGGTCCACGCGGACTACCGCGCGCCGGGCTCGGACCTCTTCCTCCAGTGCGAGCGTTATTTCGAGGTCACCCGCGACTACTACGACGCGGAGCTCGTCCTGCCGCACTCGGTCTACGTGAACCTGATGGCCGGACTCGAGGAGTGCGGGCCGGCGCATACGGACAATCCGAAGTTCCGCGGTCGCGAGCGGAAGAACACGCCGATGTGGCTGCTGCGCGCGATGCTCTGGTCCGGGCTCTTCGAGCGCTGGGAGATCGTCCAGTCGACCGCCATCTGGTGGCTGAACGACGTCGAGGAAGGGGGCCTGCGCTACTGGGCGGACGGACCCTACGCGCCGCCCCACCGCCACGTCGGCGCCATGGCGAACACGGCGCTGGTCGGGGACAACCACCGCATGTTCCACCAGGTCGAGCGCGTCGGGCCCTTCGGTGGCGGGACCCGTCGGGTCACCCCGCGCGCCGAGCTCGCGCCGATCGCGGGCGATCCCGAGGTCTGGGCCGTGACGGATCGCGGGGCCGAGGTCTTCCGCGCGCCCCTCGACGCCTATCGCGTGAGCGTGCTCTGGAAGGCGGACGTCTACGAGAGCGAGGCCCAGCGTCGGGACGTGGCCGACGACGTGCTCTCGATCGAGGACGTCGCGCGGATCTTCGACGAGGACCTCGCCGCTCGAGGCGAGGCGCTGCGCTTCGACCTCGAGCGCCTCGAGGACCCGCGCTTCGCGGGGGCGATCCAGGCCGTCTATCCGGAAGCCATCCCGGCCGAAGCCGGTCGAACCATCTACGACGAAGTCGCCTGAGCGACCGATTCGAGCCGAACCGCAGCATGCGCTCCGCGAACGACGCGATGGCCTGGCCCATCGATCCCTCCCACACCCGCTGCCTCGACGTCGCGCTCTCCGCCGACGAGCCGGGTACGCTTCGCTTCCGCGCGGACCTCCTCGACCTGCGGAAGGCGGGCCTGATGTCGCTCGGGGGACGGATCGCGACCGCCGGCATCATCCACAACATGACGCTCCTCGGGCGGGCGGACGAGAAGACCGGCGAGATCCTCGAGCTCGATTGGGATCAGTCCCACGTGATGCACGAGGCGAATCACGCGAGTCGCGGCGAGTGTTGCCGCGATCCGATGGAGCGACTCACGGGGCTCGTCGGCTCGCGACTCGGTGCCGGCTTCCGCGCGGACCTGAAGCAGCATTTCGGCGGGCCCCTCGGCTGCACCCACGTGAACACGCTCTTCCAGGAGCTCTCGGCGACGGTCGCGCGGCTGCACGAAAGGCGCGCGGCGGAGCCCGGACTCGCCGGCGCGAGGACGCCGGGGGAACGGGTCGCGCGGAGGGCGGTCTTCTTCGATGCCTTCCTGCCGGAGGAGGAGATGACCACCGAGCTGCGCGTCCGGCTCTCCGACGCCCAGTACGGGCCGACGGACGAGCCGGGAAACGAGGCGATGGGCCGGCACAGCGAGGTCCGTCTCGCGGCTCGGGTCGACCTCATGGGGTGGCAGCTGGTTTCGATCCGCGGCGCCGAACGCTCGCGCCGGGGCCCCGAGATCGAGGCCGCTCCCTGGC
>JAUIMK010000268.1 GCA_030432735.1 bacterium
TCGAGACCGAGCTTCGGGTGCTGCTCACGCCGAAGGACCCGAACGACGAGAAGAACGCGATCTTCGAGATCCGCGCCGGGACCGGGGGCGACGAGGCGGCGCTCTTCGCGGCGGACCTCTTCCGCATGTACTCACGTTATGCGGAGGAGCTCGGCTGGAAGATCGACGTGCTCTCCTCCTCCGAGTCGGCCCAGGGCGGCTTCAAGGAGATCATTGCCTCGATCTCGGGAACCGACGTCTTCAGCCGCTTCAAGTACGAAAAGGGCGTCCACCGCGTCCAGCGCGTTCCCGCGACGGAGAGCCAGGGACGCATCCACACGTCGACGGTGACGGTGGCCGTGATGCCCGAGGCCGAGGACGTCGACGTCGAGATCAAGAACGAGGATCTGCGGATCGACGTGATGCGCGCGGGCGGGCCCGGGGGCCAGAGCGTCAACACGACGGACTCGGCCGTTCGGATCACGCACATCCCGACGGGCCTCGTCGTGCAGTGCCAGGACGAGAAGTCGCAGCACAAGAACAAGGCGAAGGCGATGACGGTCCTCCGCTCGCGGCTCTACGAGGCCGAGCAGGAGCGGCTCGACGCCGAGCGTTCGAGCGAGCGGCGGTCGCAGGTCGGGACCGGCGAGCGCTCCGAGAAGATCCGGACCTACAACTTCCCGCAGTCGCGGGTGACCGATCACCGCGCCGGCGTCACGCTCCACAAGCTCGACGCCATCATGGCGGGCGAGATGGAAGAGCTGCTGAACGCGGTCCACGCGAACATCGCCGCCGCGAAAGAGGGCGAGGTCTCGCCGGGTGGCGACGAGGCGGCTCCGTGAGCGCCCGGGGCTACTCCCAGAGGGCCCAGACGGCCCAGAGTGCCCGGGGCTCCGCCGCGAGCCGACGCTCGTGAGCGCCGGGAGTCCCGACCGCGAAAAGACCTGGACCGTGCTCGAGCTGCTCACCTGGACCACCGACTACTTCAAGCGGGTCGGGATCGAGAGCGCGCGGCTCGACGCGGAGGTCCTGCTCGCCCACGCCCTCGAGACCGAGCGGCTGCGCCTCTACATCGACTACGAGAAGCCGGTCCAGAAGGCGGAGCGGGACGCCTACCGGACGCTCGTCCAGCGGCGGGCCCAGGACCGCATCCCGGTGTCCCAGCTCCTCGGCGAGCGCGAGTTCTGGTCGCTGGGCTTCAAGGTGACGAGCGACGTCCTCACGCCCCGGCCGGAGACCGAGACCCTCGTCGAGTGGGCGCTCTCGAAGGCGAAGGGCGGCTCGCAAGAACCCGCACAAGTTCCTGAAAAGGAAGGAAAGCTTCGGATCCTCGATATCGGGACGGGATCGGGGGCGATCGCCCTCGCTTTGGCGTCGGAGCTTCCCCACGCCGAGCTCATGGCGACGGATCTCTCGCCGGCGGCGCTTCAGATCGCGGCGGAAAATGCCGACGAGTTGCGTATGGCAGAGAGGATTCGCTTCGTGGAAGGGGATCTCTTCGAGCACCTGAAAGCGGAAGGGGTAAAGGAGCCATTCGATCTGATCGTCTCGAACCCGCCCTACGTGGCGCGCGCGGACGAGGGGTCGCTTCCTCCGGAGCTCTCACACGAACCCGAGATGGCGCTCTTCGCAGGGCAGGACGGGCTCGACGTGATCCGGCGGCTGGTGGCGGAAGCGGGCGATCATCTCTCCTCGGGCGGCTGGCTCGGGATCGAGCTCTCCCCCGAACAGGCAGATGAAGTCGAGGGGCTGTTGAAGGAAGCGGGATTCACGGACGTGGAGCGGCGCTTCGACCTGGCGAGCAGGCCGAGAGTGGTGGCTGGACGGTGGCCGTAGCGGGCCGCGGACGAAGGATCGACGAACCAACGACCGGTGGGAATCCGGAACGAACAAGGGGTCCGCTTCGAACGGACGCCGTCGCAGCGCGGAGCATCGAAGGAGAATCAGGCTCGCTCCGCCGCGACAGGAGGTAGGCAGACATGGCCGCCAAAGCAACGAAGTTGATGCGCGTCTTCAAGAGTGACGACGCGAAGTTCGAGGACGATTGGAAGTCGGTCTGCGACCGGCGGGTCGACTCGGTCCTCGACGTCGAAGAAGACGTCGCGAAGATCATCGCCGCCGTCCGCAAGGGCGGAGACGAGGCGCTGCGGGGCTTCGTGAAGAAGTTCGACGGCGCCGCGCTCGACAAGCTCGAAGTGACGCCGGAAGAGTGGGACGAAGGCTGCGACCAGGTCGACAGCGCGGACCGCGCGGCGATCGGCAAGGCCGCGATGCGCGTCCGCGAGTTCCACCGCAAGCGGATCCCCTCTTCCTGGGAGATGCGCGAGGAAGGCGGCGGCTACATGGGCCAGCGCGTGCGACCCCTCGCCCGCGTCGGTCTCTACGTCCCGGGCGGAAAAGCGCTCTACCCGTCCTCCGTCGTGATGAACGCGATTCCCGCCTCGGTCGTCGAGGTGCCCGAGATCTGCATGGTCACGCCGCCTCGCGAGGACGGGACGATCACGCCCGAGGTGCTGATGGCCGCGAAGGTCGCGGGCGTCCACCGCGTCTTCAAGATGGGCGGCGCCCACGCCGTCGCCGCTCTCGCGTACGGAACCGAGTCCGTGCCGCGGGTCGACAAGATCACCGGCCCGGGCTCCGTCTGGGTCGCGACCGCGAAGAAGCAGGTCTTCGGCCAGGTCGGCATCGACAGCGAAGCCGGCCCGACGGAGGTCTGCATCGTCGCCGACAAGAGCGCGACCCCCGCCTGGCTCGCCGCGGACCTCATCTCGCAGGCCGAGCACGACGAGCTCGCGCAGGCCGTCCTGATCACGCACGTGAAGGGTCTGATCACGCGCGTGCAGGACCAGCTCACGCGTCAGCTGAAGGACCTCGATCGCGCGACGATCGCCAAGAAGTCGATCAAGGCGCGCGGGGCGATCATCCAGACGAAGAGCCTCGAGGAGTCGATCCGGCTCTCGGAGGAATACGCGTCCGAGCACCTGGTCCTCGCCGTCGAGGATCCGGAGAAGATCGCGAAGGAGATCCAGAACGCCGGGGCGATCTTCCTGGGCCACTACACGCCGGTCGCGGTCGGTGACTACATCGCCGGTCCGAACCACGTGCTGCCGACCGGCGGCACGGCGCGCTTCTTCTCGCCGCTCTCGGTCGAGGACTTCCTGAAGCGGACCAGCTTCATGAAGTTCGAGCCGCCGAAGCTGCGGGAGCTCGGCGCGGACATCGTCCGCCTCGCGAACGTCGAAGGCCTGACGGGTCACGGTGCTTCCGTCGAGCTCCGGCTGGCCAAGATCCGCCGGGCCCGCCGGGAGCGGGAGGCCGCCCGGGACCTCGAGCTCTGAGTCGGGACCGGCCCGGCCGGTCCCGTGCGAGATTCCAGCCGGCGGCGCTCCATTCGGGCGCCGCCGCTTTCGTTGGGCCCCGCGCCGAACGCGTTTCGGCGAGAATCCGAAAAAGCCTGTAAGATCCCGACGTTCCGGGTCTCCCCGACTCGGCGCCCGCCTGAGCGCCCGGAGCCTGGACCACCCCCCGCCAAACGGGCCTCCCCCGCCCTGGAGCCATCCCCATGTCTTCGACTGCGCAGGACGCGGCCGGCGCGCGCCGCGTCGCGACGATCGCCCGCAAGACCAAGGAGACCGACATCCGGATCCGGATCGATCTGGATGGAAGCGGTCAGTACGACATCTCGACGGGGATCCCCTTCTTCGACCACATGCTCGAGAGCTTCGGTCGTCACGCGCTCTTCGACCTCGAAGTGAAGGCGAAGGGCGACATCGAGGTCGACCTCCACCACACCGTCGAAGACGTCGGCATCTCCCTCGGCCAGGCCTTTCGCGAGGCCCTCGGCGGAGCGATCGGGATCAAGCGCTTCGGTTCGTGCCTGCTTCCGATGGCAGAAGCCAAGGTCGAGGTCGCCGTCGACGTCTCGAATAGGCCCTATCTCGTCTACCGGGTCGAGCTCGACAATCCGATGATCGCGAGCTTCGACGGGACGCTGACCGAAGACTTCATGTACGCATTCAGCCAGAGCGCCGGACTCGATCTCCACATCGAGAAGCGATACGGCAAGAGTCCGCACCACGTGGTCGAGGCGACGTTCAAGGGCGTCGCCCGCGCGCTCCGCGAGGCGGTCGCGATCGATCCGCGCGAGACGGGGCTGCCGACGGTCAAGGGGGCGCTCTAGCTTCCGATGCCCTTCGAGACCCCCCCGCGCATCGCCCTCGTCGACTACGGCGCAGGGAACATCCGCTCCGTCGCGAAAGCGCTCGAGCGAAGCGACCTCGAGCCGGTCGTGACGAGCGATCCGGCGGTCGTGCGCGCGACGGACGGCGTGCTGCTGCCCGGCGTCGGTGCGTTCCGGGATGCGGTGCTGGCGCTCGAGGCGGCGGGACTGACCGACGCGATCAAGGAAGTGACGAGCGGTGGCCGACCCTATCTGGGCATCTGCTTCGGCCTGCAGCTGCTCTTCGACGAAGGCACCGAGCACGGCATCACCCCCGGTCTCGGCCAGCTCGCCGGTCGCGTGACGCGCTTCCCCGACAAGGACGAGAACGGCGAGCCGCTCGTCGTCCCGCACATCGGCTGGAACGAGGTGGTCTATTCGAAGGGGCGCGGTGGCTCCGGTGACCACCCGATGGTGCAGGCGCTGCCGGACCGCGACATCTACTACTTCGTGCACTCGTATCGCCCGGAGCCGGAAGACGAATCCATCATCGTCGGCCGCGCGAACTACGGCGGAACCTTCGCGGCGGCGGTCGCGAAGGACAACGTGTTCGCGGTCCAGTTCCACCCGGAGAAGAGCCAGTCCGCCGGCAAGCGCCTGCTCGACGCCTACCGCGCCTGGCTGGACCAGTGCTGATGTCGAGCTTCGAACTCATCCCGGCGATCGACCTCCTGGGCGGCTCCGCCGTCCGTCTCTCCCAGGGCGACTACGACCAGGCGACGGTCTACGACGCCGACCCCGCGAACGTGGCGAAACGCTTCTTCGAGGCCGGGATCAAGCGCCTCCACGTCGTCGATCTCGAGGGCGCGAAGGCGGGGCGACCGATGGCGGAAGCGCCCGTCCGGCGCATCCTCGCGGAGGTCGGAGACGTTCCGGTCCAGCTCGGCGGGGGACTCAGGGACATGGCCGGGATCGAGACCGCGCTCTCCTGGGGACTCGATCGCGTGATCCTCGGAACCGTCGCGCTTCGCGATCCCGAGCTCGTGAAGAAGGCGGCGGCCGCGCACCCGGAGAAGATCGTCGTCGGGATCGACGCGCGGGACGGCCGCGTCGCCGTCGAAGGCTGGCTCGAGGCGAGCGAGACGACCGCGATCGAGCTCGGCAAGCGCTTCGAGGACGCCGGCGTCGCCGCGATCGTCTACACCGACATCGCCCGTGACGGCATGCTCACGGGGCCCAACATCCCGCAGACGGCGGCCCTCGCGGAAGCGCTCTCGATCCCGGTGATCGTGTCCGGCGGCGTCGCGACCGTCCAGGACATCCTCGACTCCGCCGCCCTGCGCGCGAAGGGAATCTGCGGAGTCATCGCCGGCCGCGCGATCTACACCGGCGCCGTCGACCTCGACGAGGCCCTCGCGGCGGTCGCCGCACTCGAAGAGGGAGGCGCCTGACACGGCCATGCCGGACGAGAGCACGAGCAGCGGACTCAAGAAGCGCATCATCCCTTGTCTCGACGTCGACCAGGGGCGCGTCGTGAAGGGCGTGAAGTACGTCGACCACGTCGATGCGGGGGACCCCGTCGAGGTCGCGAAGCGCTACGACGAGCAGGAAGCGGACGAGATCACCTTCCTCGACATCACCGCGAGTCACGAAGAGCGGGGCATCCTGCTCGACGTCGTCGCGCGAACCGCGGAGAGCGTCTTCATGCCGCTCTGTGTCGGGGGCGGCGTGCGTTCGCTCCAGGACATCCGCGACCTGCTGAACGCCGGGGCGGACAAAGTCTCGGTCATGACCGCCGCGATCAAGCGGCCGGATCTCGTCGACGAGGCGGCGGCGAAGATCGGCAGCGCGAACCTGGTCGTGGCGATCGATGCGAAGCAGGTCTCCGGCGAAGGCGAGACGCCGCGCTGGGAGGTCTTCACCCACGGCGGTCGGAACGAGACCGGCATCGACGCGGTCGAGTGGGCGGCCCAGGTCGCGGAGCGCGGTGCGGGCGAGATCCTGCTGACCAGCATGGACCGGGACGGGACGAAGAGCGGCTACGACCTGGCGATGCTCCGGGCGGTCGCGGACCGGGTCACGATCCCGGTGATCGCGAGCGGGGGCGGCGGCAGCGCGGCGGACCTGGCGACGGCCCTCGACGACGGACCGACGGGCGGCCACTGCCAGGCGGCGCTCGCGGCGTCGATCTTCCACTTCAAGGAGACGACGGTCGGCGAGGTGAAGGCGGAGCTGCTGGCGGCGGGCATCCCGGTGCGGCCACCCGTGGGGAGTCTGGCCTGAGGATTCCGTCCGCCGGGCGGGCAAATTGAGCCGCAGGGAGCCCTCTGCTAGGCTCCGCGCCCTTCGCGCCTCGGACAGCCTCGGGGTGGGATCGGCCCAGCGCGGCCGGCGGCGCGCTCGCCCTCGCGGGCGCACCGTGCGCACCGAGGCGGCCGAAGACGCGCGAAGAGAAGAAATAGACGAGTGATTTCACGGCCGTCCGCTCCAGAGGGACGGTCGACACGCGACACGGAACGAACGAGCAGCCGCAC
>JAUIMK010000269.1 GCA_030432735.1 bacterium
GTCGTCCGCCAGCGGCTCCTTGCGGAACTCGTCGAGCACGCCCCGGATCACGTCCTCGTTCTCGAGCGCCTTGCGGATCCCTTCCGCGTAGGTGCCCGCGCGGTAGGCCTTCGACTGGCGGATGAACTCCGGCGCGATCCCGAGCGGCGCGAGGCTCGACTCGAAGCGCTCGATGTGATGGCTCGCGTAGGAGTCGGAGGGCGCGTTCTCCTCGCTCGCCTCCGGATCGAAATAGGGATCCGGCACGTCCGCCACGCTCCGCCGCAGGTTCTCGGCGAGCATCTCCTGCTGGGGCGCGTCCTTCGGCACCTTGCGGAAGACGTCGAAGTCGTCCCAGGAGTAGATGAAGCGGACCGGGATCCCCTGATCGCGCAGCGCGCGAGCGACGAGGTCGACGGTCATCACCTCCCGGAAATTCCCGATGTGGACGACGCCGGAGGGCGTGATCCCCGCCGCGCAGACGATCGGCCGACCGTCCACGGGTGGATGCGCGGCGACGACCTTGCGCGCGGCGAGGTCCGCCCAATGCGAGAAATAGGGATCGAAATCAGGCTTTCCCACGCGTCCTGCGCCTCCGAAGGCCGGAGTTAAGCAGGCGCGGTGGGAATGGCAAGAAGCGCGCTTGCGCCTCGCGCGAAGCACAGAGAGGCCGACCGCGCCGTCCGCTCGCGGACGTCGGCGCCTGCGCCTCACGCCGTCTTCGGGTCACCGCTTCGGGGCGGAACGCGCGGATCAGGCGGAAGCGGGCGCACCCAACGGCTTCGCCGAGCGATCGGCCGAAGCCTGCTCACGGCGCGCGTCGGCCTTCTGGTAGAGCACCTCCACGTCGCGGAGCGACTCGAGGAGGCGCGCGTAGATCCGGATCTTCAGGCCTTCGAGCGCCGCGTAGGCGACGAGGGCGAAGACGCTCGAGGTGAGCGCGATCGCCAGTGCCCCCAGCTCGAGGGAGTCGTCGGCGAGGTGCATGGAGAGGAAGAGGATCAACATGCCGCCGGTGGTCCCGATGAAGCCGATCGGCGGGAGCAGGCTCGCGTACATCGTGATCAGCCGCGCGTAGTTGTGCTCGTACTCGTTGACGACGTACTGGCGCGTCGCGTCGAAGACGAAGTCCGAGGGCTGTCCCTCGCGCTCGCCCTCGCGGAGCGACTTCTGCAGCACGCGAAGCATCAGGCAGGCGAGCGGCTCGGTCTTGCCGTCGTCCGCCGCACGGTTCTTGCGCAGCTCCTCGGAGGGCACGCGACGCGTCGCCGCCCAGCCCGCGAGAGAGATGCGGATCCCCTGGAAGAAGGGAACGCAGACGGCGGCGAGCGCTACGCCGGTCACCAGGAAGGTCATCGTTTCGTCACCGAGCATTCGGATTCCCCTTGCGTACGACGCGGGTCGACTGGATTCGGAAAGAGCGGTCGGCCGTGGCCGCGTCCGCCATTAAGGTCAGCTCGACCACTTTCGGTCGCGGAGCATCTGGAGCGCTTCCCCGAGCGGTCGCTGTTCACCGCGCGGGTATTCGACGAGCATGCTCTCGCGACCCAGGAAGCGGTTCTCGATGTCCTCGATCGACTCCTGCACGCGACGCGTGTATCGCATCTGCGCGAAGAGCTCGGCCTGGAGGAAGCGGAGGTTCGCATCGAGCGCCATCACCTCGGGATGACTGCTCTGCCACTCCGGCCGGAGGAGCGCCGCGAGATGCGTGCCCATGTACTCGTCGAGGAAGCCGTCGAGGAGCGCGACCGATCGGCTGTCGCGCCGGTCGACCATGCTCTCCATCGTCGCCTCGAAGTGCATGAGGTCGCGCCAGGCGCGGTCGAGGTCCATGCGGCGCTGGGCCAGGGCTTCGCCGCCGAGCGGCGCCTCCTCGACGGAGCTCGCCGCCTCCATCGCCTCGAAGTCGGGCTCCCCGCCCCCCGCGCAAGCGAGGAAGGGAAGGACCGCCGCGCAGGCGAGCGCGCGAAGTGCGTAGGTTCGGATCATCATCATCTCTCGTTCCTCGCTTCCTAGCCTTCGTGATAGAGGCGGCGCAGCAGAGTGTGGATCGGGTGCTGCCGCTGACTGCGCAGCTCCGGAGCGAGCTCCTTGCTCTCGACGACTGCCCTGAAGAGCGGAAGCGCCCGCGCGCGGGCCGCGATCTGCTTCTCGAGCTTCGAGAGCTGGCGGCCGCCGTCCTCGAGCTCGCGGGCGATGCGTCGCGACTCGGCGGTCCCGAAGCGCACGGCGTCGTCGCCCCCGGCGCCCATCGCGGCCGGACCGGCGTTGTCCCCCTTGTTCGCGTCGCGACGGGACGCGAGCTGATCGAGCTTGCGGCGCAGCGTGCCCCGACGCGACTTCAGATCGTCGAGGCTCTTCTCGAGCTCCGCGAGACCCGACGCATCGGCGAAGCCCATGTACATCAGCACGAGCTCGTCTCCGAGGCCCTTGCGGAAGGTCGCGATCGTGCGCGACCCGGCGCCGTTCTGGGCGATCCAGGAAGCCGCGTGGCGCGAGCCGGCGACCGTCTCGGCGATCGGCCGCGCGAGGGCCAGGAAGTCGTTGGCGCGACCGCGGCGCTCGAGCGCCGTCGTGAGCGCCGGCCAGAGCGTGCGATCGAAGGGGAAGGCGCGCAGGGCGAGCTGGTAGCGCTCGACCGCGAGCTGGATCTCCGCCGGACCCGGATTCGCGACACCGTAGGCCACGAAGGCGTCGCCGTAGCCGCGAGCCGCCTCGTAGGCCGCGAAATAGGCGGAGTCCGGGACGTAGTCCGTCGCGTCCGCCGTCGCATAGCGATCGAAGTGGGAGAGGTAGCGGGCATAGAGCCGCGCGGCGTTCCGGGTGAGGTCCGAGCTGCGCGCCGGATCCTCGAGGGCGCGAGAGAGGTAGTAGTCGGCGCTGTTCAGCGTCGCCTCCTGGATCTCCTCCCAGAGACCGCGCATCGACTCGAGGTAGCTCTCGTAGCCGCTCGTCCGAAAGCCGAGCTTCGCCCAGCCGCCGTCCCGCGCCTCGTGGAGCATGCCGTAGACCTGGAGCGCGCCCTCGATCGTGAAGGGCACCTCGACGTCGGGGTCGACCCCGAGGCGCTGCTTCGCGGCGAAGACCTCGCCCATCTGGCGAAGCACGCGCGTGTAGACCGCGGCCTGGCCCGAGGGCGTCTCCGCGAGGTCGATCGCGCGACCGTAGGCCGACGAGGCCGCGCGGATCGCCGCGATCGTCTTGTCCGAGAGACCTTCGCTCGCGAGCAGCCCGCGGCTCTCGTCGTGAGCCTTGCTGGCTTCGAAGAGGACGAGGGTGAAGGTCAGGCTCCCGCCGTCGGACTCGGGGCCCTCGAGGCGGTGGATGATGCGCTCGAGGTAGTCGCGAACGGAGGCCGCGACCGGAATCACGTCCGGATGCGCGCCGACGCGCTGATCGGCGAGGAGCCGTACGACCGACGCCAGCGGATCGAGACCCACGGTCATGCCCATCTCCTGGCTGCGCAGGAGCGTGAGCCGCGCGACGTTCTCGAAGACGTAGGGGAGCGCCGAGACGAAGCCCGAGTTCGCCGACTGCGAGAGCGAGAGCTTCTGCAGCGTCTCGAAGGGCGACTCGAGCGGAACGACCACGTCCATCCAGAGCCCGAGCACGTGCTGGACGAAGTCGGTGTCGCTCCCGCGCTCGAGGGCGCGGTGGGCGTGGATGTAGTGGTACCAGTAGCGGTCCTCGTGCCGGCTGTTCTCGTCGGCGAAGATCTCGATCGTGTCGACGCTCTTGTCGAGGAAGCCCGGCTCGCGGGTCGAGAGATACTGGAGGAGCTGCGCGATCGCGCGGCGACGCGTGACCGACGACTCCTCGCCGCCCTTCGCTTCGCGATCCTCGATCGTACGCTTCACGTACGCATCGAGGGACAGCCCGATCTCGGCCGCGTAGCCGTCGAGCCGCTCCGTCAGCTGCTCCGAATCCGAAGAGCTGAAGACGTAGGCGAAGTCGAGGTAGTCATCCCAGGTCGCCTCGCCGGCGTTGGCCTGTGCACCACCGACTGCGAAGAGCAGCGCGGCGAGCGCCAGGCCGAGGATGCGGATCGGATTCGAAATCATCGCGGTTTCCCTCTAACGCGCCGCTCGAAGGCCGGCGCTCTCGAGACACTCGAGTGCGTTGCGAAGCTCGTCGCAGCGATCACCCGCTGCGCCCCCGGCCCCCCGATCGATCCACATCAAGAACGCGTTCAGGTTCTTGGTCTCGACGAATCGGTAGGTTCCCTTTCGACTTACGCACTCCTCCTGCGTCTTTACGGCCGCAACGACCGCCTGCTTGAGGCGATCCTCTTCGCGGTCGCTGACGCAGGCAGCGAGGGAGCCGAGGGGGACTCCGGCCACACCGGGGCGAGCGCCTTCCGAAGGCGCCTCGGTCGGCGCCCTACGGCCCTGTCGCTTCGCGAACTGCGGCGTCGGAGCCACGGGGGCGGTCGGCAGGCGCACGGGGGCCGCTGCCAGGCGCGGGGCCCGTCGGGAAGTCTCCGCCTTCGGAGCGGACCGCTCCGTCCGGCCCAGCGTGGGCATCGACGGACGCGGCGCGTCCGGAACCGCCGCGACCGCCATCGTCGGAGCCGGGGTCCTCGGACGGCGCGCCTGGCTCGGCGACGGCGCACGGCTTCGTTCCGGGCGGGGTCCCGGCGGCGGGGGCGGCGCGACCTTCGGCTGCACCGGGGCCGGGGCGAGGCCCGGCATCGGACGCGGTCGCTCCCCGGCGCTCGGGCGTGCCTTCGCGACGCGGAACTGCTTCTTCGGCGCCGGCGCGGGCTCGAAGGAGGGCGCGGCGGGGGCCGTCAGTGCGGGCGCCACCTTCTTCGACAACTCGGGACGCGGCGCGCGCGCGATCCGCTCGACGGGGGTCGGTGCACGCTGGGGCGCGGGCTTCATGCGGTCGATGGCGACCCGCGGCTTCGGCGTCGGCGCGAGCTTCGGCCTCTCACGCACCGGCCGCTCCACCCGGGGCTTGGGCGGCGGAGGCGGCGGCTCGACCTTCGCGATCTGCGGGATCACCGGCTTCGGCTTCACGCGCGGCGGGGGCTCCGGCTTCGCGACCGGCGGCGGAGGCGGCGGGGGCTTCTCGGCGAGCTTGGGCTCGGGCTTGGGCTCCGGCTTCACCGGCTCGGGCGGCGCGACCGGCGGCGGAGGCTCGACCTCGGCGACCTCGATCGGCGGGGGCACTTCTTCGATCGAAGGCAGGAGCGGCGTCTGGAGCATGACCACTTCGATGTCGGACGTGTCCGAATGGTCGCGGGTCAGCGTCGTGACGAAGGTCGCGACGATCAGGAAGCCCAGGGCGAGCGCCGGCGTGTGGGCGAGGATCCGGCGCGTGACGACGAGGGGACTGCCCTGGAAGAACTCCCAGAACATCGTCGAGATGCCTTCGCGGAATCCGCCGGCCTTCGCGCGAAGCGGTCGCGCGCGCAGGGGGACCCGCGCCGCGCCGAAGCCGTAGTGGCGATGGACGCGCCAGGTACTCATCCGCGATCGAAGACCCGGCTGACGGTGGCACGACGGCGTCCCGGCCACAGCTCTTCGAGCATGGCCGCCGCCTCGAGCATGTCCTGGCTGCGGGAATCCTCGTGCGGCGCGAGCATCGGCTTGGCGAGGCTGCCCGCCTTGAGATCGGCGAGCTGCACGCGGAGCGCTTCGGCCTCGATCCGCGCGCCGTCATCCACGGCTTCACCGTCGGTCACGCGCACGAGCTCGTAGGGGCTCGTCGCCTCTTCCTCCGGCGGGTGCACGCGTAGCTGCCAGACCTCGGCGGCGCTGTCGCCCATCTCCGTCGACGCGGCGGCGCCGACCTTCGGAACGATCATCTCGCCGAGATTCGGAATCTTCGCACCCGGATCGGGCGCGAGCTGAGTCATCGCGATCAGCATCAGGAATGCCAGATCGACGAAAGAGAAGAGCCACGCCGGCGCGGCGCCGTCCGTCTGCTGCATCGTCCCCTCCTGCCCCGCGACGAGACGCGGGCGCCAGGCGCTATCTGATCTGCGTGAACGCGATCAGGTTCGCGGCCTCCGACCCCAGGGCGTTGCCCGGGAAGAGCGTGTTGAAGTCACCGGCGGTCGCACCGTGGAGCGCCATGTAGTTGAGGATCACCAGCTGAGCGAGCGCTTCCGGGTTGTTGGCCACCGGGTTCGCGCTCGTCTCGACCGTGCCGGTCGGGCGGAAATACCCGATCTGCCGCGTCGTGGCGTAGGCCGGGACGAGGTCCGGCTTGGCCGACTGGCGGTAGATCAACATCACGCCCGAGGCCGTGCTCGAGTTGTCCGACTGCCAGGCGCCCTTGCCGCGACCGTCGACGGAGTTGTCGATCTGCCCGTCCGACGACAACGAGCCGTCGGAGAAGAGGTAGATCATCACGTCGCCGACGAGCGGGTTGCGCCGCGCGTACTCGAGGATCGACCCGATGCACTGACCGGCGGTGAAGTCCTTGAGCTCACCGCGCGATCGCGTCCCGCCGTGATAGTCGTAGCCGCCCATCTCGATGGTGCCGGCGCCGGCATGTCCCTCGCAGACGAGCTTCATGACGGAGGCCGTCTTGCGGAACTCGCTCTCGTTGAAGTCGTCGCCGGAGAAGATCGCGCCGGTCGGGTTCAACGGATCGGGGTCGTAGATGATCGGATCGAGCCGCGGATCGAGGGCATCCGGGCTCCCGAAGAGCGTGATCAGGTCGTTGCTCTGCTGATA
>JAUIMK010000270.1 GCA_030432735.1 bacterium
ACCCGAGCAGCCCCAGCTCGTTCGCACGACTCGCCCGGACCACGCCGTTCAGGAGCAGGTTGTGCCCCGCGGCCGCGCCGAGGAAGACCTTGCTCGCCCCCGCGTAGAGGTCCACGCCCCAGTCGTCGTCGGCGCCGACGAGTCGCGGAACGTCGAAGTCGAGGACGTGCTTGAACTGCGCGCCGACGGCGATCGCCGGCACCGGCCCGTAGATCAGGTCCCCCGCGACGCGCACCTTGACGCCGAACACGTTCTGCTTGATCAGCTCGTCGAGGGGCCGGACCTCGAGCCGCTGATGGGCGAAGGAGAGCTCCACCCGATCGTAGAGACCCACGGCGGCGCCGAAGCTCGTGAGCCGGAGGTCGTCGGTGAAGACGCCCGTCCCGAACATCGAGGCGCCGATCTCGAGATCCGTCCCGGTCCCGGCGATGACCGCCCACGGAACGATGCCACTGCCCGCCGATCCCTCGATCTGCGTCGCGCCGCCGGTCGCCAGCAGTCGCCCTCCGGCCCACGCCGGCGCGGCCAGGAAGGTCGCCGCGATCACCGCGAGCGCGATCCGCCCCACGCTCCTCCGAGTCTCCCCGCCCTTCGCCTGCCGCTCACACATCGAGGCCTTCCTTCTCGAATCGATCGAGCCAGATCGAGAAATCCTCCGGCGGCATCGGACGTCCCATCCAATAGCCCTGCGCGACGTCGCACTCGTTCCGCTTCAGGATCCGCCAGCTGATCCGGTCTTCGACGCCCTCGGCGACGACCTTGAGCCCGAGGCTGTGCCCGAGCTCGACGGTCGCGCGGATGATCGCCTCGTCCGGCGATGCCTCGCGCAGGTGGCGAACGAAGGCCTGATCGATCTTCAGCTCGTCCACCGGGAGCTTCCGAAGCTGGGCGAGCGAGGAGTGCCCCGTCCCGAAGTCGTCGATCGAGACCCCGACGCCCATGCCGCGCACGCGCGACAGCACCTGCGCGGCCTGCTCGGGATGATCCATGATCGCGCTCTCGGTGACTTCGATCGTGAGCAGCTCCGGCGGCACGCCGCGCTCCGCCAGCGCTTCGGCGATCCGGTCCGGCAGACCCGGCTCGCTGGCGTCGTTCGCCGACAGGTTGATGCTCACGACGAGGTCCACGCCCGTCGAAGACCATTCCGCGATCTGTCGGCATGCTGTCCCGAGTACCCACTGCGAGATGTTGCCGATGAACCCGGTCTGCTCGGCGATGCCGATAAACTCCTCGGGGTTCATGCGTCCCATCGTCGGGTGCGTCCAGCGGATCAGCGCTTCCGCACCCAGCACCCGCGCCGTCCGGAGATCGATCTTCGGCTGGTAGTGGAGCTCGAGCTCGCCGCGGTCGAGGGCGCGCTCGAGCTCGATCGCGATGCCGATGCGACGCTGATTCGCTTCCTCGAGTCCGGCCACGTAGGCCGCGACGCCCGATTCGGATTGTTTCGCCAGGGCGAGCGCCATCTCCGCGCGCCGCATCACGACCTCGACCTCCCGACCCTCCTCGGGGACGGCGACGGTGCCGATGCGAATCGTGACCGAGACCCGGACGTCGCGGATGTCGTGGGGCGCCTCGAGGCGCTCCCGCGCCACGCGGCTCACCCCGGCGACCTCGGAGGCATCGACCGCGTCGGTGATCGCGAAGAACTCGTCGCCGCCGACGCGCCCGACCCAGACGATCCCGGGGATCGATCGGAGGAGATCCGCGCTCCGGACGAGCAGCTCGTCGCCGATCGTGGCGCCCAGCGTCCCGTTGATGTCCTTCAGCTGTGCGATGTCGAGATGGAGGACGGAGAACGCCTCGCCGCCCGCCAGCCGTCGATCGAGCTCGTTCTCGACCGCGACGCGGTTGGGCAGTCGCGTGAGCCGGTCGTGGAGACTCTCGTGCAGGATCCGTTCTTCGCGATCCGCCACGGTCTCCTGCATGATCCGGAAGGTGCGCGCCAGCGCGCCGAACTCGTCGTGGGTGTCGGGCAGGTCGACCCGGGCCCGGACGTCTCCTGCGGACACGGCCTTCGCGGCGTCCGCGAGCATCGAGACCGGTCGCGTCACCCGGCGCGCCACCGCGAGGGAGAGCGTCAGGGCGACGGCGACCGCCGCCGCGAAGAAGCGGACGAGCTCCCGCCGCTGCTCGGTGGCCGGCGCCATCGCGTCGCCATAGGAGGTCTGCAGGATCGCACCGAAGCTCCCGTCCGAGCGTCCGCCGAGCTCGACCGGCCGGGTGAACCATCCGACCTCGGCGAAATCCGGCGAACGGGTCGCGTCCGCGGCGAACTCGCCTCGATCGATTCGGGCGGCGAGCTCCGCGCGATCCGCCGGCACCAACGTCGACGACAGTCGCACCGTCGCGGTCGGCGAGGCACGCGACCAGAACGAGACGTGCAGCCCGGTGAGCGTCTGGAGCTCGGTCGCCAGCTGGCCATCGAGCTCGAATCCCATGCCCACCCAGCCGACCGTGATGGGCGCCTTGACGGGGACGAGCACGATCTGTTCGGGTCGGCCGCCGAGGAAGGCGATGCCGCTCGCCGTGCCCGATCGCCGCGCCTCCGCGACGAGCCCCCGGAACGCATCGGATTCCGTATCGAGCTTCGCGTCGGGTGGATCGACGGCCGCGAGGTCCGCGTCGGCGTCGAGCAGGAACGCGAGGCTCGCCCCGACCCGACGACCGTGGTTCGCGAGGGCGGACGAGACGGTCGGCGCGTCCTCGGTCGCCACCGCTCGCCGCAGCCCGAAGTCCGTCACGAGGACACCCACCGTCGAGAGCAGGCGTCGCTCGCGATCCTCGAGCAGGCGCTCGAAGACGCGTCGTCCCGCTTCGAGCTCGGCGATCGCACGCGCCTCGCCCTGCCGCTCCGTGCGGGCCAGCACGACGTAGCTCGTCGCGGCGTGCAGACCGACGACCACGAAGAGCATCGCCGCGAGCAGCCGTGCGCGAAACCCGAGCGACCGCGTCACGGCAGCGCCCCGAAGAGCCCGTCGAGTCCGTCGTCCGGCGCCTCGACCGGCTCGGCGCGCGGCGGCGGCAGCGAGGGCAGGACCAGCCGAAGCGGCCCCTCCGAGGGGAGGTCCTCCTGCCTCTCGAGGGCGACGCTCGCATCGATTCGCGGATGTCGGACGCGCACGAGATAGCGACCGGGCAAGAGCCCCTCGATCCGGGCCCGACCGTCGGTCTCCGTCACCCCGAAGTGGGGCGTCTCCAGGACGTAGACGTACGCGAGCATGTCGTCGTGGATGTTGCAGCCGAGGACCGCGACGCCGGCGCGATCGAAACGGATCGGCGGAACCTCGCTGCCTCGGTAGAGCTTGATCTCGAACGTGCGCGCGGCACTGAACGAGTAGATGCTGTGGCGCACCTGGTCGCTGTTCGGGAAATCGACCAGGGTCCCGACCTCGACGGGCAGGACGTGCGGCTCGAAGGCGAGGTCGATCTGGTCCATCACGGCGCGCCCCGCGCGCGGCGACGCCGGGACGCTCGAGCGCGGACCCGGACGCCCGCTTGCCGGGTCGATCGCCTCGAACGAGACCACCGCGTCGCGAACCGGTGACCCGTCGGGCCCCGTGACCTCGACCTCGAGGGCGGCGAGGGTCGGGCGACTCGACAGGAGCACGATCCACAGCGCGGCCGCGCCGAGCGTCTGGCGTCCTCGCGAGAGAGCAGGCCCACGTGAGTCCGCTGATCGCATTCCTGCGTTTTCGACCGCGCGGAGCCCGACCTTGAGGGCCGGGGCCCCCGGCGCGCGGCCGCCCCGGTGCACTAAGATCGGCCGGGAATCGATGGCCACGGGGATGGAGAACCGCATGGAAGCGCCGGCACGCGCGCGCATCGCGCTGATGGGCCTGCTCGCCGTCTCCATCATGATGCCGGTCACGCTGCCGGTGCCGATCCTGCGCGAGCTGGTCGGAGAGCGCTTCGCCGTCTCCGAGCTGCTCACCTCCCTCTTCATGTCCATCAACATGATCGGCGCGGCGATCGCGGCGCCCCTCGCCGGCGCGCTCGCCGACCGGATCGGCCAACGCCGGCCGCTCGTGATCGGCGCCCTCGTCGTCGACGCGCTCTGCTTCCTCGCGATGTCCCTCGACACCCCCTTTCCGGTCTTCATGGGCATCCGCTTCATCGAAGGCTGCGCGCACATCTTCGCGCTCTCGCTCCTGCTCTCGATCTCGGCGAGCCTGGGCGGCGCGCAGGGGCGTGGCTTCTCGATGGGCGTGACCGGCGCGGGCATGATGCTGGGCGTCGCGATCGGCGCCCCGATCGGCGGCGTACTCGGGCGCGAGGACGTGCTGCGACCGCTGATGACGGGCGCGGGGCTGCTGGTGGGCGCGGCGCTGCTCGCCTCCTTCGCCCTGCCCGATCCGAAGGTCAGCGAATCGCGGCCCGGCACGGGGGAGATCTGGCGCGCGATCAAGCGACACCGTTCGATGATCGCACCGCTCATCTTCGCGTTCGCCGACCGCTTCACGGTCGGCTTCTACACGACGACCTTCTCGCTCTTCGCGTCCGGACTCCACGGCGCCGATCCGCCGCAGGTCGGGATGTGGATCGCCGTCTTCATGCTGCCCTTCGCCCTGCTCTCGTTTCCCTTCGGCGTGCTCGCGGATCGCGTCTCGAAGACGGCGCTGCTCTGCGGCGGCTCGGCGATCTACGGCGTGCTGACGGCGAGTCTCGGGTTCTGGCCGACGGAATGGATCGCGCCGGGGATGGCGGTCATCGGCATGTCGGCGGCGGTCATGTTCGTACCGTCGATGTTGATGACGACGGATCTCACGCCGCCGGAGATCCGTTCGACGGCGCTCGGTGCGTTCAACACCGCCGGCAGCCTGGGCTTCATCCTCGGCCCGCTCACCGGGGGATTCGTGAGCGACACCGTCCGCGCGAGCCACGGTGCGGCGGCCGGCTACCAGGCTGCGTTCGGCGTGGCGGGGGTGGCGGAGATCCTGTGCGTGCTCGTGGCGCTGCCCTTCCTGCTCCGGCTTCGCGCGCGCCGGTTGACGACCTAGGGCCGCGAGTCCCGACGGACCTTCCCCGGCGAGGTCCCGCCCTCTTCGCGCCGCTTTTGCGATGCGCGGAACTCGGGTAGGGTCGGCGCTCCCGCCCGCTGGAGGCTTCGCCTCCTCCCCCAGGAATCCCCACGGAAATGACCTCTCCCACCCGCCCCGTCGAGGGCCGGATCCACCCGGTGCTGCTGTCGGGCGGCTCCGGGACCCGCCTCTGGCCGCTCTCCCGCCGCGCTTTCCCGAAGCAGCTGCTGCCCCTGGCCGGCGAGCGCACGCTGATCCAGGAGACCGCCCTGCGCGTCGCGGATGCGGACGTCTTCGCGCCGCCGATCGTCGTCTGCAACGACGAGCACCGCTTCATCATCGCCGAGCAGCTCCGCGAAGCGGGCGTCGAGCCCGCCGCCATCGCCCTCGAGCCCGTCGCCCGGAACACGGCGCCGGCGATCGCCGCGGCCGCCGCGCTCGTCGAGCGCGACGATCCCGACGGCATCCTGCTCGTCCTGCCTTCGGACCACGTGATCCGTGACGTCGACGCGTTCCTCGCCGCGGTCGACACCGCTGCCGCCGCCGCTCGCCGCGGCGCGCTGACCACCTTCGGCATCACGCCGCAATACGCGGACACCGGACTCGGATACATCCGACGCGGCAATCCCTGGCCGGACCTGCCCGGCGCGGCGGATCTCGCCGAGTTCGTCGAGAAGCCGGACCTCGCCCGTGCGCAGGCGTTCGTCGCGAGCGGAGGCTACGCCTGGAACAGCGGCATGTTCGTCTTCCCGATCCGGGCCCTGCTGTCCGAACTCGCCCGTTTCGAGCCGAAGCTCGTCGCAGCCTGCCGCGACGCGGTCGCCGGGTCGGAGCGCGACCTGACCTTCACGCGTCTCGAGGAGCGCGCCTTCGCCGAAGCGACCTCGATCTCGATCGATCACGCCGTCATGGAGCGGACCGACCGCGCCGCCGTCGTGACCGCGGACATCGGCTGGAACGACGTGGGCTCCTGGGCGGCGCTCTGGGAGATCGGCGAGCGGGACGAGGCGGGCAACGTCGCCGTCGGCGACGTCGTCCTGCGCGACGTCGGCAACACCTACGTGAGAAGCGAAGGACGCCTGATCAGCGCGATCGGAGTGAACGACCTCGTGATCGTCGAGACCGGGGACGCCCTCTTCGTCGCGCCCCGCGGACGCGCACACGAGGTCAAGGAAGTCGTCGCCGAGCTCGACCGCAGCGAGCGGAGCGAGTCCGATCTCCACGCCCGCGTCTACCGACCGTGGGGTCACTACGAAGGCGTCGCGGAGGGAGACCGCTTCCAGGTCAAGCAGATCTCCGTCAAGCCCGGCGAGAAGCTCTCGCTCCAGATGCACCACCACCGCGCGGAGCACTGGATCGTCGTGCAGGGAACCGCCCGGGTCACGAAGGGCGACGAGCAGATCCTGCTCACCGAGAACCAGTCGACCTACATCCCCCTCGGCGTCCAGCACCGTCTCGAGAATCCGGGCGAGATCGAGCTCACGCTGATCGAGGTGCAGTCGGGCTCCTACCTGGGAGAAGACGACATCGTCCGGTTCGACGACCTCTACGGCCGCGGGGACCCGAGATAGACGCGAGACTGGAGCCGGGCGACCCGGGCTTGCCACCGAGGCTCGCGCTTCGCCCCGTGTGTCCCTGCCGGGACG
>JAUIMK010000271.1 GCA_030432735.1 bacterium
GCTCGACTACGAAGAGTTCGGCCGCGTCGGCGCGATGCTCTCGCTCGGGCTGGGCGTCGGGATCATCGTCGCCGGCCCGCTGATCGATCGTTTCCCGCGACGCCCCCTCTTCCTGGGCGCCTGCGGGCTCGTCCTGATCGCGACGACCACCCTCGGCCCCGGCACCGGCTACGGCGCGCTGCTCGCCCACACCGTCGCGATCGGCTTCGGCGCCGGCTTCTACGAGACGGTGCTCAACGCGCTGATCGTGGAGGACCTGGGCCCGCGCGCCCCGCGGCGCCTCGTCTTCGTCCACGCGGCCGCGACCGCCGCCGCGGCCGCGACGCCGCTCCTGTTCGAAGCCATGCGAAGCGCGTCGCCGCTCTTCTGGTACGACACGTTCCGCCTCGCCGGTGCCGCCCACGCGCTGCTGATCCTGGGCGCCGTCTTCGTTCCGATGACCGGCCCTCGAGGCCACGCCGCGCCGACGACGGCCACGATGCATGCGGCCCCGCGCCGAAGCGACGACCGCAGGACCCTCTACGCCGTCTGCCTGGCCTGCTTCGCCTACGTCGGCATCGAGTCCGCGATCACGCTCTTCGTCGCCGACCACGCGACGACCGCGCTCGGTCTCGACGAAGCCCGAGCGGCGCGAACGATCAGCGCCTTCTGGGGCGGTCTCCTCGTCGGCCGCCTCGCCATCGGTCTCTCACCGCGACCGATCGGCGGCGGGACGATCGCCGCCCTCGCGGCGGTGGCCGCCGTGCTCGTCGTCCTCTTCGGACAAGGGGCGATCGGCACACCGGAGGGCGCGATGGCGGGGGTCGGCTTCTTCCTGGGCGGCGTCTTCCCCGTGATGATCGGCCTCGCCGGACTCGCACTTCCCTCCGCCCCGGGCCTCGCCGTCGGACTCGCGGGCGGCCTAGGCTCGTTGGGCGGCTTCGTCGTGCCCTGGACGACCGGCACGATCGCGCAGGCGACGGACCTCTCGTTCGGCCTCACGACGCTCGGACTCTGGCTCGGACTCCTCGTCGCCGGCGGTGCGGTGGCCCACCATCGCCTCCGCGACGCGTAGCCCCGCGCGACGGCAGTCGACACGAAAAGCGGGTAGGGTCCCGGCGTGGAGATCCTCGACGAATCCCCCCGATCCATCGTCGTCACCGGCGCCAACGGTCAGCTCGGCCGTGCGCTGCTCGCGCGCCTGGCCTCGCAGGGACACGATCGCGTGCGCGCCCTCGTCCGGTCCGAGCGCGCCAGGGAGACGATCGAAGCCTGCGGCCTCTCGCCCGCCCCGGAGATCCGGATCGTCGACTACACCAGTCCGAAGGAGATGGAGCGGGCGCTCGAGGGCGCCGCCGCCGTCGTCCACCTCGTCGGCATCATCAAGGAGACGCCCGGCACGCGCTACGTCGAGGCCCACGAGCAGACCTGCCACGCGCTCGCGCTCGCGGCGAGCCGTTCCGGCGTGGCGCGGATCGTCTACCTCTCGATCCTCGGCAGCGCCCCCGACTCCAGCAACGCCTGCCTCGCCTCGAAGGGCCGCGCCGAGACGCTGCTGCTCGACGATCGGGTGGCGACGACGGTGATCCGCGTCCCGATGGTGCTCGGAGGCGACGATCCGGCTTCGGCCTCGCTGCGCCGCCAGGCGCAGGCGAAGCGCCTGCGTCTCGTCGCCGGCGGCCGCACGCTCCAGCAACCGATCGACGCGCGGGACGTCGTCACCGCGATCCTCGCCGCCTGCGTCGCCGCGCCGGGACGCGATCTGGCCCTCGACGCCGGAGGCCCCGAATGCCTCTCCCATCGCATGCTCGTCCTCCGCGCGGCGCGGCTCTACGGCAACGAGCCTACGATCTCGTCGCTGCCGATGGGGCTCGCGCGACTCGGCGTCGGGCTCCTCGATGCGCTGCTCCCGAACCCACCGGTGACGCGCGCCATGTTCGACATCCTCCAGCACGATGATCGCGTCGACCCGGACGCCTTCTGCGAGGCGCTCGGCATCGAGCTGACCCCGCTCGATCGGACCCTTCTCGACCACGTCGGTCCACCGCGCGACGACGCGAACACGGAAGCCGAGGAAGCATGAGCGAAACGGAATCGACGATGCAGAACGCACCGGGCGCGGGCGGCGCGCCGCAGCCGGGTGCCGGCGGTGCACCGCACAAGTCCGCTCTCTGGCAGAAGCTGCTGCCCTGGGCGATCACCCTCGTCTGCTTCGGATACCTCTACGCGAAGCTCTCTGGCGCGGCCGCGAGAGACGGAATGGGGCTGGTCGAATACCTCGGCGGGATCTTCGGCCGAGTCGACTGGGTCGAGTGGCTGGCGCTCATGATTCCCTACTCGGCTTTCTTCTTCCTCGTCGACTCCGCGGTCGTCTGGCGCGTCGTCTCCTGGTTCAACACACCGATCTCGTACACCGGCATCCTCCCCATTCGCGGGAGCTCCTACATCCTGTCGATCCTGAACGAGCAGGTCGGCAAGGGAGCGATGGGGCTCTACCTCTACCGTCGCTACGGCGTCCCGGGTTGGGAGGTCGGCTCGAGCATGCTCTTCATCATGTTCTGCGAGTTCTTCTACCTCCTCTTCTGGGCCACGGTCGGCTGGAGCCTTCGTAGCGAGGACCTGCCGGAGGTCTTCGGCCTGATTCCGGTGATCGCGGTCGGCGCCGCGCTCTTCCTCGCCGGATGGATCTACTTCTTCCGGCGTGGCGAAGCGCCGACGAGGGTCGAACCCGGGAGCGATGCGCCCGTCGCCTTCCGCGATCGCCCGCTCTTCAAGAGCTTCCGCGAAGCGGGACCGCTCCACTATCTGACGATCGTCCTGCTCCGATCGCCTGCGCTCCTCGCCGCCGTCGTCGTCTATACCTGGGCCCTCGACCTCTTCGGCGTCGAGGCGACCATGGTCCAGATGCTCGGCTACCTGCCCGTGATCTTCTTCGGGGCGGCGACGCCCGGCCCGATGCGCTCGGTCGCGATCACGCTCTGGGTCGTGCTCTTCCCGGGCAACGAAGGCGAGATGGCGGCCTTCGGCTTCGTCCAGCACAACTTCTTCATCTTCTTCAACGCGGCGATCGGGTTGCTCTTCCTGCGACGGGCGAACCGCGAGCTCTTCGGCGAGGCCGACGCCGCGGCGTGACGCGAGTCACGGATCGATCGCGGCCCCTGCGGGACCGTGCCCTTACCCCCGCCCGGGACGGCGGGAAAACGGATACGCTCTCGGGCGTTCTCGATCAGACCGCGCCTCCGTGACGAGGAGCGAATCGATCCACTCAATTCAGGAGTTGCTCCATGCTTCGACGAACCCTTCTCCTCGCCGCGATCACAGGCCTCCTCGTCTCGACGACGGGCTGCGCGACCACCAAGGAGATCCGCGCCCTCCGGAGCGAGGTCGCCGCCCTGCGCACCGACGCGAAGGAAGCCCGGAGCGCCGCGGAGTCCGCCGCGAACGACGCGGCCGCAGCGCGGCTCGAGGCGGAGCGGGCAGCGGAGATGGCGGCGGCCGCGCAGACGCAGGCCAGGCTCGCGAACGAGCGCGCCGAGCAGGTCTACGTCCGCTCGCTCTCCAAGTAGCGGTCCGTCGAGGCCAGGCGTTGCTCCCCCCGTCCTCCGCGCGGAAGCGTCGCCGGCACGGCGCGCGCCGAGCGCGGCACGCCCTCGGCACCTGCGGCGTGGATCTCGCCCGCCGGGCCTGGCTCGCCTCGATCTCGGCGCTCGCGATCGGAGCGAGCTCCGCCGCTTGTGCGTCCGAAGAGCTCGCGTTCGAAATCGACGCCCACCTCGACACCGAGGCCGCGCCGCGCATCGAGCTCGTCCGACTCGACAAGTCGGAGCGGCGGCTCGAGCTCGTCTCGCGCGGCGTCGTCGTCGCGAGCTACGACGTGGCGCTCGGGAGCGCGCCGGTCGGCGCGAAGCGTCGGCAGGGCGACGGCAGGACGCCGGAAGGTCGCTATCGCATCGATTGGCGGAAGCGGGACAGTGACTATCATCGCGCGCTCCACATTTCGTATCCGAACGCGGAAGACCGTGCCCACGCCCGAGCGAACGCGGTGGACCCGGGCGGGGCGATCATGATCCACGGCCTTCCGAACGGGCTCGGACTGATCGGCTCGGCGCACACCCTGGTCGATTGGACCGACGGGTGTATCGCGGTCACGAATGCAGAGATCGAAGAGATCTGGGAGTGGGTGGAGGACGGTGTCCCGATCGAGATCCAGCCGTAGGGAAGGGCCGAGCGTGGCTCGGCGCATCACCGCCGCGAGCCTGCTCCTCCTCGCGACGACCTCGGTCACCGGATGCGCCGCCCTCGACGGCTTCGGCTGGCACCCGCTCGCCTACGGCAGCGATTCGACGCGGGTCGTCGGCCGCATGCAGCGTCACCGGATCGCCGGCAAGGAGACGCTCCTCGACCTGACCCGACCCCACGGACTCGGCTACGCCGAGCTGATCGCCGCGAATCCCGGGGTCGACGTGTGGCTCCCGGGCGAGGGGACCGTCGTCGAGCTTCCGACCGCGCATCTCCTGCCGCTCGATCCCGAAGAGCCCCGGCCCCGCGGTCTGCTGATCAATCTGGCCGACCAGCGTCTCTATCTCTTTCCCGAGGATCCGAGCGAGCCGGTCGAGAGCTTCGCGATCGGCGTCAGTCGCGACGGATGGTCGACGCCGCTCGGAACGACCCGGGTGGTTCGCAAGCGCGAGGCGCCGATCTGGTACCCGACGAAATCCGCGAAGCGCGAGGATCCGACGCTCCCCGACGCGGTGCGCGCCGGTCCCGAGAACCCGCTCGGCGAGTACGCGCTCTATCTCGACTGGCCCCGCTATCTGATCCACGGCACCAACGAGCCCGACGGCGTCGGCCGACGCGTCTCCCGCGGCTGCATCCGCCTCTATCCGGAAGGCATCGAGCGGGTCTTCGCCCGGACCGAGGTCGACACGCCGGTCCGCGTGATCCACGAGCCCGTCAAGATCGCGCGGATCGGGAGGGACGTGTACCTCGAGGTCCATCCGACGATGGACGAGCTGGCGCTGCTCGAGACGAAGGGCGTCCTCGATCCGATCCGCCCGGAAGACCTCCGCTCGCGCATTCGCGACGTCGCCGGCGAGGACGCGAGCGCACGCATCGACTGGCGGCTCGCCTACCGGACCGCCGCGGAACGACGCGGCGTCCCCGTCCGGATCACGCGCTAGGCGACGCCGCGTTCAGTCGCCGTCGGAGTGCGGGCTCCGCCTCGCGCGGAGGTAGGCCCAGGCGCGATCCGCCATCGAGATCGCCGTCGAAGCGACCAGCCCCCAGCCGAGCACGAGGACGAAGGCATCTCCCGGCCAGTCGAGGCCGAGGCCGTCCCGGGTCGCCACGATCCCGAGCGGCACGAAGTAGAGGACCCCGTTCCAGCGCCCGACGAGGCTCGCCCGGAGCGCGCGACCCGACAAGCTCTTCGAGTCGAGCATGTATTGAAGGAACGCAGCGGCGACGAGCAGCGGCAGGACGAGCGGGGCCTGCCCCGAGAGCGCGAGCGCCCAGAGGCCCAGGCTCACGAAGGTCGCGTCGGTCGCGTGGTCGAGCAGTCCACCGAGATTCGATGTCTCGCCGCGCGCGCGGGCCAGCCGTCCGTCCGCCACGTCCGTCACCACGGCGCTCCAGAAGAGCAGGAGCGCCAGCAACGTCGCGTCCCCCATCAGGGCGCAGAAGAAGAAGGGCGTCGCGACGAGGCGCGAGAAGGTGAGCGCGTTCGACCAGGTGAGGAGCCGGCGGGCTACGACTGCCACTTCGGAATCCGATCGTAGATCCGGTTCCAACCCAGGCGCTCGAAGAGCTCTTCCACCCGCTCGCGATCTGCCCCCCGGTAGGCGAGCTCCGAGAGACCCGGCCTCACGCCGGGCACCGCGCGCAGGACCGTGGCGAGATCCTTCGTCTTGAGCGCGCGGTCGCGGTGCTCTGCGATCTTCTCGGCCATCCGCTTCGCCCCGCGGACGGAGACGTCGCCCCAGGCGTCGAAATCGTCGGGAACGTCCTCGATCGTCTCGAAGGCCTGGAGCACCGCCGCCGCGGACTTCGCCCCGATCCCGGGCACCCCCGGCAGGTTGTCGATCTTGTCGCCCACGAGGCCGAGATAGTCGGGGATCTGCGCCGGGGACACGCCGAACTTCTCGCGGACCGCGTCGGCGTCGAAGGTCTTCTCCTTCGCGAGGTCGTGGACGACGACGCGCCCGTCCTCTCGGACCAGCTGACACAGATCCTTGTCGGTCGTCAGGACCCGGGCGCTCCCCTTCCGCCGGACGACCTCGTCGGCGATGGTGCCGAGCAGATCGTCCGCCTCGTAGTCGTCGACCGAGTAGGTCGCGAATCCGAGGGCGACGGAGATCTCGTGGCAGAGATCGAACTGCGGCTCGAGATCGTCCGGCGGCTCGCCGCGCTGGGCCTTGTACTCGGGCTCGACCTCGTTCCGGAAGCTCGTCATGGCCGCGTCGAAGCAGACGCCGGCGTGGGACGGCTCGAGCTCGGCCGCGTACCGGATCAGCGTGTTCGCGAAGCCGTAGGCGGCGTTGCAGGGCGTCCCGTCCGGCGTCTCCATGGGCGGGAGCGAATAGTAGGCGCGGAAGATGTAGACGTGGCCGTCGAAGAGATGCACGAGCGGGCCGCCGCCGGTCGGCGACCGCTTCCCCGCCGCCTCTCTCTTCGCT
>JAUIMK010000272.1 GCA_030432735.1 bacterium
GAACCCGCGCATCTCGACGGTGAACAACCAGAAGGCGGTCATCAAGGTCGGCAGCGACGAGTTCTTCGTCACCGAAGTCTCGACCACGACCGTGACCGGGACCGCGACGACGTCCACGCCGAACGTGACGCTCACGCCCTTCTTCTCGGGCATCGCCCTCGACGTCACGCCCCAGATCAGCGACGCAGACGAGGTCATCCTCCACGTCCACCCGGCGATCACCGAGGTCACCGATCAGACCAAATCCTTCACCGTCGCCGACGAGACCCTGGAGCTCCCCCTCGCGCTCTCGAGCATCCGCGAGTCGGACAGCATCGTTCGCGCGAAGAGCGGCCAGATCGTCGTGATCGGTGGACTGATCCAGAACGACACCCGCGACGAGACGGCGGGGGTTCCCTGGGTCAGTCGGATCCCGTGGCTGGGGCGACTCTTCGAACACTCGCGACTGGCGAGCCGGCAGACCGAGCTGGTCATCCTGCTGCGACCGATGGTGGTGAGCTCCGGCGTCTGGGACGAAGAGCTGCGCGCGACCTCCGGCCGCGTCGACGGCATCTGGAACACCGGTCGCGACAAGCCGGACCGCGAGATCTCCCTCGACGGTTGGCTGCCGCCCATGCCGCCCATGCCGCCCGCGAACGCCGGCGGCCGGCCCTGATCGCCTTCCGGGATCGAGCGCTTGCTCGGTCCACGACGAAAGAGACTCGATGTACCTGCGAACCTTCGGACTCCGCTGCCTGCCCTTCGAAGCAGTCTCGAACGCGCGCGTCTACGTCGACCTTCCCGAGCACCGCGAGGCCTTCAACACGATCCTCTTCGGCCTCCGCTCCGGCGAGGGCTTCGTCAAGGTCGTCGGCGAGGTCGGCACCGGCAAGACCGCCCTCTGCCGCAACCTGCTCGCGACCGTCGGCGACGACTTGGTCTCCGTCTACCTGCCGAACCCGGCGCTCTCGCGCCTCGACCTGCTGCTCTCGATCGCGGACGAGCTCGGCGCGCCGCTTCCGCCCGGAACCGGCGTCCACCACGTCCACAAGGTGCTCCGCGAGCTCCTGCTGGACGCGGCCCGGCAGGACCGCCGGGTCGCGATCTTCGTGGACGAGGCGCAGGCGATGCCCGAAGAGAGCCTCGAGGAGCTCCGACTCCTGTCCAACCTCGAGAGCAACCGCGGCAAGCTCGCGCAGGTCGTGCTCTTCGGTCAGCCGGAGCTCGACGTGCGGCTCTCGGGCTATTCGCTTCGCCAGCTCCAGCAGCGCATCTCCTGGAGCGCACGACTCGAGCCCCTCGACCGCGCCACCTGCCGCGAGTACATCCGCAGCCGACTCGCGACCGCCGGCGCGTCCCGCCCCGATTCGATCTTCACCCCCGCCGCGATCGAACGCATCCACCGCGCGAGCGGCGGCATTCCCCGGCTGATCAACACGCTCTGCCACAAGAGCCTGCTGGCCGCAGTCAGCGAGGGCAACTACCAGGCCGCCCGAAGACACGTCGGCCGCGCCCTCGCGGACACCGAGGGCATCCAACGCTGGCGAACGCGCCCGCTCTTTCGAAGCCTCGCGACCCGACAGCCTTCGACCGCCCCCTGGCGGAACATCGGCCGTTAGGCGACAGGAGAAGATCCGGTGAGCCTCGTCAACGACCTCCTCATCGAGCTCGATCGACAGAACGAAGAAGAAGGGCACGCGCCCTCCGCCTTCATGCGCGACCTGAAGCCCCGCGACCGCGATCGCAAGTCCGTCGCTCGACGCATCGCCTACGGCCTGGCGCTCGCGGCCTGCCTGCTCTTCGTCGGACTCGGCGTCTCGCAGATCGCGACGATTCCGGGCGACGAGCCCGCAGCCGCCCTCGCGCCCGTCGCGGCACGCCCGATCGCCTCGCCGCCTCCCCCGGCGACCCCCGAAGCCATCCCCGCTCCGGCCCCCATCCCGCAGATCGTCGAGCGCCCGCCCGCGATCCGCAGTGTCTCCCTCGAACGCCGCGCGCGGTCGACGCGCGTCCGAATCGAGGGCGACCGCTCGCTCGTGCACCGCCTCCACCAGGCGCCCTCGGGCCGTAGCCTCGAGCTCGTCTTCGAAGGCGCGACGCTGACCCGCGATCTCGGCGCCCTCGACCTCGTCGACACGCCGATTCGTTCGGTCGCCGTCGAGCCCGGCGCCGGCGCGCTCAGCCTCCGGCTCGACCTCGACGCCGGGACCCGCGTCCAGAGCCAGTTCCTCGACGCCGCCTCGGGCACCACGATCTTCCTCGATCTCCATGCGGCCCCGGAGTCCGCGGTCGTGGAGCGATCCGCCGCGGCGCCGACGAGCCCGGCGCCGCCCCCCGACCGTCTCGAGCCGGAGACGCGCCCGGGTGCCGCGGTCGCGATCGGGCCTTCGATCGAAGAGCTCGCTCGCCGCGAGAAGATCGCCGCCCGGCAGGCGGCACGCGAAGCGCTCGCGAAGGCGCGCGCCGCGGCCAAGCAGGGCGACGATGCGCGGGCGAACCAGCTCTACCGCGCCGCCGTCGAGCTCGGGCCGACGGATCGCGATGCCCTCGTCGAGTGGGCGGCGCTCCTCGCGCGGAGCGGGCAACCCGATCAGGCGGTCGAGCTGACGCAGCGCGCGCTGCGCAAGGCCCCGAACGACGTGCGGCTGACGATGCTGCACGCCCGGCTGCTCGACGATGCCGGCGAGGCGGAGGAGGCGATCGCCGTCCTCGACCGGTCGCGCGCGACGCTCACGCAGGCACCGGAGCTCCACGCCCTCGCCGCGGCGCTGCTCCAGCGAGCGGGACGGCATCCCGAAGCGATCGAACGCTACGACGCGATCGTGCGCCGCTATCCGGACGACGCACGGAACTGGCTCGGCCTCGCGATCTCGCTCGACGCCGAGAGCCGGAGCGCCGAAGCGCTCGATGTGTACCGGATCGCGATGCAGATCGGCACCCTCTCGCGGCCGTCTCGGGCGTGGGTGACGTCGCGCATCGAGGCGCTCGACACCGACGAGGAGGGCTAGGGATGGTCCGGAAGAAAGTCCGGATCGGCGAGCTCCTCGTCGCGAATCACGTGATCTCGGAGGCCCAGCTCCAGTCCGCGCTCGCCGAGCAGAAGCGGACGGGGCTGAAGCTCGGGCGGCAGCTGATCGAGGCGGGCTACGTCGAGGAAGACAAGTTCCTCGACTTCCTCTCCCGACAGCTCGACATCCCGAACGTCGACCTCGCCCGCTACGAGCTCCGCGCGAACGTCGTCGAGCTCCTGCCGGAGACCTACGCGCGCCGTTTCCGGGCGATCGTCCTCGACGCCAAGGACGGCACCGCCCTGATCGGCATGGCCGATCCGACGAACATCTTCGCGATGGACGAGATCGAGCGGATCATGAAGATGACGGTGGAATGCGCCGTCGTCCGCGAGTCCGCACTCCTCGCCGCCATCGATCGCAGCTATCGCAAGACCAGCGACATCGCCTCCCTCGCGGAGGAGCTCCACGAAGAGCTCGATTCCGGCTCCGACTTCGACCTCGCCCAGCTCGAGACGGGAGGCGAGGAGAACGATGCGGCCGTCGCCAGGCTGCTCAAGTCGATCTTCGAGGACGCGGTCCAGGTCGGGACGTCGGACATCCACATCGAGCCGGACGAGTCCTGCCTCCGGATCCGCCAGCGGATCGACGGCGTCCTCCACGAGCAGATCATGAAGGAGGCGCGCATCGCCTCCGCCCTCGTCCTCCGGCTCAAGCTGATGTCCGGGCTGAACATCTCCGAGCGGCGCCTGCCCCAGGACGGTCGCTTCAACGTCCGCGTGAAGAACCGCAGCATCGACGTCCGTCTCTCGACGATGCCCGTGCAGTGGGGCGAGTCGGTGGTGATGCGCCTGCTCGACCAGAGCGAGGAATCCCTCGGTCTCGACGGCATCGGCATGCCCGAGCGCATCCTCCGGCGCTTCCGCCACTTCATCCACCAGCCTCACGGTCTGCTTCTCGTGACCGGCCCGACGGGCAGCGGCAAGACGACCACGCTCTATGGCGCGCTGGCGGAGCTGAACGAGTCGACGAAGAAGATCATCTCCGCGGAGGACCCGGTCGAGTATCGGCTCCCCCGCGTCCAGCAATGCCAGGTCAACCAGAAGATCGGCCTCGACTTCGCCACCGTGCTGCGTACGGCGCTCCGGCAGGATCCGGACATCGTGATGATCGGCGAGATGCGGGACCAGGAGACGGCGGAGATCGCGCTTCGCTCCGCGATGACCGGCCATCTCGTCTTCTCGACGCTCCACACCAACAGCGCCGCGGGCAGCGCCGCGCGACTCCTCGACATGGGCGCAGAGGGATTCCTGGTCGCGACGGCCCTCTCGGCGGTCCTCGCCCAGCGTCTCATCCGGAAGATCTGCGACGCCTGTGCCGAGCCCTACCCGCTGACCAGCAACGAGAAGATGTGGCTCCGCGCGAACGCCGGCGAGAGCGCGGAGTTCCTCGACTTCCTGAAGGGGCACGGCTGCCCCGCCTGCAACGGCACGGGCTACAAGGGCCGGACCGGGGTCTACGAGCTTCTCGAGCTCGACGAAGCGATGGCCGACGCCCTGCGCCGGAACGACACCCAGGCCTACATCGCCGCCGCCGCACGCACCAAGGCCTTCCGCCCGCTCTCGATCTGCGCCCTCGAGTACGCCTCGAAAGGCGTGACGACTCTCGACGAGGTCCTCCGGATCGCGGGCGAGCAGGAAGACACGGGCAGCGGACTCGGCAGCAAGGCCGAGAAGGTGACGGCGTGAAGACCGCCCGGAGCGGCAACGGACACGGAGAGACCTGATGGCGGTCTTCGAGTACACCGGCCGGAGCGCGACCGGCGAGATGATTCGCGGGCAGGTCGAGTCGATCTCGATGAGCGGCGTCGCGGCGGATCTCGCGTCGAAGGGCATCGTCCCCGTCCGCATCACCCCCGCCGGCGCCGCCCAGACCGCGCTCACCGCGAGCCTCGAACGCTGGTGGCACCGGCGCCGGATCGCCCTCGTCGACGTGATCATGTTCTGCCGCCAGATGACGACGCTGACCCGCGCCGGCGTCCCGATCACGCGCGGGCTGCGCGGGCTCGCGGAGACGATGCGCAATCCGGAGTTCGGGCGCGTGCTCGCCGAGGTCGCCGGCCAGCTCGAGAAGGGGCACGAGCTCGCCGGCGTGCTCCAGCGCTATCCGGACATCTTCTCGAATCTCTTCGTCGCGGTGATCCACATCGGCGAGAGCTCGGGGCAGCTCGAGCAGTCCTTCGAACAGCTCCACGCCTACCTGAGCCTCGAGGACGAGACGCGCAAACGGATCAAGAGCGCTCTCCGCTACCCGACCATGGTGCTGATCAGCATGATCGTGTCGATCGGGGTGATCAACGTCTTCGTCGTGCCGCCCTTCTCGAAGCTCTTCGCCGGCTTCGGTGCCGACCTGCCCTGGGCGACGCAGATCCTCATCTCGACCTCCGAGATCTCGACGCGCTACTGGCACGTCGGCCTCTTCCTGATCGTCTTCGCCGTCTGGGTGTTCCGGAAGTGGATCGCCACCCCGGCCGGTCGAACGACCTGGCACCGCACCCAGCTGCGCATTCCGCGGATCGGCGGAATCCTCGAGCGCGCGCTCCTCGCGCGCTTCTGCCGAACCCTCGCGATCACCCTCGGCGCCGGCCTCCCGGTCACGCAGTGCCTCTCGATCGCTTCCCGCGCCGTCGACAACGACTACGTCGGCCGCCAGATCCTGGAGATCCGCGAAGACATCGAAGGCGGCGACACCCTGACCGCCGCCGCCCATTCGAGCGGCCTCTTCACGCCGCTGGTGATGCAGATGATCTCGGTCGGGGAGGAGACGGGCGCGGTCGAGGACACGCTCTCCGAGGTCGCCGCCTACTACGAGCGGGAAGTCGACTACGACCTCAAGACGATCGGCGACGCGATCGAGCCGGTGATGATGATCTTCGTGGGCGGGCTCGTCCTCGTCCTGGCGCTCGGCGTCTACCTCCCGATGTGGGAGATGGCATCCGCGTCCAGGCACTGAACGAACGCGTCTCCGGCGAAGCCCCCGGACCGATCCCCGGCATTCCCCGGAATCGGGCCTTCTCGCCCCTCTTCGTGCAGTCCGAGCCTAAAGCTTCGGAAAGGGCGGACCGAGTATGCGGAAGGAGGCGCGTAGGAGCGCGCCCGAGACTGCTCCACCCAGAGCTCGCCGCCCCGCGCGGAAGCGAGCCGGGAGACTCCACCATGAACGAATCCATTCCGCGTCGAGAGCGCGGCTTCACGATCATCGAGCTCGTGGTCGTCATCGTGATCATCGGCATCCTCGCCGCGACCGCGCTCCCGCGCTTCGTCGACATGACCGGCGACGCCCAGAGCGCCCAGGTCCAGGGGATCGGCGGCGCCTTCGCGAGCGGGGTCAACCTCGCGCACGCCTCCTGGATCGCACAGGGCGCGATCCCGACGGTGAACTCTGCCGCCCTCGAGGGCGGCGTGACGGTCGGCCTGACCGACACCGGCTGGCCGGAGAACACGAACGTTCGCGGTGGAAACGGCCGGGTGAACGCGAACGAGTGCATCCAGCTCTGGAACTCGATCCTCACGACGCCGCCGGCCATCGCGCGGAACACCCGTGAGGAATGGCGAGCCCAGGCCGCCGGCTCGACCTGCACGTTCACCTACAACG
>JAUIMK010000273.1 GCA_030432735.1 bacterium
CGGACAGAACTCGTCGCCCACCCCGGTCACGCCGCCGTCGGAGACCCAGAATCGGGGCTCCGGCTGACGCACCAGCCACTCGAGCGCGGGGAGGTCGACGATGTTGCCCGCGCCGACGGACCGGAGATCGTCGTCCGCGACCCGCCAGCCCCGCTCCGCGACGATGCGCAGCTCGCCCTCGCGGCCGGAGCCCGAGTAGATCGCCACCGTCGCCGCGCCCCCGGCCGCGCGCACGATCTCCTCGACCTGCTCGACGGAGAGGGACATGCTGCCGCTCAGGTCGACCAGCACCGTCCCCCCGACCGACCGGCCGCGGCGGGCGAAGATCGCCCGGTCGACGAGCAGCCGATCCGGGCGCCGGATGTGCGCGCCCTCCTGGGCCGGGCGCATCGCGCCGAACCGCGGCGGCCCCGACATCCGCAGCCTCACCCGCATCGGCGGGCGAGCGACCGTGAGCGCGCCCGGCAGGACCCCGGCCGCTTCGCCGTCGCTTCCGAGCCCGATGCGCCGCTCGAGCATCCGCCACGCGCGCTCCCCGAGCCCGAGGGCTCCACCGGTCTCGACCCCCTCGGCGACGTAGCAGCAGGTCATCCCCTCGACCTCGAGATCCTCCTCGAGGAGTCCGTGGCGACGGAGCGCGTCGGCGAGATCCTGCGCGACCGATTCCGCGGTCTCGAAGGGCGCCACGGGACCGCCGGCGGCCTCGCTCGCCTCCGCCAGTCGGGCGTCGGCCTCCGCGAGCCACGCGTCCACCAGCGTCCGCACACGCGGCGGGAGCGCTTCGATCTCCGCGCGCGTCACCGCCTCCGCGGTCGTCGACAGCGAGGCGACGGCCCGGAGCAGGACGGCGGCGACCCGGCCGCGCTTTCCGTCTCGCGCGCTCAGGTGGGCGATGTGCGCGAGGGACGCACGATCGGGCTCGACCCGGAGGCCGACCCGTGCGAGCCCCTGATTGATCCGCGCATCCTCGACCGCCTGCAGGATCACGAGCGGGTACGCGACCTCCGGGAAGCGGTCCGGCGACCAGGTGACGTGGGCGAGCTCGTGGATCGAGACCGGCTCGCCGCCCTCTTCGAGGGGGACGAAGAGCATGCGGTCGACCTTGATGGTGGCGCCGCTGCTCGGGAGCCAGTCCTGACCACGACTGTCGAGCACCTTCCAGGGACCGGCATGGGCGCCGCGCTCGACGAGCTCGGGATAGGGAGCGTGGGCGGAATCGGGGGAAGGGACGGAACGGCGATCGGGAACGCGCATGGGAGGACCTCGTGGGGCCGGGCGCCGCGGGGACGCACCGGCCCGAATCGGGCGCGAAGGGAGAGACAGCGGCGCAGCGCAGGGGGCGCGCCCGTCCCCCTGCACTGCGCGCGTCGCGGCGATCCGGCGCTAGGCGGCGGCCAGGCGAAGCGCCTTGAAGACCTGCTCACCGCGCTCCCGTCCGAAGACCACCCGGCAGGCGTCCTCGCAGCCGAGGTCTGCTTCGAACTCCTGGAGCGCGAGCCAGCCGCGGATGCTGATCGCGCGCTCCGGCTCGAGGTCGTACGTGCGCAGCGCCGCCTCGCGCAGGTCGGGGCGCAGGCGCGCCAGCGCGTCCGGGTGGGGCCCGTCGACCTTGATCACGCTCCGGAAGCGGTCGCGGAGCGCCTCGGGGAGCTGATCGATCGGGCAGTTGTCGGTCGCCACGACCTGGAAGCCGGGCGCGGGCTCGATCGTCTCGCCGCTCGGCAGCGTGAGCCGCGCCGTCTCCGGCGACTCGAGCACCGGGTGGAGGAACGCGAGCACGTCCGAAGACGCGTACGCGACCTCGTTCAGCACGACGCGTCCGCCTTCCCGCATCCCGGTCACGATCGGGCCGTCGCGCCACTCGAAGCCGGACCCCTTCGGCATCCACCCGCCACGCAGCTCGGCCGCCGGCGTCTCGGGAGTCAGGGTGAGCGCCGCGACCGGGCGATCGGCGAGGCCTTCGTGCATCGCCACGTACGACTTCCCCACCCCCGGCGGACCCCACAGATAGACCGTGCGCGCGAACCGGCTGGCGAGCACGCGGCCGACGAGGGACCAGGGGGTGGTGTCGGGGGACAGGTCGAGCTTCTGCTGCTTCTCGCGGGACGCTTCTCGACTCTTCGAACGGGACTTCTCTCGCATCTTCCTGGGCATCCGGATCTCCGTTCGTCCGCCGGGCGCCGTGGCCCGGGTCGGACGGGTTCAGTGGGGAGACCGGATCATGCACGGAGCGAGGGGCGTTCCGATTCTGGCCCGAAATCTTTTCGACGAGTCGCGCCCGGCGCGCGCCGAGCCCCGACGCGTTCAATGCGGGAGCTCGCCGCCGGTCTGGAAGAGCGTCGTCGCCTGCCAGTCGAGCGCCCACTCGAAGGTCGTCGGATGCGCCGGAAGCGGCGCCGGATCGAGCTCGACGGCGGTGAGGCCGCGGTGACGGAGGAGCTGCGGGTGGCGGTGCCGAACCAGATGGCACCAGGCCAGCGTGGCGGTCGCGTTCATGCCCCACGCGCAGACGAGCCCCGGCCCCTCCGGCCACAGCGCGTCGAGACGCAGCAGCGCGGCGAGGGTCCGCTGGCCGAAAGGGCTCTTGATCCGCGCGCCGCGGGGCCCCGGCTCCTTCAGGTGCTGGTAGCGACAGCCCTGCTGGAAGAACGTGATCTCCGCCCGGTTCCGCGCGCTCTCGGGCAGGCAGGCCGCGGCGGCGTCGCTGAAGACGAGGTGCGCCCGGGAGAGCTTGCGGACGTAGCGACGCCAGGCCTGGAAGATGCGGCGCTCGAGATCCGTGTTGCCCGGCTCGACGCATTTGTTGTCGCCGCTCATCCCGTCGGAGAGCGGCGGACGGGTCGTGCACACGATCACGTCGCCGCGATGGACGAAGGGCAGCGGGATGTGCCGCAGCTCGCCCTCGGGCAGGAGCTCGTAGCTCGTACGCGGCGTGGTCGGGAAGTTCAGGATCGACTTGCCGAACCCGAAGGCCTCCTGCTCGACGAGGGCACAGGCGATCTCGAAGTTGGCATCGCGATCGCGGGTGGCGTGGAAGTGGACGCCGCGCGTGGAGTCGCGACGGGGCATGGCGTAGAACAGGGGGTGGACGAGACGCATCGGGACGGCGGGACCTCTCCTCGCAACGGGACGACTTCGCGCGAAGGCGTCACGGTGGGACCGAGCCGACGACAGAAAGCACAGCTTTCGCGATCTGCCAGTCCGGGCTCGCGAGGCGGCCCTCGAACGCGCTCTCGCACCACGAACGTGCCCATCGCGAACGGCGTTGTGCAGCGCGACTTCCCGAAGGACACGCTCGCGTCGCCATCGATCCCGATCCGTGCGCGTGTCCGGTGCGCGCGAGCGCGGCCGTCGATCCGCACGCGCATAGGGCTCGCCCCGCGAGCGCGACGCGTCAGTCGCGCGCCGGCATCGCCCCGAGCTGAGTCATGAGCCCCATCGTGTCGGAGTAGCGGAAGGTCTCCTTCACCTTCCCGTCGACCACGCGCAGCAGCGTGCAGTTCTCGACGTGGAAGCGCTTCCCGCTCGCCGGCATCCCGAAGAGATCGCCGTCGTTCGTCCCCGTCAGCGTGTAGCGGAGCGTGACGAGCCCGTCGGTCTCACCCATCTCGAGGATCTCGAGGTGGACGTCGCTCGTCGCCTTCCACCAGGACGCGAGCGCCTCGACCTCGACGTCGGCGCCCCGGTTCTGCTCGTGGCCGTGTACGTAGGACACGTAGTCGTCGTGCAGGATCGAGCGGTAGCCCTCGGCATCCCGCCCGTTGTCGCACTCGACGACCTGCTTCACGACCTCGATCGGACTCTTCATGGATTCCCTCTCCGCAAACGGGAGTCCCAACGTAGTACGGCCGCGACCGGGCGCCCGCGGCGGATCGCGAGTCAGCGACCGCTCGCGGCGTGCCCCCGCCTCCGCCCGGCGCCCGCCCCACCGCCTTCCCGAACGGGCGGACCCGGCGAGCGCAGAATCCGGGCATTTCGACGCACACGATGACGCATCGCGTTAGAGGGGCTATCCTGACCTCGCTCTCGTTCGAAAGCACATCAGACACACACGAGAGCGCCCCCGAGGGGTCCGATCGCGTCTCTCGGCGGCCCTGAATCGCGATCCGGGCCCATCCGGCCAGAACCGGGCAGCCCGTCCTCGCGCGGCGATCGTGCCCGCGAGTCGATGAAGAACACCGAGGAAGACGACACCATGGCCACTATTCAGGAAGACATCCAGAGCTTTGCGGACGAGCTGCGCGCCGATCTCGAGGAACGGGCCGAGACGGCCAGCGAGCGGACACGGGATCTCGTGCGCGCCCTTCCCTACGCCGCCCTCGGCGCGACCGTCCACAACATCAATCAGGTGCGACGCGGCGTCCGGAGCGCCTTCGAGGCACCGTCCCGGGCCCTCGAGTCCGTCCGACGCTCGCCCCGAACGCTCCAGAAGACCTTCGAAGCGCGGACGGCCCAGGGCCGGCGGATCGTCGATCGCGTGAGCGAACGCGACGGCGTGGAGCACGCGGCCGAGCAGGCGAAGACGGCTCGGAGCAAGGCGAAGGGCTTCGGCACGAGCTTCGGTCGCATGTTCGAGACGGCGGCGGAAGCGCTCGAAGACGCCGCCGAAGCGGTCTTCGATCCGCAGGACAGCCGTCCCTACGAGGAGCGCACCCTCGCGGAGCTGCGCGCGCTCGCTGCGGAACGCGGCCTGTCCGGTCGATCGGGCATGAACAAGAAGCAGCTGATCGCAGCGCTCCGCCGCGCGCACTAGGTCGAACCCGTCGACCTGGCGAGCAGGCTCCCAGGTCGACGCGACCGCCCCCTTCCGGTCTGGACCCGCCTAACGCCCGGTCCAGACCGGGTCGCGCTTCTCTGTGAAGGCCCGCGGCCCCTCACGCGCATCCGCCGACGACGTCACGCGCGCCGAGATCTCGTTCTCGATCGCGTAGGCTTCCTCGAGGGGCAGCCCGCTCGTCCGGAGCGCCGCCTCCTTGACGGCGGCCACCGCCAGCGGCGCGTTCCGCTTCAGCCGTTCTGCGAACTCGAGCGCCGTCGGCATCAGCTCCTGCGGCTCGACCACGTAGTTCACGAAGCCCATCGCGAGGGCATCCTGCGCCGGGACCGCGTCGCCGGTCATGAGGATCTCCATCGCCTTCGCCCACGGGACCTGCCGCGGGAGCCGCACCATCGAGCCGGCCCCGGGCACGAGACCGCGCTTCGGCTCGGTCAGCCCGAACGACGCGTTCGTCGACGCGATGCGGATGTCCGTCGCCTGGAGGAGCTCCGAGCCGCCGGCGAGGGCGAAGCCGTTGATCGCTGCGATGATCGGCTTGTAGAGCTCGAAGGGCCGCAGGAGCGCCGTCGACATGTACTCGCCGACGTTGCGCATCAGTCGCTCGCTCCACTCGTCGTCGGGCTGCTTGGCCCCCGTGAAGAGCGGCAGCAGGCTTCCGAGATCGCCCCCCGCACAGAAGGCCTCGTCTCCCGCGCCCGTCAGGATGGCGACGCGCAGATCGTCGTCGTCGCGATAATCGATCCATGCCTCCGCGAGCCGGATGATCGACTCGGGACTGAAGGCGTTGCGGCGCTCGGGCCGGTTGAGCGTGATCGTCGCGATTCCGTCGCGCTTCTCGTAGATCACATCGGGCATCGTGGGGTGCAGCTCCTTGGCGAAGGTGGGGTGGGCGATCAATGAGAGCCGATCGGGCGCGCCGGCGCTAGGGGCGGGTTACGATCGTCGAGGAGCGAACGGGAGAACCGATGCACAAAGACGAAGTCCATCGAAGCCACCGCCTGGGCTGGCTCAGGGCGGCGGTCCTCGGCGCGAACGACGGCATCGTCTCGACCGCCAGCCTCGTGCTCGGCGTCGCCGCGGCCGACGCGAGTCGCGGGAGCGTGCTGACCGCCGGGATCGCGGGGCTCGTCGCGGGAGCGATGTCGATGGCCGCGGGCGAGTACGTCTCCGTCCACTCCCAGAAGGACGCGGAGGAGGCCGACCTCGATCGCGAGCGGCAGGAGCTCGACGACGACCCGGAATTCGAGCTCGAGGAGCTGACGCAGATCTACGCGGAACGCGGCGTCGACCTCGCGACCGCCGAGCAGGTCGCCGAGCAACTGATGGCGTACGACGCGCTCGACGCGCACGCACGGGAGGAGCTCGGGATCATCGCCCACGCGACCGCGCGCCCCATCCAGGCGGCGCTGGCGTCCGGGACGACCTTCGCGGTCGGCGCGGCCATTCCGCTCGTCGCCCTCGCCGCGATCCCGATCGAGCGCGCCGTCCCGGGCGTCGGCACGATCTCTCTCATAGCGCTCGCCGGGCTCGGCGCGCTCGGCGCCGGCGCGGGGGGTGCCTCGATCGCGCGGGGCGCCTCGCGCGTCACGCTCTGGGGCGCCGCCGCGATGGTCCTCACCACCGTCGTCGGACGCCTCTTCGGCGCGACGCTCTAGCGAGCAGACGCCGGCGCTCGTCCACCTTCGCCCACCGAGCGGCGTACGAGCTCACGACGAACCCGCCGAGCGCTCGCAGCCGGCGGACCCACCCGCCGAGCGCTCGCAGGCGGCGGACCCACCCGCCGAGCGCTCGCAGGCGGCGGACCCACCCGCCGAGCGCTCGCAGGCGGCGGACCCACCCGCCGAGCGCTCGCAGGCGGCGGA
>JAUIMK010000274.1 GCA_030432735.1 bacterium
ATGGCGGCGGGACCGGAACCGCGACGAGGCCCCCGACGCGCCGTCCGAGGAGTCCCCGACCGTCTCGAATCCCTTCGAGGGGATCGACCCGATGCTCGTCTTCGGAATCGTCGTCCTCGTCGCCGGGGGCCTGGCCTGGCTGCGACGCTCGGACGCGGAGGACGGGCCGACGGTCCCGGAGGCCTATCGCCAGGCCCTCGCGCGGCTCGCCCGCGCCGGGTTCGAGCGCGAGGCGACGACCACGGCCCGCGCCTTCGCGGCGGAGGTGGCCCCGCGCCTGGGCCCCGCCGGCGCGGCCGCCTTCGACCGGATCACCGACGCGTACCTGGCGGAGCGCTTCGGCGAGCACCCCGCCGTCGATCTCGCCGCCGCCCTCGAGACGCTAGAGCACGCCGTAGATGGGATGGGTCTGCGGGATCAGACGAACGTCCTCGAGCACGGCCTCGGCGCGGGCCAGACACTCGAGGAGCCGGCCGGCTCCCGGCATGGCGGACACGCCGCCGGTCGGGGTGACCGGCTGCAGGACGAGCGGCACCTCGGTTGAGACCCCCGCGATCCTCTCGAGCATGGCGTCGAGCTCGTCGTCCCGGGTCGAGGGCGTGAGGACCGCCTTCACGTAGACCGCCCCCGCGCGCGTCGCCACGCGCAGGAACCGCTGGTGGGCGTCGTGGAAATCGAGCCCCGGCGGCCGCGCCACCCCGGGCCCCGGCTGGACGTCGCTCGCCAGCTTCCAGTCCATCGAGACGAGGTCGATCGCGTCGACACAGCGCGCGAGCGCGTCGGCATGCAGCCCGTGGGTCTCGAGATAGACCCGGCGACCGCGCGAGACGAGCGCCCGCGCGAGACGTTCGATCGCCTCGGGCTGCAGGAGCGGCTCGCCGCCGGTCAAACTGATCCAGGCCCGCGGCGTCGGCGCGAACGCGTCGATCCGCTCCGCGAGGACGTCCACGTCGACGGGATTCGCGAGCGGCTCGAAGGCACCGCTCCCCGGCGCGGTCTCGAACCGCGCCTCTTCGACGGGCCGCCAGGTCCCTGGCGAATCGCACCAACGACAGCGCAGATCACAGCCGCCGAAGCGAACGAACACGGTCGTGCGCCCGACCTCGGGCCCCTCGCCCTGGACGGACGAGAAGACCTCGACGAGGGACGCCGTACCGCCTTCTTCCGGAGGCACCGACTAACGCTCGAGCAGCGAGCGACCCATCGCGATCTCGCCCACGACCTCTTCGAATCGCTCCGGATTTCGATCGACGTCGCGAATCCGGAAGCGCGCGACGTGATCGGCGTCCGGACGAGGCTCGACCCACTCGAGCTTGTTGGTGAGATGCTCCGAGATCGCCATGTAGTCGAGGGCGCGCTTGCCCGTCGTCTCGTCCCCCGCGAACACGAACACGTCGTCCCCGGTCGTCCGCGCGAGGGAGAGGCTCGCGTCGTAGCGCTCGCGCAGCACGCGCGAGGCCAGATGGACGTCGAGCCCCGTCTCCACGTCGGCGACCACGAGCACGTGCCCGCCGAAATGCACGAGACGGAAATCGCGCTCGGCCACCCAGGCGACCTCCGGCGGCGGCGGCGGCATCTCGACCTGCGCCGCCTCCTTCGCCAGATCGCTGGGACGTCCCGAGAGCAGGGCCGCGATGTCGCCGCGGATGTCCCCGGTCTTCTTCGCGATCTCGCTGAGCCGGTGGCGCCAGAGACGCCCCCAGCGCTCGAAGTCGTGCTGGGTGAAGCGACCCGTCGCGAGGTCGACGAGCTTGTCGGAGAAGCGACTGCGCCGCGTGCACGTGTCGAGGACCAGCGGCAGCGTGCTGTCCCCGCCGTCGCCTCCGTGGATCGCCTCCTCGCCGATCGAGGACTTGAGCGCCGCGAGGTCCTCCGGCGGCCAGACGCCGCGATCGAACCAGGTGAGCCGCCCCCGATAGAGCGAGGCCGCCTGGATCACGTCGTGGGAAGGCTTCGGCGAGAAGCCGACCACGAAGATCGGCGTGTCGTCGCGCAGGTCGGTCGCGATGCTCCGGAAGAACGTCATGAGGTCTTCCTGGGGATAGACCCAGAGACCGTCGAGCTGCCGGATGTCACGAGCGAGCAGGACCGCCGCGATCAGCGAGTCCGGATCCGCGTGGACCAGGATCGCCGAGCGCTTGCGGGGGGCCGGCCGATCTTCGTCGTCCCCGCCCCTGCGCGCCCGCCGCCGCGACTCCCGCGCCTCGCGCGAAGACGAATCGTCGTCCTCGTCGTCCTCCTCGTCGTCGTAGCCCGAGGTATCCCCGTTCGACTCGAACTCCGGCTCGTCGTCCGTCAGTCGCGCGAGGATCTCCGAGAGATCGTCCGCGTCCACGAGATCGTCATCGCTCAGCGAGTCGGACGCGTCGTCCTCCGCGGTCCGGGACGCGGACCCGTCCGCGTCGGCCTTGTCCTCCGCCGACCCGCCCGAACGCCGCTCTCCACTCCGCTTCCCGCGCCGCCGGCCGCGTCGCCGCCGGTCGCCGGAGCCGCGGTCGGACGCCTCCGACGTGTCTTCGTCGGCATCTGGACCCTCGTCGAGATCCATCAGCGACACTTCCTCGAAGCGTCGCTTGCCGCGGCCGCCGCTGCGGCCCTCGTCGCCTTCGCGCGCGGAGGCCTCGGCGTCGCCCTTCTCGGCGTTGCCGGCGCTGCCAGCGTTGTCCGCAGCGTCACCGCCCCCTCGCCCTCCGCGCCGCGAGCGTCGGCGCCGCCGGCCCCGGCGGCCGCCGTCCTCGCCGTCGGCATCGGCCCGTGCGGGCCCCCGCGCTTCGGCGTCGCCCGTCGCGTCGTCCTCGCCGTCGGCGTCGCTCTCGTCGCTGCCCCGCCCCTCGCCGCCGCCGCGGCCGCGACCGCCGCGTCGGCGACCGCGTCGGGAAGACCGCGTCTCCGCGCCGTCTCCCGCCGACTTCGAGACCAGATCGACGCCGGCGCCAGCCTCCCCCGAGACCGCGCGCAGCTCGTAGGCCACGACCAGCGCCGAGAGAGCGCGCTCGAGGCCTTCGCTGAAGCGCTGCGCCGTGAGGAGCAGGCGCGGTGTGCCGAGCTTGAGCGGCGGTGCCGTCTCCGTGAAGAGCACGGGCAGCAGCGATTCGATCGGACCGAGGGACTCGAGCACGGCGCCGAGCGAGCGCCAGTCGAGCTCTTCGCGGACGGCGACCACGACCGGGTCGCCGGCGGCGTTGATCCCGACGCCGTCGACCGCGTCGAGGTCCGCACCGGGCTGCGGCCAGGGGCGGACGCCCCGCAGCTCGCTGCCCGCCGCGAGCTGCGCGATCACGCGGCCGCGCAGCCCTTCCTCGCCTTCCCGTACCTTGCGGTCGTTCAGTCGGCGCCGGAGCTGCCCCTCGAGACCATCGAGCGCGCCCGCGAGGTCCGCCCCGGAGAGCGGCGTCGTCGAACGCCCCCCGATCTGGATCTCGAGCACCGCGCTCTCCCCCTCCGCGCGGATCTCCGCGACGCGACGGGCGAGCACGACGAGCTCGAGGCGATCGATCCCGATCCGCACGCACCCGCCGTGCTTCGCGGCCAGGCCCTCGAGCGCCGCGGCAGCGCGGCTGAACGCCGAGCGGGACTCGGACGAGACCATCCGGGACGCGAGCTGGGCCGCGCTGCTCGCGAGGATGCGCGGGGCCGGCTCGGGCTCGACGACGACGCGGCCTTCGGTGAGGCCCGGCGCGGCGACGGGCTCGACGCTGTACGGCGTGCGCCCGATCAGCCCGAGGACGCGGCGCGCGCCGGCGGGCCACTGGGGCGCGACGATCAGGAGCTCACCCGCGAAGGAATCGGCCTCCGCCGCCTGCTGCGCCGCCGCGAGCCCCCCGATCATCGCTTCCGTCGCCGAGGCCGGCGAGAAGGCCACGAGCACCGCCGAGCCGTCGGCCCGCGCGCCCTTGCCGATCGCGGCGACCGTGTCGGGCACACCGGCCTCCGTCCAGGGCTCGAGGGACTCGGCCTCGACGATGCCCTGCTCGGCGATCTTCGGGAGCCATTCGCTCGCGTCGATGGCGGTCGTCTTCTGGCCGCCGTCTCCTCGACGCTTTCGGGAGAATCGTTTCATCATGTCGGTTCGTTTCCTGTCACCGCAGGGCGCGCCGAGCGCTGCACCTGCGGCCGTGATGAGGTCAGCCGCCGTCTCGTTCGTTTCGATCCTGCGACCGGGCGGGCCCTGCGGGCCCGCTCACTCGGGCGCGAGATCCACCGCCGCCAGCGCGAGCGCCCCGCTCTCGACGAGCGAAGAGGTCGCGTCCTGGACGACACGTTGGAGATCTCCGTAGAGCCGGTCGTGTCCGAGCACGGCCGGCAGCTGATCCTCTTGATTGGCGAATTCCAGCACGACGCCACCGAACAGCTTGCGATCGGTCCGTACGTGCTTCACAACGCGATTCCATCGATCGACTGGAATCTCCAGCCGAAAATCCTTGAAGTCCCGCCAGTCCTCCGGCAGCTCTTCCTTCTCGAGTGACAACACGACCTCGCCGGCGGTCTTGCCGAGCGAAGCGCGCCAATGTCGGTTCTGTGAGAGCAGCAAACGCTCACCTCGGGCCGGGCCGATGGGCCCGGAAAGCATTCAGGCCCCGTCCGCCAGGGCGTCTTCTTCCACGACGCGCAGGCTCGCCAGGAACGGCTCGAAGAGCGATTCGACGCGGGCCCGGGTGAAAGCCAGGGCCGAGGGGGCATCTTCCTGGATCGCGCCCGAGACCGCGAGCAGCGCCTTCGCCCGGTCCTCGTCGCCTTCCTGTGCACGGACCCACGCCAGCTCGTCGAGGTTCCGGGCGAGCAGCCCGGCGTCGGTCTCGTCGACCAGCGCCGCGGCGACCTCGTCGATCCAGGCGTCGATCGCGCGGCCCCGTGCGTCGCCTTCGAGTCCGTCGACCGCCGCCCGGCCCTTGTCCATCCAATCCCCGACCCAGGCTGTCGTGGGCGGCCACGGGCCGAGCTCTCCGGCCTTCACCTCGGCACAGAGCCGCTCGAGGCTCGCCGCGCGATCTCCTTCGCCGAGTCGCGCACGGACCTGCTCGCCGGGCGTCGATTCCTTGTCGAGCGCGTCGTCGAAGAGACGCCCCCGCCACTCCACGTAGGCGGAGGGCAACGGGCGGTCCGCCGGCTGGGCCTTCGCCGCGCGCCAGATCAGCGCGCGAAGCGAATCGCGTTCGACCTCGAAGAGTCGCCGGCCCGAGTTCTCGGTCAGGCTCTTGAGGAAGCCCCGCACCTTGCTTCGTCCGGCGTTGTAGATCTTGAAGTCGAGCAGCCCGCGCCCGAGGTCGAAGCGGATCTCGAAGAGACGCGCACCGCCCGAGGGATGGCTGTCGACCAGGTAGCCCATGCGCGTCCCACGGAAATCGGGCTGGGACAGGTGGGCGGCCTGCCAGCGGTCGATGCTCGCGACGACGCTCTTGCGCGGCGCCGGCGCGGTTTCGGGCGCAGCGACCTCGACTCCCGCGGACCGAAGCCGGTGGCGAGCCTTGCGCAGCAGCTTGCGGCCGGCCTTCCCGATCCCGTCGTCCTCGACGGCGAGGATCGCGCGCACACCGTCGTCGACCTCGCCCCAGGCTTCGATCAGCTCGGCGCCGTCGTCGGGCTCCTGGTCGAGCATCCACCCGAGCAGCTGGGTCGCCTGGGCGGCGTCCAGCTCTTCGAGCAGGCGGTGGGGGTCTCCGTTCGCGGGGCGAATCTTGTCGGCCAGCGCGGCCAGCTCGCTGGCGGCGCGTTCGAGGCTCTCCGGAAGGCTCATCGTTCGTTTCGGTCCAAGCGGCGCGTTCCCTCTCGGGGCGCCGCGCTAGGCAGGTCGACGGGCTCAGGGCGCGTGGGGATCGAGCAGCTTCTGGTGCTCGTCCATCGCGAAACGGTCCGTCATCCCTGCAATGTAGTCCGAGATGGCCCGAAGCTCGCCCTCCCGCGGAAAGCGGGTCCGCACGTTGGTGGGCAGCAGCATCGGGTCGTCCCGGTAGGTCTTGAAGAGGTCTCCCACGATCCACTCGGCCTTGCGCGTACGACGTAGGACGTGGGGATGGTGGTAGAAGTTCTGTGAGAGGAAGCTCTTGAGCTCGCGCTTGGCGAGGTCGACGTCGGCGGAGAATCCGACCAGCGGCGCCTCGCGCGTTCGCAGCTCGGCGAGGGAGGCCGGCGGGTCGAGCTCGAGTCGGCGCATGGTCTCGGTGATCAGGTCGGTGTTCAGCGTGTCGAGGAGCGCCCCGATCTTCTGCGTCCGCGTGACCGAGAACGAATCCTCCGCGTCGAGCACCGCGCGCCGGTTCGCCTGGGCCCGCTTCCAGAGGTCCTGGCTCTCGAGCATGTCGAGGGTGAGCAGTCCGCTGCGCAGACCGTCGTCGAGATCGTGGTGGATGTAGGCGATCTCGTCGGCATGGTCGGCGACCTGCGCCTCGAGGGTCCGCTGCGGATGCAGGGGCGGCAGCGCGACCGGATGGCTCCACGCGCAGCCGTGCTTCAGGATGCCCTCGCGGAGCTCGGCCGTCAGGTTGAGACCGCTGAAGTCGGGATAGCGCTCCTCGAGGACGTCGACGATCCGCAGGCTCTGCCGGTTGTGATCGAAGCCGCCGTGCGCCTCCATCAGCTCGGCGAGCACCGCCTCCCCCGCGTGGCCG
>JAUIMK010000275.1 GCA_030432735.1 bacterium
CATGCAGGCTTCACCGCGGCTCTCGTGGAGCGCGAGCTGCATGCGCGAGAGGTTGATCCCGGCGTCACCGAGCAGCGTGCCGACCTTGCCGACCACGCCGTGCTGGTCGTGGTTGTGGATGAGCAGCGTCTGCCCTTCCGGGATCGCTTCGAGCATGAAGTCGTCGATCCGCACGATGCGCGGCTGATCGCCGTGGAAGACGGCGCCCGCGACGAGGCGGTCGACGACGCCCTTCACCTTGACCGTGACCCGGGACGCGAAGTCGTCGGCGCGCGCGACCTTGGTCTCGATGACCTTGATCCCGAGCTCCTGGGCGACGTGCGACGCGTTCACGAGGTTCACGCTCTCGCGCACGCTCGAGAGGATGCCCTTCAGGACCGCGATCGTGATCGGCGCGACCTTCAGCTCGGCGACGTCGCCCGAGTACTCGACCTCGACCACGTCGACGCGTCCCTGGGCGAGCTGGCCCTGGAAGGAGCCGAGCTTCTCGCCGAGCTCGATGTAGGGCGCGACGGCCTCGGCCTGCTCGGGCGAGACGGACGGGACGTTGATCGAGTTGCGCACTTCGCCGTTCAAGAGGAAGTCGCGGATCTGCTCGGCGACGGCGACGGCCACGTTGATCTGCGCCTGCTCGGTCGACGCCCCGAGATGCGGCGTGCAGATCACGTTCGGGTGGCTCACGAGCGGATGCCCCGCCGGCGGCGGCTCCTCGACGAAGACGTCGAGCCCGGCGGCGCCCACCTGCCCCGAGTCGAGCGCTTCGAGGAGCGCGGCCTCGTCGACGATCCCGCCTCGCGCGGCGTTGATCACGATCAGGCCGGGCTTGGCCTTCGCGAACTCGTCGGCCCCGAGGATCCCGGTCGTGTCCTTCGTCTTGGGGACGTGGACGGTGACGACGTCGGCGCGGCTCATCATCTCGTCGAGCGAGACGCGCTCGACCTCGAGGCGCGCGGCGGCCTCCTCGGTCAGATAGGGGTCGTGGACGATGACCTTCATGCCGAGCCCCTTGGCGCGGGACACGACGAAGCGGCCGATGTTGCCCGCGCCGAGGACGCCGAGGGTCCGGTTGTAGAGCTCCATCCCCTGGAACTTCTTCTTCTCCCACTTGCCGGCCTTCATGGACGCCGTGGCCTGGGGGATGTGACGCGCGAGGGAGACGATCAGCGCGATCGCGTGCTCGGCGGTCGTGATGTTGTTGCCTTCCGGCGTGTTCACCACGACGACACCGTGCTCGGTCGCCGCGGGGATGTCGACGTTGTCGACGCCGATGCCGGCGCGGCCGACGATCCGCAGGTTCTTCGCGGCGGCGAGAACGTCGCTCGTGACCTTGGTCCCGGAGCGGATGGCGAGGCCATCGACGTCGGCGATCAGCTCGAGCAGCTCGTCCGGCGAGGCGCCGGGACGGTTGATGACCTCGATGCCCGGGGCCTGTTCGAGGACCGTCACGCCCTGCTCGGCGAGGGAATCGGAAATGAGGACTTTGGGCACCCTTCTTCTCCAGTCTCGTTCGGACCCGGGGCCCGGACTCTTTCGGCGCGCGTCGCTGTACGCGCGGTCGGACGGGCCCGTCCGCGCAGGGGAAATCTCTCTCGCCGGTCTGCGCGCGCGGCGACTCCGTCTGCGCGCACACCCGAGAGCGTCTTGCTCGATTCTGATCGGGTCGGACCGGCTCGATCGGCGACGACGAGGTCGCCGGGCTCGCGAGCACTCTCCCTGCCTTCCAGCTTCTCGCCAGGGGCCTCGGAGCGACCGCGCGGAGATAGGTCTAACTGTCCGTACGACCTATGGAATCCAACCGGTGCCGGAGTGTGGCGGAGGGCCTCGGGAGTGTCAACGGAAGCGCCGTCGCGACGGCGCCCCGTGCTACGTTGCGCGCCGCTCGGAGCGCCGCGCGCGTCCTTGCCAGCGCGGACCCCGAAGGGCCGCGACTCCGGGCCGGAAGGAGCCGATGACCGCCCCCGACGACGATGCGAAGGGCCGACCCGCTCGCCTCGAGATCACGCCCCGAGGCCCGATCGACGCCCGTCCCGCCGTCCCGGGGAGCAAGAGCATCACGAATCGCGTGCTGCTGCTCGCTGCCCTGGCGGAGGGTGAGTCGCGGCTGCGCGGGGGGCTCGAGTCCGACGACACGGTCGTGATGCGCCGCGCCCTCGAAGCGACGGGAATCGGCATCCGCGCCGAGCGCGACTCGGCGTCGGGCGCCGAGGACTGGCTCGTCCACGGCCGCGGCGGACGCTTCCGCGCACCGGGACACGCCCTCGACTGCGGCAACTCCGGCACGACCGTCCGCTTCCTCACTGCCGCCTTCACCCTCGCCGACGCGCCGATCGTGGTCGACGGCAACGCGCGCATGCGCGAGCGCCCGATCTCGGATCTCGCCGCCGCGCTGCGAGCGCTCGGCGCGGCGCTCACGATCGAGGGCGCCTCCGAGTGCCCGCCGATCCGGGTCCACGGCGGCGGCCTGCCCGGCGGCGCGGCCCTGATCGACGGCAGCCGCTCGAGCCAGTACGTCTCGGCGGTGCTCCAGGCGGCGCCCTACGCGGCGGCGGACGTCGAGCTCTCCTTCAAGGACGGCGTCATCGTCTCGCGCCCCTACATCGATCTGACGCTCGAGGTGATGCGCGATTTCGGCGCCGACGCCCGCTGGACCGACGACGATCGGCTGGTCGTGCGCGCGGGGCAGCCCTACGTCGCCCGGGACTACACGATCGAGCCCGACGCCTCCTCCGCCGCCTATCCCTTCGCCGCCGCGGCGATCGCCGGCGGGCGCGCGCGCGTCGCCGGCGTCCGCGCCGACTCCCAGCAGGCCGACTTCAAGCTCCTCGGGCTGCTCGAGCGGATGGGCTGCCGGGTCGCGCGCGACGGGGACACCGTGACGGTGACGGGACCCGACGGGACGCTCCGCGCCCTCGGTGAGATCGACATGAACGATTTCCCGGACGCCGTCCTGGCCTACGCGGTCGTGTGTTGCTTCGCCGACGGCCCGACGACGATCCGGAACGTCTACAACCTCCGGATCAAGGAGACCGACCGCCTCGCGGCGCTCGAGACCGAGCTCCGCAAGCTCGGCGTCACCGCGACCGCCGGCCACGACTGGCTGCGGATCGAGCCGCGCCCCATGCACGGCGCCGAGATCGAGACCTACGACGACCACCGCATGGCGATGAGCTTCGCCCTCGCCGGCCTCAAGATCCCGGGGGTCGTGATCCTCGACCCGGGCTGCGTCTCGAAGACCTGGCCCGGCTTCTTCGAGGCCTTCTCGGCGTTCTGAGCGCGCCGGGAGAATTTTTTCGCACGCCCGGTTGACACCCCCTGGCGCGTGAAAATCCATTGCGGCGTGCCCGAAGGCACCGCCGAATGGGGGCGGTGATCCTCGAGCGTGGCACCCGCCCCGGAGTGGGGCGAAAGCGAGCGCCCCGATCGGGGCCACACGTCCACCCGTGCGTCCGCGCCCCGAGAGGAGAGCGCGGCGGGAAGCGGGTCGGCGACGAGACGAGAGGAGAAGTGCGATGAATTCGTTCCTGCGACACGCGACCCGGAGCCCCCGTCCCTTCCCGAGTCTGGCCCGCGAGCTCCAGCGCGAGATGAGCCACGCGATGCGGTCGATCGACACGGCCTATCACGGTCCGCGCGGCGTCTACCCGCCGGTGAACCTCTCCGAGTCCGACGACGGCTACGTGCTGACGGCCGAGCTGCCGGGGGTCTCGCCCGAGGACATCGACGTCCAGATCGAGGGCGCGACGGTCACCCTCTCCGGCCAGCGCAAGGTCGAGTACGCCGCCGGCGACGGGGTCGCCATCCATCGGCGCGAGCGCCAGTCCGGCCACTTCCGGCGGGCCTTCGAGCTGCCGGCGGAGATCGACTTCGACCAGGCCCGGGCGACCCACAAGAACGGGGTCCTGACCCTCGAGCTCCCGAAGACGCCGGCCGTCCAGCCGCGACAGATCGAGATCGAGACGCGTTAGGCGAACCCGGAGAAGGGCGAACCCAGAGAGCCCACTCCCCTCCGAAGGAGACGAACATGAGTGCGAACGAAACCTCCGAGATCCAGCCCCGCGAGAAGGCGGAAGTCCTGACCGAGGACACCCGACCGGGTCTCCTCTTCAAGCCCGACGTCGACATCCTCGAGCATCCCGATGCCTTCGTGATCCTCGCGGACCTTCCCGGCGCGAGCGAAGAGTCGGTCGACATCCAGCTCGAGAAGGGCGTGCTGACCCTCGATGCGCGCGTCGCCGAGCCGAGCCGCGAGCTCGAGACGCGCTACGCCGAGTACCGGGAAGGCGGCTATCACCGCGAGTTCCGGATCTCCGACGACATCGATGCGGCGGGCGTCTCCGCGAAGATGCGGGACGGCGTCCTCGAGCTCCGGCTGCCGAAGAGCGCCGAGAGTCGACCGCGCCGGATCGAGGTCGCCGCCGCCTGATCGCGGCCGTCGCGGGGCGGCCGACCCCCTCCGCGACGAGCACCGCGCCGAAATCGGCATGGATCGGAATCGACCGCCCGACGAGCCTCGCTCGTCGGGCGGTCGCGTTTCGGGCGCGCGGTTCGCGCCGCGGCTCCCGAAGGCCGGCCAAGCTGCGTATACTGCCGCGGCGAGCGCGCCCCCCTCTCCCCGCGCCCAACCGAGGTTCCCATTCGATGCCCGATCAGGACTCGAGCGCCGCATCCTCCGCGTCGCCGATCGCCCTCGCCCACGCGCACGGCCAGTCCATCTGGCTCGACAACATCAGCCGCGACCTCCTCCTCTCCGGCGAGCTCCGCCGCTGGGTCGAGGAGCGCGGCATCCGGGGCGTCACCTCGAACCCGGCGATCTTCGAGAAGGCGATCGCCCAGTCGAGCGACTACGACCCGGCGGCGCGCGCCTTGATCGGACAAGGCGCGGGCGATGCCCTCGACGTCTTCGAGCGGCTCGCCGTCCAGGACATCCAGCTCGGCTGCGACGTACTCCGTCCCGTCTGGGAAGAGAGCGGCGGCCGGGACGGCTTCGTCTCCCTCGAGGTGTCACCGCACCTCGCGAACGACACCGAAGGAACGATCAGCGAGGCGCGCCGACTCTCCGCCGACGTCTCGCGGGACAACCTGATGATCAAGGTCCCGGCGACGCCCGAAGGCATCCCGGCCATCCAGCAGCTCATCAGCGACGGCATCCACGTGAACGTGACGCTGCTCTTCGCCGTCGACGCCTACGAAGCCGTCCATCAGGCCTATCTCGCGGGGCTCGAAGCCCGACTCGACCGCGGCGAGCCCGTGTCGGGGATCGCGAGCGTGGCCAGCTTCTTCATCTCGCGGATCGATGCGGCCGTCGGCCAGCACCTCGCCGCGAAGCTCGACGGCGAGACGCGGGACGACGTCCGCGCCCGACTCGAGGCCCTCGACGCCAAGGTGGCGATCGCGAACGCGAAGCTCGCCTACGCCCGCTTCCTCGAGACGCTCTCCGGCGAACGGTGGGCACGCCTGGCCGCGGCCGGCGCCGATCCCCAGCGCGTCCTCTGGGCGAGCACCGGCACCAAGGACCCCGCCCTCCCGAAGACGCTCTACGTCGACGAGCTGATCGGCCGCCACACGGTCAACACGCTGCCCGACGCCACCCTCGAGGCGTTCCGAACCGGTGGCACGGTCCGCGACGCCCTCGGACAGGACCCCGCACCGCTCAAGAGCGAGGCCCAGGCCGTGCTCTCCGAGCTCGATGCCCTCGGCATCTCTCTCAAGGAGATCACCGACGGGCTCCTCACGAAGGGCTGCGCGCTCTTCAGCGATGCCTTCGACGGCCTGCTCCTCTCGGTCGAGACGAAGCGCCAGCAGCTGCTCGGCGATCGCCTGGCCTCGACACGTCATGCGCTCGGCGCGGCGCAGGCCGACGTCGACGCCGCCGCGGAAGCCTGGACGCAGGACGGCAAGACCCACGCGCTCTGGCGCAAGCAGGCGGCGATCTTCTCCGACGCGGACGAGGGTCGTTGGATGGGCTGGCTCGATCTGCCGACGGCCGCCGAGGAGGAAGCGATCGGGAGCGCCGCCCTGCGCGAGGCCGTCCGCCGGCACCCCGCCGAGACCGCCGTCGTGATCGGCATGGGCGGCTCGAGCCTCTGGCCCGACGTGCTCGGGCAGACCTTCGAGGGCGACGACGCGGGCGGGCGCACGCCGCGCGCGCTCCGCATCCTCGACACGACCGTGCCCGATGCGATCGAGCGCCAGCTCGCGGAGCTCGACCTCGCGCGATGCCTCTTCTTCGTGTCGTCGAAGTCCGGCTCGACGATCGAGCCCACTGCCATCTTCGAGCTCGTCCACGCGCGACTCGTCGAGAAGCTGGGACCGGAGCAGGCCGGCCGACACTTCGTCGCGATCACCGACCCCGGAAGCCAGCTCGAGGCCCGCGCCGGCGAGCTCGGCTTCCTCGGTACGGCGCTCGGCCGTCCCGACGTCGGCGGGCGTTTCTCGGCGCTGAGCCCCTTCGGCCTGCTGCCCGCCGAGGCTGCCGGCCTCGACCCCGCCGAGCTCCGCGCGCGCGCGCGCACGATGTCGGCGGCGTGCGCCCCCTTCGTCTCGCCGGACCAGAACCCCGGCGTGGACCTCGGCCTCGCCCTCGG
>JAUIMK010000276.1 GCA_030432735.1 bacterium
ACATGGTGCCCGGCCGCAAGCCGCACTACGTGCTCCGGGTGCGCGGGGATTCGATGATCGAGGACCAGATCTGCGACGGGGACCTGGTCGTGATCGAGGGGCGGAGCGAGGCGCGCAACGGCGAGACCGTGGTCGCGCTGGTCGACGGCGACGAGGCGACGCTCAAGCGCTTCTACCGATCGGGCTCGGACGTGAAGCTCGTGCCGGCGAACTCGACGATGCAGCCGATGGAGTACCACGCCTCCCAGGTGGAGATCCGCGGTGTGGTGCGGGGGCTGATGCGCTCGTTCTAGGGCGGTCGGTGTCTGACGGGCGCTGGATTCGGGGCTAGTCTGCGCGGCAGGTACCCAGCCCTCGTCGTGTAGGGATCGGCCTTCATCTCGAGTCTCGAGTCGGTCGCCGCGGCGGGGACGCTCCACGATTCTCGTGACGCCCTCTCGGTCCGGGACGACCCGGTCATTCCATTCCGGCGTCCGTGGGTCGAGCAGCGATTCCGGACAGGCAGGAGACAGGATGAGCGCGAACGACGGCGAAATGCCGGATCCCATCGAGACCTACATCGAAGGCATGTTGAAGGAGCTCGGCGAGGATCCGTCCCGGGACGGGCTGCTCAAGACGCCGAGCCGCGTCGCCAAGGCGATGCGCTTCTTCACGCAGGGCTACCAGCAGGACCCGGCGGAGATCCTGACCGGCGCGCTCTTCGACGTCGACTACGACGAGATGGTCCTGGTTCGCGACATCGACTTCTACAGCCAGTGCGAGCACCACATGGTGCCCTTCTTCGGCCGCGCGCACGTGGCCTACATCCCGAATGGCAAGGTCGTCGGGCTGTCGAAGGTCCCGCGGACCGTCGAGATCTTCGCGCGCAGGCTCCAGGTCCAGGAGCGGCTGACGATGCAGATCGCCGAGACGATCGAGCAGGTGCTGAAGCCTCAGGGAGTGGGGGTGGTCGTCGAGGCGAAGCACCTCTGCATGATGATGCGCGGCGTCCAGAAGCAGAACAGCTTCACGGTCACGAGCTCGATGCGCGGGACCTTCGAGTCGGACTCGAAGACCCGAAGCGAGTTCATGGCGCTGATCCGCCACGCGAAGGAATCCTTCGCCTGACTTTTTTGGGGCCTTGGGCGTCGGGGCGCCCTCGTGGCGCCTTACGCGTGGGGCGACGTCGGGCGCGTCCGGTCGTGCGTCGCGCGAGCGGGGCGATGCACTAGCGCGTCCGGTCGTGCGTCGCGCGGACGGGGCGACGTCCGGCACCTTGGGGGCCGATGATGTGAGTCGTCGGCGTCAGGTGCCGAGGGCGAGGGCGGCGTTCACTTTCAGGCGGCCCGATTCCTCGAGCTGCCGGCGATAGTCGGCGAGCCAGGCCTCCACGACGGCGTTCTGCTTCTGGACGAGCGCCGCGTCTCGGTTCGTGTCGCGCTGGGCGGCGATCGTGTCCTCGTCGGGCACCGTTCGCTCGAGCACCTGGACCAGCACCTTCCGACCGGCCACGTCGAAGATCTCGGGGCTGCTCTCGCCGCTCTCGAGGGTGAAGACCGCGGTCATGACGTCCTCCGCCGCACCGAGACCCGGGATGAAGCCGTCGGGCCGGCGGGTCATCGCCGGCGGCCGCTCGAGGGTCATGCCCGCGTTGCGCGCGGCGTCTTCGAGGGAGCTTCCCCCCTCGATCGCCTGGGCGAGGAGCTCGGCACGTTCCTGCGCCCAGTCCACCGCGCGCGCGGCGTGTGCGCCCTCTCGAGCGAGCTCGAGGCGCGAGCCCTGCCAGGTCGCGGGCGCCGCGTCGATCCGCTCGTCGACGCGGAGCACGTGCCAGCCGACCTCCGAGCGCACCGGCTCGGAGAGCTCGCCCACCTCGAGCGCGAAGGCCACCTCGTCGAGGGCGGGATCGTTCGATCCGCGGGCGAAGAGACCCAGATCACCGCCGCCCGTCCGCGTCCCGACGTCGTCGGAGAGCTCACCCGCCACGGCTTCGAAGGCCTCACCGAGCTCGATCCGGCGGCGCGCCGCCTCCGCGAGGCTCCGGGCATCGGCGATCGCCTCCTCAGAGGCCTCCGCGGGCACCTCGATCAGAATGTGGCGCGCCCGCACCTGCTCCGGCGTGGCGAGGGATTCCGCCCGCGCATTGAAGGTCTGTCGGAGCGCGTCCTCGTTCTCCTCCGCCCAGGCTTCGACCGCTTCGTCGGGCAGGATCTCGTCCTCCGGGAGGCTCTCCGCATCGATGGCGGCGTAGGCGATCCGGGCCTCCTCGAGGGTGTAGCGGGTGGCGAGATCGATCTCGGCGTCGCTCACGGTGGTCTGGGCGGTGAGGAGCTCGAGGAGCTTCTGGCCGAGCAGGTCCCGGGTGAAGGCCTGGATGAAGTTGCGCTGGGTCCCGAAGAAGCTCTGCGCGTAGGAGTTGAAGGCCTGCGGGCTGAACTTGCCCTCTTCGTTGATGAAGGCCGGACTCGACTGGACCACCCGGCGGACTTCGTCCGTCGTGACGTGGAGCCCCATGTCCTCGGCGGCTGCCGCCAGCACGACCCCGTTCACGAGCTGCTGGAGCGACTGCGACGCCACGATCTGGTCCGCGTTCAGCTGGTCGTAGGCCTCGCCGAGCTGCTCGCGCAGCATCTGCTCCCGCTGGCTCGACACGCGCTGGAAGTCGCGGGTCATCAGCTGGACCTCGTCGAGCTGGACGATCGCGTTACCCGTGGGGGTGCTGGGGCCGATGCCGCTTCCGCCGCTTCCGAAGAAGAAGATGAAGACGCCACCGATCGCGGCGACGAAGATGAGTGTGAGCCAGCGCTGACCCTTGCGGAACGATTCGAGCAATGGAGACCTCGTGCGATTCCTTCGCGCCTTGCTTCGCTTCGATCGACTCTCGCGTGGCGCCGCCCGCTGCGGGAGCCGACACGGTCGGGAGCGAGTCCGGATGGAAGGCGCTCGTGATGCATCGCGATTCGAGCGCGACGGGCGCGAAGAGTAAGAGACCGGAGGCGACGAGGGAAGCACTCGCGAGCGGCGAGCCGCGAACCGTCCGGCCTTCGGTACACGTCACACGTCACCGGGGTGATTCGACCGAGCGGTCGCGCTCCCGGGAACGATCGCGGTCGTGGCTCCGTCGATCCCTTCGGTCCGGTCGTTCGCGAGGTGTCGCAAGCGCGCACTTTCGCATTGATCGAACGAGGCGTGGCTGTTACTTTCCGGCCACCTCCCTGAGCCCAAACGTGTTGGAGTTTCAGGTATTTACAAGACTTCTTACGGGGCGCTGAAGACGCTGCATGGGCTCGGCGATCCGCCGGGTGGCAGGCCTTCGAAACCCCGGCCGAGGCCGACGCGAAGCACCCCGGGTGCCGGGCCGAGCGCCTCGACCGAAACGTCCCCCAACCCGACCCTGGTACAGGACTCGACAGGAGTGGCCACTTGATCATCGACACCGTCCTCGGCTGGTTCTCGAGCGATCTGGCAATCGACCTCGGCACGGCGAACACGCTCGTCTACGTCAAGGGGCGAGGCATCGTCGTCTCGGAACCGTCGGTGGTCGCGGTCTCCCGCGACGCGCGCGGTCCGGACAAGGTGCGCGCGGTCGGCAAGGCGGCGAAGGACATGTTAGGCCGGACTCCGGGCCACATCGTCGCGATCCGCCCGCTCAAGGAAGGCGTCATCGCGGACTTCGACATCACCGAGGCGATGCTCCGCTACTTCATCCGCCGCGTGCACGACCGACGGACGATGGTGCGGCCGCGGATCGTGATCGCGGTGCCGTCGGGGATCACCGAGGTCGAAAAGCGCGCGGTGCGCGAGAGCGCGATGCTCGCCGGCGCCCGCGAGGTCTACCTGATCGAGGAGCCGATGGCGGCGGCGATCGGTGCGGGGCTTCCGGTGACCGAGCCCTCGGGCAACATGATCATCGACATCGGCGGCGGGACCACCGAGGTCGCGGTGATCTCCCTCTCCGGCGTCGTCTACTCGAACTCGGTTCGGGTCGGCGGCGACAAGATGGACGAGGCGATCATCAACTACGTGAAGCGCAAGTACAACCTGCTGATCGGGGAGCGCTCCGCGGAGTACATCAAGATCCGGATCGGGACGGCCTACCCGACCGACTCGATGGACTCGATCGAGGTCAAGGGGCGCGACCTGGTGCTCGGCGTGCCGAAGACGCTGGAGATCAAGAGCGAAGAGGTGCGCGAGGCGCTGGCGGAGCCGGTGAACGCGATCGTCGAAGCCGTGAAGATGGCCCTCGAGAAGACGCCCCCGGAGCTCTCGGCGGACATCGTCGACAAGGGCATCGTCCTCGTCGGCGGAGGCTCGATGCTCGCGAACCTCGACGTGCTGCTGCGCGAGACGACGGGCCTCCCGGTCATGCTGGCCGAGGATCCGCTGACGGCGGTCGCGGTCGGAACCGGCCGTTGTCTCGATGAGCTGCGGCTCCTCAAGGAAGTGACGATCCGCTCCAGCGTGAGCTGAGGCGGGCTAGAGGGCGGTTCTCTCGCTCCCCCCGAGAACGCCCCCGAAACAGGGCTGTAGCCGAGAAGACGCCTTTCCCCGAGCGGAGGGTGGCAAGCGTGCCGTAGATTCGGGCGCCTCGGACCGGAGCCCATCGCAGGCGTACTCGCGTACGCCGAGAAGGGCGCAGGCAGAAGCGCCCGAAGAAGCGGTGCGATCGCCGCGCGCGACGGAGCAACTCTTGGGGGACTTGTTGAAGAGACTGGCGGCACCGCTGGTCGTGGTGTTCCTGGTGCTGCTGACCATCGTGTCGATGGTGGGCGACCGGCGTGCGCGCGAGAGCGGGGGTCGTGACCTGCCCTGGTGGCAGGCTTCGCTCCTCGAGATCACCGCACCGATCGAGCGCCTCGTCTCCGCGCCCTTCGTCGCCACCCGCGACTTCTACGACGGCTACGTCGACCTGATCGGCGTGCGCGCCGAGAACCGTCGGCTCGAGCGGCGCATCGCCGAGATCGAGGCGGAGAACCTGCAGTTCCGGGAAGCGCTCGTCGCGAGTGGACACCTCGGCCGGGTCGCGTCGATGCGGGACGAGGTCGAGATCCCGATGCTGCCCGCCGAGGTCGTCGGCCTCGACGTCGCGCCGTGGTTCCGGTCGGTCCTGGTCGATCGAGGGACACAGCACGGTGTCGAGCCGGGGCAGCCGGTGATCACCGACGACGGGGTGGTCGGGGTCGTGACGGCGACCTCGGGGCACGCCGCCAAGACGATGCTGCTGCTCGATCGACAGAGCGCCGTCGACGCCCTCGTCCAGCGGAGTCGCGCTCGCGGGGTGGTGCGGGGCGTCGGGCGGGAGCGTCTCGAGTTCGAGTTCGTCGTGCGCGGTGCCGACGTGGTCGAGGGCGACGAGGTCGTGACCTCGGGGCTCGGCGGCGTCTATCCGAAGGGGCTGCGGCTCGGGCGTGTCGCCGAGCTGCGCGATGCGGGCGGCCGACTGACGCGCATCGCGATCATCGAGCCCGCCGTCGACCTCGGCCAGCTCGAACAGGTCTTCGTGATGCTGCGTCGCGGGCCGCAGATGGAGCTGCTCTACCGGCCGAACCTGCCGCTCGAGGATCTCCCGGGACCCGCGCCCGTCGGTGCGCCGCCGCCGGAGGTGGCGGACGACGGGGTCGCGGTCGCGGAGGACGAGGGATGAAGTCGATCGGTGCGCTCTTCGCGATCGGTGTCCTCGCGCTCGTCGTGCAGGGCGCGCTCGCCCGGATGATCCCGCCGCCCTGGTGTCCGGACCTGGCCTGGCTCGTCGTGGTCGGCATCGGCCTCCGCTGGCCGCATTTCGTCTCCGGCGTCGTGCTCGCCGTCGTGCTCGGCTACGGCATGGACCTGCTGTCGGGGTCGCTGATGGGGCAGCATGCGCTGCTGCGCCTCGTCTCGTTCCTCGCCGCCGCGCTCGCCGCCCGTCAGCTCGACCTCTCCGGGGGCGTCTCCGTCGGCATCTTCGTGCTCGTGATGACCGTCGTCTACGGCATCGCGATGGTGACGAGCCTCTCGTTCTTCGTCGACGCGACCTGGCCGGGCTTCGACGTCGTCGGCGCCTCGATCGCCCATGCGATCGTGAACGTGCTGGCGGCGGGGCCGATGATCGGGATCGTCGAGCGCGTGCAGGCGCGGTTCTCCGACGAGGAGGTCGGGCGACGCGGTCCGATGCCGCTCGGGTTCGACTCGCTCCGCGGAGGGTTCCTGTGATTCGGCGCGGGATGCGGAAGGGAGGGACGCTTTGAACGATCCCTTCGGCGATACGCGGCTCTCGAACACGTCGGACGGCCCCGGCGACATCCGGCTCTGGCCGGTGGCGCTCATGGTGCTCGCGATCTTCGGGATGTTCACCGTTCGCCTCTTCCAGCTGCAGATCCTTCAGGGCGACGATCTCGCGAGCCGGTCCAGGGCGAACTACGTGCGTACGGTCCGGATCGAGGCGCAGCGCGGCGCGATCGTCGACCGCGAGGGCCGCACGATCGCGGCGAGCCGGCTCGCCCACGGCGTCGACGTGATCCCCCACGAAGTGCGGAACCCCTGGCGGACCTATTCGGTGCTCGCGCAGATCCTCGGGGAGGATCCGGAGGCGCTGTCGGAGCAGGTCGGCCAGCCGCGGGGG
>JAUIMK010000277.1 GCA_030432735.1 bacterium
CAGATCGGCGCACTCGGCCTCGGGGACCAGCGGACTGGTCGGCTGCGCGACCGCGACGATGGCTTCCCCGGCCGCGATCTTCGGGAGCCATTCCTTCGCCAGCGCGTCGTTCCCGCAGTCGCGGAGGAGCGGCGCGGCGACCGCGGCGGTCGGCGTCACCGGCTCGGCGAGTCCCGCCCGCCCGACCTCGACCATCACGAGCACGAGGTCGATCTCGTTCATGCCGAGGCCGCCGTGCTCTTCGGGCACGAGCAGGCCGGGGACGCCGATCTCGGCGAGGCTCGACCAGAACTCGCGGCTGCGACCGGTCTCGGTCTCCCACTGGCCGCGCACGAAGTCGACGGTGCACTCGCCGGCCAGGAAGTCGCGGACGGTCTCCTGGAGGAGGCGCTGGTCTTCGGTGAATCGGAATTCCATGGGGCGCCCCTTCCTACTTTCGCGGCATGCCGAGGATGCGCTCGGCGATGATGTTGCGCTGGATCTCGTTCGTGCCCGCGTAGATGGGGCCGGCGAGGGCGAAGATGTAGCCGTCGAGCCACTCGCCGACGTCGCCCGCAGCGGGCGAGCCCGGCAGGAGCTCCGCGCGGTGGCCGAGGAGCTTGAGCGCCGTCTCGTGCATCTTCGTGTCGAGCTCGGACCAGAAGATCTTGTTGAGGCTCGCCTCGGCGCCGATCTTCCCGCCGCCCATCAGGTGGGCCACCGTCTGATACGTGTTGAGGGCGTAGGCCTCGGCGTCCATCCAGCACTGGGCGACCGTGCGCCGGAGCTCCGGGGCGACGTAGGCGCCGCTCGCGACGGTTCGCTTGTAGAGCTGGACGAGCTTGCGCGCCGTGTCCTGGAATCGGGCGGGGCTGCGCAGCATGAGGCCACGCTCGAAGCCAGCCGTCGCCATCGCCACGTCCCAGCCCTTGCCCTCCTCGCCGAGCTGGTTCTCGATCGGGACCCGGGCGTCGTCGAAGAAGACCTCCGCGAAGGCCTTCTTGTTGTTCAACTTCTCGATCGGGCGCACGGTGATCCCGGGCGTGTCGAGGGGGACGAGGATGAAGGTGAGGCCCTTGTGTCGGCTCGAGTCCGGGTCGCTCCGGAACATGCCGAAGAGCCAGTGGGCGAAGGCACCGCGGCTGGCCCAGGTCTTCTGACCGTTGATCACGAAGTGGTCGCCGTCCTTGATGGCGGTCGCCTGGATGTTCGCCATGTCGGAGCCCGCGTTCGGCTCCGACCACCCCTGCGCCCAGACCTCCTCGGAGGAGGCCATCTTCGGCAGGAAGCGCGCCTTCTGCTCCGGGGTCCCGACCTCCATGATGGTCGGGCCGAGGAGGAAGATGCCGTTCTGGTTCACCCGTCCGGGCGCGCCCGCGCGGTAGTACTCCTCCTCGAAGATCAGCCACTCGAGGAGGTTCGCGCCGCGCCCGCCGTACTCGACGGGCCAGGGCACCATCGCGAAGCCACCGGCGTGGAGCTTCTTCTCCCACTCCCGGTGCTGCTCGAAGCCTTCCTTCGTATCGAAGGAGGCGAGCTTCTCCTTGGGGGCGTTGGCCTCGAGCCATGCGCGCGCCTCCTTGCGGAAGGCGTCCTGCTCCGGGGTGTACTTCAGGTCCATGAGGTGGGGTCCTTATCGATTGCGTGCAAGGCGGGGGCCGTGCGCCCCCGTCGCCGAGCGCCCGCAGGCGATGAATGAGTCGACTAGAACTTGGCTTCGCGCTTCTCGACGAAGGCGTCGCGTGCTTCCTGTGAGTCCGGGGTGGTGTAGAGCTCGAGGGTGAAGCCCTGCTCGTAGCGGTACGACGTCTTGGGCTCGAGGAGCTCGATGCCGTTGAGCGCCTGCTTGCCGAGGCGCAGGGCCTTGCCGCTCTTGCCGGCGATCTGGGTCGCGACCTCTCGCGCGCGGGCCTCGAGCTGGTCGGCGGGGACGACCTCCGTGCAGCCGCCGAGGGAGAGCAGCTCCTGGGCGTCGATCGTCTCGCAGGTGTAGAGCATGCGTCGCGCCTTCTGGACGCCGACCATGCGCATGAGGTGCGTCGCGGCGCCGAGCGCCCCGCGATCGATCTCCGGGAGCGAGTAGGTCGAGTCGTCGGCGGCGATGATGAAGTCCGAGGCGCCGGCGATTCCGAGACCGCCGCCGATGCAGAATCCGTTGACGGCGGAGATCGTCGGCACCGGGCAATCGTAGACGGCCGCGAAGCTGTCGTAGCAGCCCCGGTTCAGCTCGACGATCAGGCTGCCGTCCGCGGCGAGCTCCTTCACGTCGACGCCGCACTGGAAGCCCTTCCCGATCGCGCGGATCACGACGCAGTTCACGTCCTCGTTCCGACCGAGGGCGGTCATCTTCGCCGCGAACTCCTTCCAGCCCGCGTTGTCGAGGGCGTTCACAGGCGGCGCGTTGATGATCAGCTCGCCGACGCCGTCCTTGATCTCGATGTCGATCGCCATGGGAGTGGGTTCCTTGCTTCCGCAGCGGCGGGGGCCGCCGCGGACTAGAGCGCGAGGCGCTTGAGGGTCTGTTCCGCTTCTTCGACGATCCGGCGGACCAGCTCGTCGCAGGTCGGGCGGTCGTCGATCACGCCGGCGACCGTGCCGCTCGCGAGATAGCCGTTCACGGGGTCGCCGTCCGCCACGCCGACCCGCGCCAGGATCGGGGCGTTCGCCGCCATGATCGTCTGCCAGAGACTGAGCCCCTGGTTCTTGCGCATGGCGAGGCCGCTGCGGAGCAGCTCCGGGATGGAGGCGCCGGTCTCGGCCTGGAGCGCGCGCGCGCTGGACAGGGCGAGGAGCAGCTTGCGGATCGGTCCGGCGCTCTCGAGCTTCGCGACCAGCTCGTTCGAGACCATGCGCTGGGGCATGCCGTCGAGGGCGGTCGAGACGATGACGTCACCGAGCCCGGCCTTCTGGTAGCGCTCGAAGCTCTGCGGCGGCAACGGGCTCTCCGCGGTCATCAGGAAGCGCGTGCCCATGGCGACGCCTTCGGCACCGAAGGCGAGGGCGGCGACGAGGCCGCGGCCGTCCCGGAAGCCCCCGGCGGCGACGATCGGGACGTCGACCGCGTCGGCGCAGGCGGAGGCGAGGAGCGAGGTGGGGGTCGTGCCGGTATGGCCGCCTCCCTCGCCGCCCTGGACGATGATGATGTCCGCACCGAGCTGCTCCGCCTTCGCCGCATGCTTGACGGCACCGCAGGTCGGCACGCAGACGACGCCGCCGTCCTTCATCTTCCGGATCAGCTCGGCGGAAGGGGCACGGTTGTAGCCCGCGGCCCGAACGCCCTGCCGGATGATCGCGTCGGAGATCACGTCCGCGCCCGGCGCGTCCATCAGGAAGTTCACGCCGAAGGGGCGGTCGGTGAGCCCCTTGATCTCTTCGATCGCCGACTCGACTTCCTCGGGCGGGATCGTCGCCGCCGCCAGGAAGCCGAAGGCGCCTGCGTTGCACGCCGCCGCGACGAGCCGGGGCGTGGCGACCCAGCCCATCCCCGTCTGGAGGATCGGATGGTCGCAGCCGAGCAGCTCGGTCACGCGGGTCTGCAGGGGGTTCGGCAAGGCTCTCTCCGGCGCCACGGGGCGCGGGCGCGGGATGTTATTCGGGGTTCGGGACTTCCCGTCCGAGGACGCCCTTCGGATCGATCTTCTCCCGGATCAGCGAGAGCTCTTCCGCCGTCGGCATCCGGGTCTCGGGCACGTCCCCGTCGATCACGAGCTCGAAGCCGGTGTTCTCGACCACCTGGTCGACGGTCACGCCGGGGTGGACCGACCGGAGGCGCATCCGCTTGTCCGGGGTCTCGAAGTCGTAGACCGCGAGGTTGGAGATCACGAGGCGGACGTCGTGGCCCTGGCGGGAGGCGGCGGGGAGCTTGGCGGCGCGGTCGTACCCGACGCCGGAGACCACGTCGACCTCCGGCACGAAGACCTTGGGGGTCTGGTTCGCGACCCAGTAGCTCGTCGTGTGCGAGATCGTGTTGCCCGGCGCGCCGCGCATGCCGAGCAGCTGGGCCTTGGGCTTCGCGTGCTCGCCGATGCAGGCGAAGTTCTGGTTGCCGAACTGATCGATCTGGCTCGCCGCCATGATCACGTGGCGGTTGCCGTTCCACAGATGGTCGAAGACCGTTCGGAAGGGCAGCCAGGCCTCGACGATCTGCTCGTGGCCTGCACCCGAGACCGGGTTCGGCATGTCGACGACGGTGCAGACCCCGTCGGTCATGAGGAGGTCGGGCTCGAAGGTCATCTTGGCGAGTCGGGCACCGATCGCCGGCGCCGTGCCGAAGCAGCTGGCCAGGATCTCGCCGTTGCCCCGGAAGGCTTCGGCGCACGCGACCGCACAGATCTCACCGCGGGTAGCTGAATCGCTCATCGGTTTCGCACCGCCTCCTGGTAGTCGGCCTCGGTCTCGACGTCGAGGTACTTCGCCTTGAACGCCTCCCAGGCCTCGGGATCCTTGGCCGTCGCGGCGTATTCCTTCTGGAAGGCCTCGTCCCGCCCGTAGTCGGTCGGGCACTCCGTGAAGTGGGCCCCGTTCGGTGCCTCGATCACGCCGTCGACCATCGTGCGGTTGATGATCCGCGTCTGGAGCGGGCCCTCGTTCGCCATGTCCGCCGTGCCGACGATTTTCTCGACCGACATGAATCGCTTCTTCGCGGCACGGCAGTACATGTCGTCGAAGTAGGGATCGGGGCCGAGGTACTGGCCGTTCCCGCGGACGTCGCCGCGGTTCATGTGGATGAACGCGACGTCGAGCTCGAGGGCCGGCATCGCGACGAGCTCCTCGCCGTCGGCGTACGGCGACTTGACCATCTTGATGTCGGGGTTGATGTCGAGGACCGAGGAGCCCATGCCGCTGCGCGTGGGGAGGAAGGGCAGCTTGTGGGAAGCCGCGAGGAGGCCCCATTGGAGCATGCCCTCGTCGAGCTCGGCGGCCTCGATCGCGCCGGCCTGGCGGGCCTTGCGGAAGTGGGGCTCGAGCGGGATCGAGTCGAGGGAGACGAAGCCGTAGATCAGCTTCTCGACCTTGCCGTAGTTGCAGAGGAGGCCCACGTCGGGGCCGCCGTAGGTCACGACCGTCAGGTCCTTGACCGGCGAGCGCAGGATCTCCCGCACGATCGACATCGGCTTGCGCCGGGAGCCCCAGCCTCCGATGCCGATGGTCATTCCGTCGCGGAGCTCGGCGACCGCCTCCTGCTCCGTCGTCCGCTTGTCCATTTGCTTCCTTCCGCGTGTCCGCCTGGTGAGGAGGAGGGATCACGGTGTCGTCCGGTGCGGGGCGGCGCCGCTCCTCGCACGGGGGCGTCGTCTCCGCAGTCGGTCGCGACCGCCAATCATGCTTCTTTTTCGCGGCCTTGGCCCGGCTTCGACGGGTCGCACCGGGGCGGGGCGCCACCGGGAGCACGCTTCCGAACGGGATCGCGCTGGCATCCCGCGGGTGCCTTCGCGCCCTCGTCGCCTGCGGCCGGAGGGCCGGGAGGCAGGGTCGCGAGGCGGGGACCAGCGCGCGTCGACCCTCGCGGGTCGCGCAGACAATAACGAAACGGTGCGTCTCGTTCGACCCCGAAATCCGGTCCCACGCGCAACTGAGGCGGTCGAGGCGGGGTGCGCGACGGCGGAGCGGGAAGCGCCCCGGGCCTAGCGCGGGGAGCGCCCGTTCCGGAATCCCGCGAGGTCCGCCAGGCGGCCCTCGTGGGCGACCCGGAGCCAGCCCGGCGAGTCCGCCAGGAAGATCCGTCCCTGGATCACGTAGTCGACGCCGCCCTGTCCGGGGAGCGAGACGATCTGCCGGAGGATGGAGAGCAGGTGCGTCGTCGCGGTGAGCTCGACGAGCCCGTCGTCGAGGCGACCGATCGTGTGCCGCTCGTTCGACAGGGCGCGGCCGAGGCGCTGCCCGTTCAGGTCGAGTCGCAGCTCGACGCCGTCGATCTCGAGGGGCACGTCGTTGGGATTCGTCACGCGGACCCGGAGCAGGAGCCGCTGCTCCAGATTGCCCTCGGAGGCGAGCGGCTCGATTCCGATCAGCGCGACGTCCGGCGGCTCGAGGCGCGTGCCCATGGAGGCGCAGCCCAGCGCGAGCAGGAGTGCGATCGGGATCCAGGCGCGTCGTCGGACGGGGCTTGCTTCGAGCATGGCGGAGAGGGTAGCGCGCTGCCCCACGCAGGATTCGTGGACGGCGCGGTCGCTAGGCCGAATCGCCGGCGAAACGCTTCGCGAGCTCGGCCGCCAGGCCGACGTAGCGATCCGGCGTCAGCCCGCCGAGCTCCCGCTTCACGTCGTCGGGCAGGTCCAGGCCGTCGACGAAGACGCGCAGGGTCTCCGCGTTGATCTCCTGGCCGCGGGTCAGCGCCTTCAGCTTCTCGTAGGGCTCCTCGATCCCGTGTCGGCGCATGACGGTCTGGATCGCCTCCGCGAGCACCGCCTGGTTCGCGTCGAGGTCCGCAGCGAGCCGATCGGGGTCGACCGCGAGCTTGCCGAGTCCGCGCATCGCCGATCGGATCGCGAGGACGCCGTGACCGACGCCGAGGCCGACGTTGCGCAGGGTCGTCGAGTCGGAGAGGTCGCGCTGCCAACGACTGACCGGC
>JAUIMK010000278.1 GCA_030432735.1 bacterium
GCAGGGCTGGCAGGTCACGATCTCGGCGCTCGCGTCCGAGCGTTCGTCGATCGCCGAGGTCCACGGCCTCGTCCGCAAGATCGACGAGGTCAAGGAGCTCGCGCGGAACACGATCCGCGGCGGGCGAGCGATGAGCGAGGATCCCGGGATCCGTCGGCGGATCGCGCAGGCGGAGACGAAGATCGAGGCGATGCGCCTGAACGGGATGCGCTTCCTGACGAAGCAGCTGAAGGGCGAGCCGCTCGGATCCGAGACGTCGATCAACAAGCTCCACCGCGCCGACCTCGAGATCGGACTCGGCGAGCTCGCGCTCGAGATCCTGGGCTCTTCGTCGACGCTCATGAGCGGGGAGCAGGCCACCGACGACGGCGCCTGGGCGAAGTATTCGCTCAACTGGCCGGAGGTCGTGATCGGCGGCGGCACGCCCAACATCCAGCGCAACATCATCGCCGAGCGCATCCTCGGTCTGCCGAAGGACTGAGGTCGAACCCATGGCGATCGAAGCCTCCGCCCTCGAAGCGCGTCTCCGTGACGCGCTCGAAGCGACCCACGTCGAAGTCGTGGACGAGTCCCACCTGCACGCTGGCCACGCCGGCGCGCGGGACGGCGGAGGGCACTACCGCGCCGTGATCGTCTCGGAGAAGTTCGACGGCCTGAACCGGGTCAAGTCCCAGCAGCTCGTCTACGGCGTCGTCGACGACTGGATGGGCGGAGAGATCCACGCGCTCAGCATGAAGACGTTCACGCCGGCGGGGTGGGCGGGCGACGACTAGCCAGCTGCGACGAATGGGGCCAGAAGCGCGGATTTTGCGCGTGCGGTCACGACGCGCCCGCCACAATCGCGGCTTCGTGACCACTCGATCTCGATGCCTGGAACACAGATCGGGGTAGCCCCATTGGGAATGCACGTCGTCGATGCTCGCGTGATCGCCTTGCCGGCGATCGTCTTTCTCGTCACAGCGCTGTCAGCAGGCGCCGCGTCTGCTCGAGCGTCGTTCGAGATCCTTCCGCTCGCCGACGGCCCCTTCAGCGATTATCTGTTCACGCTCGATCTCTCCGCCGATGGGCAGACGGTCGTCGGTTCGGAGCGCGTGGAGTATTCGCCGGGCCGCTTTCGACGCGTGGCCGCGCGGTGGGACGCGGGGCGGGGACTCACGCGGCTCTCGTCCGGCGAGATTCGCTACGAGACCCCTTTCGGGATCAGCGCCGATGGATCGACGATCGTCGGCCGATTCCCCAATGCCGCAGGAACGGCCACGCAGGCGGGGCTGCTTCGCGAGGGCGAGCCGCTGCTCAACATCGGACCTGAGGGGGCCAATACGACGCTCTCCGACGTCTCTGCGGATGGCAGCGTCGCGATCGGTGGATGGTCGCCCGTAAACGATCGGATCGCCGACGACGGCTTCATCTGGGACGCGACGAATGGGGTGCGGTACCTCTCCGACCTGACCGGCTTGTCCGGTTCGCTGACTGCGCGGGCCCTCTCCGACGATGGAAGAATCGTCGTCGGAAGATTCAGTCCGGATTCGGGCGGCGCCGGCGGCAGCTACAGCTGGAGCGAGACGACCGGCTTCGTCCCGCTCGGGCCGCCGAGCGGCGGGCTGTTCGCCGCGGCGCGCGCGATCTCCGGTGACGGGACGACGATCGTCGGCTCGAGTTCGAGCGGTCAGGGGTCCGCCGCTGCCGCGTGGAGGGACGGGGTTGGCGTCTTCCTGCCTGCGGGTGACGCGAACCTCTATCCGCTGGGCGGCGGGGAACCGCGTCCAGGGACGATCATGCCCCGCTACGCCGATGCAGCGTCGGTCGACGGGTCCGTGATCATCGGGGCAGGAGAGATGAACATCGGGGCGAGCGAGCCCTTCATCCACTACGCCGCCTCGAACACGACGCGATCGATCAAGGACGTCCTGGTCGAGGGCGGCGTGACGGAGCTGGACAACTGGCATATCTGGGCCGCGACGAACATCTCCGCCGACGGCCGCACCATCACGGGCTGGGTCCAGTGGCGGGGGCTGCTGACGCCGATTCCGGAAGAGTACGAGGGCTTCTCCGGGGCGCTCTTCGCCTTCCGCGCCGTGATCCCCGAGCCTTCCACTGCACTCCTGCTCGGCCTCGGCCTGGTCACTCTCGGAACGAATCGCAGGCGGTAGTCGAGCGGTCTCGGCCACCCGACGGTTTCAGCCGAACACGATCTCCGCCAGCCCGTCCAGATGCACCAGGTCCGGCGTCGTCGGGACGAAGATGAACTCGTCGCAGCCGATGTCCTCGAAGCGCGCGACCGTGTCTCGGATCGCTTCCGGCGTGACCGTTCGGACCGCGCCGAGCAGCTGCTCGACCTGGCCGGGGAGGACGTTCGGGTAGTACTCCCGGAAATACGCCTCGAGATCTTCCGCCGCGCGCGGGCCGGCCGAGTAGTAGCAGCCGCAGACGAGCCGCGGCTTGCCCGCGCGCCCCGACTCCCGCCACGAATCCTCGGCGACGTCGAACATCGCGCGCGCCTCGACCGGATCCGCGCCGAAGCTCCAGGTCACGGCGCCGTCGCAGAAGGGGCCGACGCGGCGGAGCGCCTTGTGGCCGTTCGATCCGAGCAGGATCTCCGGGCCGCCGGGGCGGACCGGTGCGGGGCCGATCGCGCGCGTTCCCTCGACGAGCGACTCGCCCTTGAAGAGCTCGCGGATCGTTCGCAGGCTCTCCTCGAAGCGCTTCCCTCGTCCCGCGCGCGGGCTCGGTGCGACGTCGTAGTCGTCGAGGGGCGTCCCCAATCCGACGCCGAGGGAGAAGCGTCCTCCGGAGTAGTCGTCGAGGCTGAGTGCCTGCTTGGCGACGACGCCGGGGGGATGGATGGGCAGGATGATCACGTTCGAGAGGAGGCGGATGGTGTGGGTCACGCTCGCGGCGGCGGTGAGCGAGAGGACCCAGTCGTAGCCGGAGTAGGTCAGCCGCTCGCCCATGCAGAGCGACGAGAAGCCCGCGGCTTCGGCGCGCCGCGACCATTCGAGGACGAGGTCGCGGTTCGTGCCGCGCAGGTTCGTGGGCAGGCCGACTCCGACTTCCATCTCTTCTCCTTCGACGCTCGACGTCCAGGCAACGCTAGCGCCCGCGTCCCCGGGCGCCTCCTCCCGTGCGAGCGGAGACGCGTCGAGGCGGAGGTCGAGTCTGCGGAGAGAGTGCGGGGTGCGGCGGATCGCGCGGGCCACGCGCGTGCGGGGCGCCGCAATCGCCGAGTCCGTCCGCGGAGGGCTACTCGATCGGCTCCGGTGCCGCCCAGATGTCCGCCGGCCACGGGTCTTCGGTCGAGCCGAGCTTCTCGTATTTCCGCTTCTCCGGGAGGAAGGCCTGCGCCCGCCCGAAGCCCTCTCGATTCGAGGTCTCGAAGCACGGCCGAAGCGTGACGCGCGAGGCCTCGCAGGCCGCGTCGTCGTCGTAGTCCGCATCCTTGTCTGCGTCCGCTTCGACCATCGCCCAGGCCAGCTCCTCGATCAGGTCTTCCGAGGTGTGGTGGTCGTGCACGACGTGGATGCGATCCTGCAGGCGCTCCCACTCCAGGGCGGAGAGGCCGCAGTCGGCGAGCCAGGCGCTCCGGACTTCGTCGTCGATGAAGCAGGCGATCTGGCCACGCCACAGGTCCTGGATCAGCTCGACCGCGGCATCGCTCGGCGCCTCGGCGCCGGACAGCCCCGCGACGCGTTCGATCTCGACGCGGGTGACGCCGCCCCGGGCGATCCGCCAATCCATCTCCTGGGCGTAGATCTCGGCGTAGACCTCGGCGAACTCCTCGGGCGGGAAGACGTTGGCCTCGAGCCCGATCGCTTCGTGGACGACGCGGTCGTGGATCTCGCCGGCGACGCCGGACTCCCCGAGCTCCGCTTCCACCCGGAACAGCTTCGCGTGGAGCGGGCGGTCCATGCCGGTCTCGGCGGCGGTCGTGACGGTGACCGACGTTCCGTCGAGGAAGTCCTGGAAGGCATCGGCCCACATCCCCGACTCCGGATGATCGTAGAGCGCGACCGAGATGCCCGAGTCCCGGTTCCACATCGCGCGCAGTCGGACCTCGTTCATCTCTCGGATGTCGAAGTCGCCGATCCGCACGTAGCCGGCGGACTCGAAGTCGGCGGTCGCCGCCTCCATGCGCGAGGGGTTCTTCCAGGTCGGCTCCGGGTTCGCGTCGAGATGGATCCGGAAGGGCGGGATCCCGCCGGCGCGAACGAGCTCCGAGATCGACTCGCAATAGGCGCCGATCTTCTTCTTGAGGAAGCCCATGGCGAGCGCGCAGAGGACGATGAAGCCGAGGACGACGCCGGCCGCCACGAGGAGAACGGTCTGCATGGAGGATCCTTCCGATCCGGTGGCTCCCGAGGAGGCTCGGGAGAGGTCCAGGTCGGATCGGTCGAACGCCCGAGGTGACTGACGACACGGTGGGGAGATGCCGCTCGGCTGCGGGCTCGCTGCACCGATGTCACGTCGCTCCCGCCTGCTAGGCCGCGTCCGTCACGCGCTGCCCCACGCGACCGCTTCGCCGGCTGCGAACGGACGCAGCGAGCTCGCGGAGCAGCCCGTCGGTCTCCTCGAAGCCGATGCACGCGTCCGTGATCGAGACGCCGTAGCGGAGCGCCGCGCCGGGCTTCCAGTCCTGGCGTCCCTCCTCGAGGTGGCTCTCCAGCATGACGCCCAGGATGTCGTTCGAGCCGTGGCGGACCTGCCGCGCGACCTCGCGGAGCGCCTCGCCCTGGAGGGCGGGATCCTTCTTCGAGTTGCCGTGCGAGCAGTCGATCATCACGCCGCGCTTGTCGAGCTTCTCCGCGACCGCAGAGACGCTCTCGCGGTCGTAGTTCGTTCGCCCGCCACCGCCGCGCAGGACCACGTGGGTGTCCGGGTTGCCGGCGGTCTTCACGACGGCGGCGGTCCCGTCGGCGCGCACGCCCAGGAAGGAATGGGGCGCGCTCGCCGCCGTCATCGCGTCGATCGCGACCTGATGGCTGCCGTCCGTCCCGTTCTTGAATCCGACCGGCATCGACAGCCCGCTCGCCATCTCCCGGTGGGTCTGGCTCTCCGTCGTTCGCGCGCCGATCGCCGCCCAGGAGATCGCATCCGCGAGGAATTGCGGGGCGAAGGGGTCGAGGAACTCCGTCGCGCAGGGCAGCCCCAGGTCGTTCACCTGGAGGAGCAGCTTTCGCGCCAGGGCGAGTCCTTCGTCGACGCGACACGAATCGTCGAGGCGCGGATCGTTCACGAGCCCCTTCCAACCGACCGTCGTCCGCGGCTTCTCGAAGTAGGTGCGCATCACGACGACGAGCTCGTTCTCGAGCTCCTTCGCCAGGGGAAGCAGCCGCTTCGCGTACTCGATCGCGGCCTCGGGGTCGTGCAGCGAGCAGGGGCCGACGATCGCGACGAGGCGCTTCGGGTCGCGCCCGTGCAGGGCTTCCCGGATCGCGTTCCGGGCGCGCAGCACCGTCCGCGCGCCGCGGGTCGAGATCGGATGCGCGGTCTTGAGCTCGGCCGGCGCGGGCAGGGGCTCGATCGCCGTGAGGTTTCGGTCTTCCAGGGAACTCATGGGAATCTCCGTGCTTCGGCTCATCCGCACCGGCGCAACGCGAGCGCCGGCGAGGCCCGAAAAAGAAACGGCCCCGAGAGGTCTGTCCTCTCGGGGCCGTGAAAGCTTCGGTGGCCGTCTTCTGTCCGGTCTACGTCCTCTAGACCTCGGCGCACCCTTCCACGGCCCCCGAGGCAAACCAGCCCCGGGCGTCGATAAAGAAGGGATACGAAGAGAAGGTCGCCGCCATGGCTCCGGGGTATACACCCGGCCGGCGCCGCGATCAAGTCGCGTGCGGCGAGGTGCGGAGGAGCGGCGTCTCAGCCCGCCGCGGCCGCGTTCCAGCCCGCGACGAGCTGGGCGCTCTCGTGGATCGCGCCTTCCTTGACCGCATCGGCGATCGGGAAGGGCTCCGGGCCCTTCGACTGGACGTCGCGCCAGGACTTCGTGAGCCGGGTCCCACCGTCCTTCGCCTCGAGCGCCCAGTCCTCGACCATCGTGAAGACGGTGTTCTCTTCGATCCGCTCCCGCGTGAACGGAGCCTCGAGACCGAAGGCCGTCGACACCTTCACGACGACGACCGCGTCCGTCGTCTCGGCCTCCAGGACCTCGAGCATCGAGACGCCCATCTCGCCCCGGCACCAGATCGCGCGGCCGGGCTCGAGGATCCCACCCTCCACGGGCTGCGGGAAGTAGTCGAGGATGCGGTCGGGCGTCATGATGAACGCGCGGACCTGCTCCGGGGTCGCGTTCAGCTGCATGACTTCGGTGTGGACGAGACTCATTTCGTTCCTCGGCGGGCAGGGGGTTCGGGACGGGCGAGCGTAGCCGGTCGGCCGACCTTGTCGCACACTCGCGCGAAACGAGATCCGCGCGACAAGAGGAGAACACGATGCACGCCTTCCTGACCCACATGCGCGCCAAGCCGGGCCAGCGCGACGAAGTGATCCGTCTGACCACGATCATGCTCGAGCAGACCCAGGGCGAG
>JAUIMK010000279.1 GCA_030432735.1 bacterium
ACGGGTGGGCCCTCGAAAACGGCAAGCTCCACCGCGACTTCCGCTTCGCGAGCTTCGTCGAAGCCTTCGGCTTCATGACGCGCGTCGCGCTGGTCGCCGAGAAGATGGATCACCATCCCGAGTGGTCGAACGTCTACGACCGCGTCTCCGTCGATCTGACCACCCACGATGCGGGCGGGATCACCGAGCTGGACTTCCGTCTGGCCGCCGCGATGGACGCGGACGAGCGCTGAGGAGGGCGCTCGCGCCGCCGCCGGGAGTCGCGGACCGGCGCCGAGGCGCTCGCGCGTCCGCGACGAAGGCCGGACGGGCGGGGCGAGCCTACGCTCCGAAGGTCAGCAGGTCGTGCGCGCCCTGCACGCGATCGGCGATGTCGATCCCGACCGGACAGGCGCCGAGACAGGGCGCCGCGCAGCCGTCGCAGGCGCTCGCGTTCACCGGCAGCTTCGCGTAGAGCTCCATCGCGTTGCGCTCGTCCTTGTAGTCCTCGAAGTACATGCGGTGGCGGAGGACGTCCGCGATCGGCACGCCTTCCGGACAGCTGCCCAGACAGTCGCCGCAATGGGGCGCGCAGTAGGAGCCGATGATCCCGCGGTCGTAGCGCTCGAGGATCGCGACGTCCTCGTTCGTGATCTTCTGGCCCGACGCGTGGAGGTACTCGTCGAGGTGCTGCATCTCGAAGAACGAGATGACCGCGCAGGAGACCTTCGGGTTCGAGTGCACCCACTTGAGCGCCGCCTGGGCGTAGCTGTTCGCGTCGTGGAAGTCCTCGAGATTCCGATGGCGCGCGCCCTTCAGCGTCTTCATCGCGACGATGCCCATGTCCTGCTCGTCGTGGGCGCGGTCGATGATCGAGCCGAGGTGGGGCCAGATGCCGTGATGATAGGCGAGCATCATCACGTCGAAGCGGCCGGAAGAGGTAGCCTGGTTCGCGACCGGCTCGAGCCGCGGCGTATGCGTCGAGACACCGAGGAAGCGCGCCTTGCCCTCCTCCCTCAGCCGATCGAAGGCTTCGTGGACGTTCGGGTCCATCAGGCGCTCGACCTCGTCGCAGGAGTGGATGTGGACGAGGTCGACGTAATCCGTTCCCATTCGTGCGAGCGACTCCTCGACGACCGACTTGTACTTCTCGACCGGCGTCCCCGCCGGCAGGTGACCGATCGGCGTACAGAACTTCGTGGCGAGGAAGACCTGATCTCGCGGGATCTCTTTCAGCGCGCGCCCCACGGCCAGCTCGCTGCCCTCGGTGGAGTAGTCGGGGGCGGTGTCGATGTAGTTCACGCCCCGATCGAAGGCGCCGGTCACGATCTTCCAGTCCGCTTCGCGGATCCGGCCCGCACCGAGCACCGTGTCCGAGATCGGCCACTCGGTCCGTCCGAGTCGACCGTAGGAGCGAACGCGGGCGCCCTTCCAGGCGTCGTCCCAGGTCGGATGCGTCTTCACGATCCCGTCGTTCGAGTTCACGCCGTTCTGGACCCCGAGCCAGCCGTCACCGCCGCTCTTGCCGATTCCGAAGAACGTGTGGCCGAGCGCGCCGGCGAGGCCCGCGGCGAAGGCGCCCACGCCGGCGGCGGAGCCCGCGAGGAACGCGCGCCGACCGTCCGGCCGGGCCGGCGCCTCGCGCCGGGCGAGCACGAAGAAGACGCCGCCGAGGGCGAGCAGGATCGCGACCGCGACGACGAGGCCCCCGATGGCCTTGGTCGCGCCGGGAGCCAGGGTGGCCTGGATCCACTCGCCGGCCGGGAAGCCGCTCGAATCGAGCCCGATCAGCGAGTGGTAGATCAGGTCCCCACTCGTGGCCCAGCCGACCACGAGCGAGATCACGACCGCGATCGCCACCCAGGGCCGCCGGCGCCCTCCGGTGACCGTCGTCGCATTCCGGGATTCGTCGGTCGGCAAGGCGCGCCCTCCTGCTCGGGAGTCAGAGGTCCGGAGTCGCCGGGCCCCGGCTTCGCGTTGCAAGGCCTCGACGGACTGGGCAAGTATAAGGCGGACCATGGCCAACCCGCTCATCATCCCGGACGTCGCCTCGCTCCCCGAATACGAGGGAACCGACCTCGGTGTCACCGATTGGCACGAGATCGACCAGGCGAAGATCGACGCGTTCGCCGACGCGACCGGGGATCACCAGTGGATCCACGTCGACCCGGAGCGCGCCGCCGCCGATTCGCCCTTCGGCACGACCGTCGCCCACGGCTACATGACGATCGCCCTCGCCCCGGTCCTCCTCCCGGAGATCGTCGAGGTCGCGAAGCTCTCGCAGATCGTGAACATCGGCCTCGACAAGGTTCGCCTCCGCGAGCCGGTGAAGGTCGGGAGCCGGCTGCGGCTGGGCGCCGTGATCAAGAACGTCCGGCCCATGAAGGGCGGCGCGATGCGCCTCGCGCTCGACGTGCGCTTCGAGGTCGACGGCGCGAAGCGGCCGGTCTGCACGGGCGAGCTGGTCTTCGTCTACTTTCCGTGAGGTCGGGGGGCGAAGGCTCGCCTTCGGGGCATCGCGCCGTCGAGCGACGCCGACCGGTCCGCGACTCGGGATCGGATCCCGTCGCCATCGGCATGCGGCCGTAGCCGGCGGATCGACCCCGGCGAACCCCCGTAGCCGGAGGATCGACCGGAGGCCCCACCGGCGAGCGCCCGCAGCCGGAGCTTCAGCCGGCGAGCGCCCGCAGCCGGCGGATCAGCCGGAGGTTCAGCCGGCGAGCGCCCGCAGCCGGAGGTCTAGTCGCGGAGGAATTCGCGCGCGACCTCGAGGAAGCCTTCGAGCTGGTCGTGGTGGACCCAGTGGCCGGCGTCGTCGAAGCCGACGACCTTGCCCTTCGCGATGTGGTCGGCGCGGCCGTCGGCTGAGGGGTCGCCGTGCCACGACTCGCTGCCGTGCACGAGGAGGGTCGGGCACTCGATCCGCTGCCAGATCTCGGCGCGCTGCTCGCGGTCGAGGCGCTGGGGGAAGAGCGGGCGCGCCGCGTTGTCGAACTTCCAGCTGAAGGTGCCGTCCTCGTTCCGCGCGACGCCGTGGATCGTGAGGTGGCGTGCCTGCTCCTGGGACAGGTGCGGATTCTCCTCCTGCATGCGTTCGGCCGCGGACTCGATCGTCGCATAACGTCGCGGCGTCCGGCTCGACGACGCCTTCACGCCCGCGATCCACTGGCGGGTCAGCTCCCAGATGGGACGATCCATCTGCTTCTCGACGACGTCCGGGATCTTCATTCCCTCGATCGCCACGAGCTTGTGCACCTTCTCCGGAAAGACGCCGGCATATTGGAGCGACACGGCGGCACCCATCGAGTGGGCCAGGATCCGCAGCGGCGCGAGGTCGAGCACGTCGATCAGCTGGGCCACGTCGAGCACATACTCGGGCAGGGTGTACTGACCGCCGATCGACCAGTCGGAGTCGCCGTGGCCGCGCAGGTCCGGCGCGATCACGTGGTACTCGTCGCGGAGCGCCCGGGCGACCCAATCCCAGTTCCGCGCGTGGTCGCGGCCGCCGTGGACCAGGAGGAGCGGCGGCTTGTCCTCGGAGCCCCAGTCGACGAAGTGCAGACGCAGGCGCTGAGAGATGTAGAAGCTCGAGGCGGGACCGACGATCTCGTTGGACGAAGCGGACATTGGGGATCCTGGCGGGCGGCGAGGGTTGATCGGGCGATCGAGTATAGGCGGAGGACGCCGCTTCGTGGCGGGGCGCGGTCCCCTTCGTGCGGGGTATCTTCATCGCCATCATGAAGATCGCTCTCGCCCAGATCAATCCGACCGTCGGCGACCTCGCGGGCAACCGCCGCCTCGCCCAGGAAGCCGCTGCAAAGGCCGCCTCCGCCGGTGCGGACCTCGTCGTCCTGCCGGAGCTCGCGCTGACGGGCTACCCACCGATGGATCTGCTCGAGCGCGACCGCTTCGTCGACGACCAGCTCGCCGAGCTCGACGAGCTCGCGAAGGCGAGTCGGGACGTCGCGATCGTCGTCGGGGCGGTGATCCGGGCCGAGAAGGCGCGACCGAAGGCGATCGAGAACGCCGCGGTCGTCCTCGCGGAGGGGCGACGCGTCGCGCACCAGAGCAAGACGCTGCTCCCGACCTACGACGTCTTCGACGAGACGCGCTACTTCGCGAAGGCGAAAGGGCGTACGCCGATCGAGGTGCCGGGACTCGACACCGCGATCGGCGTCGCGGTCTGCGAGGACACCTGGTTCCAGACCCAGCCCTACCCCGTCGATCCGGCCGCCGAGCTCGCCGCCCTGGGTGCGGGCGTGATCCTCAATCCGTCGGCCTCGCCGTGGCATGTCGGCAAGGCGGCGGAGCGGCGCGCGATGCTCGCGGACGTCGCGGCGCGGACCGATCGGCCGGTCGTGTTCGTGAACCAGGTCGGCGGGAACGACGAGCTGATCTTCGACGGCGGCTCCTGCGTGATCACGCCGAACGGCCAGGTCCACGCGACGCTCCCGCTCTTCGAGACGGGACTCTCGATCTGCGAGATCCCGGCGGGTCCGGGCACGCCCCTCGACGAAGTCGAGGACCCCGAGGACGTCGCGCAGCTCGAGCGCGGGCTCGTGCTCGGGATCCGGGACTACTTCCTCAAGCAGAACCTGCCGCCGGGCGCGGTGATCGGTCTCTCCGGCGGGATCGACTCCGCGGTCACCGCCTATCTCGCCGTCGAGGCGCTCGGCGCGGACCGCGTGCTGGGGATCGCGATGCCCGGCCCCTTCTCTTCGGAGCACTCCATCTCGGACGCGTTCCGCCTGGGCGAGCTGCTGGGAATCGAGGTGCGCCGCGCGGACATCGCGCCGATGTACGAGGCCTATCGCGGCGTCTTCGGCCAGCTCTTTGGCGAACGCGACGACTACGGCCTGACCCAGCAGAACATCCAGAGCCGGATCCGCGGCGCCGTCCTGATGGCGTGCTCGAACGAGGAGAACCGACTCGTCCTCGCGACGGGCAACAAGAGCGAGCTCTCGGTCGGCTACTGCACGCTCTACGGCGACACCGTCGGCGGCCTCGCCGTCCTCGGCGACGTCTACAAGCAGGACGTCTACGCCCTGGCCCGCCATGCGAACCGGAACGGCGAGAAGATCCCGGTCGGCACGATCGAGAAGCCGCCCTCCGCGGAGCTCGCCGCGGATCAGCTCGACCAGGACGACCTCCCGCCCTACGAGATCCTCGACGACGTGCTCAGTCAGGCGATCGAAGGCCGGCGCAGCCTCGCTTCGATCGAGACGCCGGCGGGAACCACCGACGAGGTCGCCCAGGGCATCTTCCGCCGCCTCGACCGGAACGAGTACAAGCGGAGGCAGACGCCGCTCGTGCTCCGGACGTCGGAGAAGGCGTTCGGCGGCGGCCGGCGCCTCCCGATCGTGCACCGGTATACGGGCTAGGTCGGAGCCGCCTGCCGGCCGCTCGCGGGATCACTGCTGCACACAGATCAACGAGCGGAAGACGTTGCAGGGCGACGAGCCGGAGGAGGTCCAGCTCTCTCCGGTCGTGTTGAACACCGACCCGTAGCGACCGGTCTGCGTCGCGGCGAATGCAGTCCAGTCCTGGCAGTTCGAAGTGCCGCCGACGATCGCTTGACCGCTTCCGGAGGTCCCCGTCCAGACGTTCACGTTGAACGTACCGACGGGCGACTGGTTGATCCACGCATCGATTCCGGTCACGAGATCCGACCAGTCGTCGGCGACCCGCTCGGCGGCGAGGTTGTAGTAGGGGTCGACGCTCTGCACGAATGACGTCGCAGGCGAGCTCGTGGAGTCACTGATCCACGCCTTGTAGGTCCCCGAATAGGAGTACTGATCGGCCACTGCCTGACAGCGCGCATCGGCGCCGGAGACGCCGCCGAGACTTCCCTGATAACCGCTCGGCGTCGGAAAGATGAACTTCGATCCTGCGGGCACGATCGGGAGGATCTCCGTCACGTCCGCAACCGAGGGTCGGCTCGGGTGGAACAGCTCGATCGTCGTGGTGGCACCGCTCGGGGAGGCGACGAGCACCTCGAGGGTCGACGTATTCACGAGATTCGGTGCGACCGGCACACCTTCGACCTCGGCTGTCATGCCGGGAACGAAGTTGCTGCCGCGCAGCGTGACGGTCGTGGATTCGCCGTCCCGGAGCAGACGCGGCTCGGCCCGGAACACGGAGAGCGCGAAGTCCGCGAAGGTGATGCTGCCCGGCGCCGTAGCCGTGTCACCGTTCGCCATCGTCGCCGTCACGGTCACGACCGCCGGCGCGGGGGCCGTGTAGTCGAAGTCGAGGCTCGTCTGCGTCACGTTGTAGGGCGCCTCGAGGTCCGAGCCGATCTGAATCGACGTCGCCGCCCCGAGGTTCGTCCCCTGGAGCGTGAACGTCGTCAGCCCCAGCGTCGGCAGCGTGCCGTTCGGCGTGATCGACGTGATGCGCGGGTTCGGGACGTTGATGTCCTGTCCGAGCAAGAGCTCCTGCGAATCGCTGTAGCCATCGTCGTCGTTGTCGGAGTCCATGAAGTTGGCGATGCCGTCCCCGTCCGCGTCGCCGATCCCCTCGCGCG
>JAUIMK010000280.1 GCA_030432735.1 bacterium
GGCTCTCCGGCGGGTAGAAGGCCGCCGTTACGAGCGCGCCGTCCATGTGCTTGAGCACGCCCCCGGCCGCCTTGCCGAGCAGGTGGCCCGCGCCGTCGTCGTTCGGCGTGAACTGACGTGTGTAGCCTTCGACGAGCAGCTCCGGCAGGTACTCCTCGAGCATCTCTTCGTTCTCGGTGAACTGGCCCGCCGCGAGGATCACGGCCTTGTTCGCCCGCACGCTGCCCTTGTCCTCGCCGAAGACGCGGTAGGACACGCCGACGATCCGGCCGTCCTCGCGAACGAGCTGATGGACGTGCGCGTCGTAGACGAAGCGAACCCCCAGCTCGTTCGCCTTCGCGATCAGCTTCTCCATCATGAGGGCACCGCCGCCCTCGCCCACCTGCGCGACCTTGTGACCGCGCGGCGCCGGCTTCGCCTTCTCCCGGAATGGGTAGACCTCCTCGTTCCCGGACCAGATGAGGCACTCGTCCGTCATCTGCATGACGTGCTTGCCCTTGTACATGGTGTCCTTGAACGGGACGCCGTGATCGACCAGCCAGTCGAAGTGACCGACGGATTCCTCGCAGTAGAGCCGGATCTTCTCTTCGTCGGGCTCGGGGGTGTTCATCATCAGGTAGGTGAACATGTCCTCGACGGTGTCCTCGACGCCGACCGCCTTCTGGACCCGGGTGCCGCCGCCCAGGTAGAGGTGGCCCGCCGCCATCGAGGTCACGCCCCCGCCACCACTCGCGCGCTCGAAGACCAGCACGTCGGCACCGGCCTCCCGGGCTTCGATCGCCGCGCAGACGCCGGCGCAACCGAGGCCGATGATGACGACGTCGGCCGCGGCGACTTCGGTCGACCAGTTCGAGACGTCGCCCGCTTCGACGACGCCGTATTCAGTCTTGCTCATGGAACTCCCTCGAGGCTCGGACCCTGATGGTCGGCCCGGATTCTAACCCAGCGATCGGGGCCCGGGACGGTCCTGGCGAAGCCGCGGCGCTTGGGACGGGACGCGCCCCACCGCTAGACTCCGGACGCGCGCCCGCCGCGCGTGACCCACACGACCGACAGGAAGAACCGAACGTGGAACCGACCGCCCTCGACGAGATCATCCGCTCCCGCCGCACGATCAAGCCGCCGATGATGAGTGACGCTCCGGTCGCGGAAGAGGACCTGCGCGCGATCCTGGAGAACGCCAACTGGGCACCGACCCACGGCCTGACCCAGCCCTGGCGATTCCGCGTCTATCGCGGAGACGCCCGCCATCAGCTCGCGGACGACCTCGCGAACCTCTATCTGACGGCGGTTCCGGTCGAGGAGCAGAAGGAGGGCAAGGCGGACAAGCTGCGCGAGATGCCGAAGCGCGCGCCGGTCGTGATCCTCGTCTGCATGGAACGGCAGAAGATCGAGAAGATCCGCGAGCTCGAGGAGATCGAGGCGGTCGCCTGTGCCGTCCAGAACATGCACCTGACGGCGACCGCCCGCGGCCTCGGCGCCTTCTGGTCGACGCCGCCCTTCCTCTACAAGCCCGAGATGAACGCCTACCTGGGACTCGGCGAGAAGGACCGCTGCCTCGGGATCTTCTATCTGGGGTATCCGGCCGAGTCCGACGCGTGGCCGAAGGGTCGCCGACAGTCGATCGACGATCGCGTCGAGTTCGTCGACGCCTGAAAGGCGTCGCGCGGCGTCCCCGTCCTGCAGCTCCGTCAGCCCTAGCGCGCGTCGCGCCCCTCTCGATGGAGAACCGCTCATGCAGCGCCCGACCCGATCGATCGTCATCGTCTTCCTTCTGCTGGCGGTTCTCGCCCTGCCGGCTTGCACGCGTCAGATCCTCGGGCTGATGGAGCGCCGGGTCACGGCGACCCTGCAGGCAGACCCCGTCGGTGACCTGCCCGATGGGCTGCACGTGATGGTCTGCGGCGCGGGTGGACCGCTTCCGTCGGAGACCCGCTCGAGCGCTTGCCTGATGGTCGTGGCGGGACGGACGGTGATGATCTTCGACGTGGGCGCCGGCTCGTCCCGCAACCTCACGCTACACGGCTTCGCGCCCGCGCTCGTCGAGCGCGTCTTCCTCACCCATTTCCACTCCGACCACCTCGATGGGCTCGGCGAGCTGGCCACGCTTCGATGGGCCGCGGGGGACTGGTCCGCGCCCCTCGACGTCCACGGCCCGACCGGCGTGGGCGAGATCGTCGACGGATTCAACACCGTCTACCGGCAGGATCAGGTCTACCGGACCGCCCACCACGGCGAGCGGGTCGCCCCGACCGCCACGAAGGGCCTCCGAGCGCGCCCCTTCTCGCCCCCGCGCGAGGGCGAAACGCCCGTCGTCTTCAAGCAGGACGACGTCCGGGTCACCGCCTTCCTCGTGCAGCACGCGCCGGCGGAGCCCGCCGTCGGCTACCGCGTCGAGTACGGCGGACGCTCGATCGCGATCTCCGGTGACACCGCGAAGTCCACGAACCTCGAGGCCGCCGCCCAGGGCGTGGACGTGCTCTTCCACGAAGCGCTCTCGAAGCGGCTCGTCGGCGTGATGAACACGGCCGCGACGAACGCCGACGACGAGATCATGGCGAAGGTGACCGCCGACATCCTCGACTATCACGCGTCGCCGGTGGAAGCCGCCGAGTCGGCCGCCGCCGCGGGCGCCGGTGCGCTCGTCTTCTACCACGTCGTCCCGCCGCTCCCCCTCGCTCCCCTCGAGCGGATCTACCTCGACGGCACGGGGGACGCGTTCGACGGCCCGATCGAGCTCTCCGTGGACGGGACCTTCGTCTCCCTTCCGAGCGGCAGCGACGAGATCGACATCGAGTCGCCCTGAGGCGACGCTCTGCCGGTCAGGGCTGGACGACGACCTTGCACTCGTCCGACGGCTGGCGGAGCGCCTCGAAGGCCGCCGGCAGCGCGTCGAGCCCGATCCGGTCGGTGATCATCGGCAGCGGGTCGATCCGCTCCGCCGCGAGCATGTCGACGGTCAGCTGGTAGTTCTGCCGCGTGTAGTACGACGCGAAGTGCATCGAGAGCTCCTTCGTCCCGAAGACGAGGGGCATGAACGTGTCCGGCGCCATGCACATCCCCGCGGACATGATCCGGCCCCCGCGCTCCATCACGAGCGAGATCGCGCCGACCACGTCGGGGCGCCCGACGCACTCGAAGGCGAGGCTCGGCGCGCGGCCGGTGATCCGCTCGTAGGCGGGACCGAGCTCTTCGCTTCCGGGATCGATCGAGGCGGTCGCGCCGTAGGCGACCGCGAGGTCCCGGCGATGCGCGGCGTAGTCGCTCACGACGACCTCCCGCGCACCGAAGAGCTTCGCCCAGATCGCGCAGGCGAGTCCGACGGGACCGGCGCCCACGATCAGGACGTCCTCGCCCAGCTCGAGGCCGACCTTCTCGACCGCGTGGAGCCCGACCGCGAGCGGCTCGACCGTCGCGCCGTCGGCACTCGCCACGTTGTCCGGCAGCCGGAACGTGAGCGGCGCGGCCCCGATCGCGTACTCGGCATAGCCGCCCCCGACGTCGCCGAAGCCGGTCATGCGCAGGCTCGCGCAGCCCATGACGTCCCCCGACACGCAGCGCGCACACGCGCCGCAGCTGATCCCGGGCATCGTGCACACCCGATCGCCGATCTTGAAGGGCCCGTCCGGCCCCTTCGCGTCCCTGCCGACGGCGACGATCTCTCCGGCGAACTCGTGTCCCATGACGGCCCCGGCCGGCACGGCGCCGCCCAGCTCGGTGACGTGGAGATCCGAGCCGCAGATGCCGCATCCCTTGACGGCGAGCAGCACCTCGCCGGGGCCGGGCTCCGGGTCGGGCACGTCCCGGACCTCGAGGGGCTTGCCGGATTCCTGGAAGCAGGCTGCACGCATCGCTGATCTCCTCGGGGTCGAGTACCCGGCTCCGATCCTATCACGCCCATGTCCGGCCCGACCCGATCCTCTATCGTGCGTCCGTGCCGAAGGACCTGACCCTCACCGTCGTCGAACAGTCCCCGGTCCGCAAAGGCGGAACCGGCGCGGACGCCCTGCGCGAGACGATCGAGCTCGCGGTCGCCTGCGAGGCCATGGGCTACACGCGATTCTGGGTCGCCGAGCACCACAACATCGCCGGCATCGCGAGCACGAGCCCGGAGATCCTGATCGGGCAGATCGGGGCCGCCACGCGCACGATGCGCATCGGCAGCGGCGGCGTGATGCTGCCCCACTACTCCGCCTTCAAGGTCGCGGAGAATTTCCGCATGCTCGAGACGCTCTTTCCCGGGCGGATCGACCTCGGACTCGGCCGGGCTCCGGGCGGGGATCAGCGCACGATGCTCGCGATGTCCTATCCCGCGAACCCGATCGACGTGCGGGCCTATCCGGAGCAGGTCGAGGATCTGATCGGATACCTGGGCGATTCGCTCCCCGAGGATCATCCCTTCCACACGCTGCGCGCGGGGCCACCGACGGAGCACGTCCCCCAGGTCTGGCTGCTGGGCAGCGGCATCGACTCGGCGCGCCTCGCCGCGGCACGCGGCCTCCCCTTCAGCTTCGCCCACTTCTTCGGCAACTCGGCCCAGGGCCCCGACATCGTCGATCTCTATCGGCGCGAGTTCCGCCCCTCGGCGCAGCTCGCCGAGCCCCTCGCCCACGTCGCCGTCCAGGTGATGTGCGCCGAGACGACCGAGGAAGCCGAGTGGCACGCGCTCAGCATGAAGGTCGGACGGATCCAGATGGCGCGAAACCAGGAGCGCTCCGGCATCGTCTCGCCGGAGGAAGCCTCCGAGCACGTGTTCACACCCGAGGAGGAGCGCTTCCTCGAGCACTCGGGGATGCGGGCCACGGTCGGACGTCCCGACGAAGTGGTGGCGGAGCTCGACGCGATCTCCGACCGGTACGGGACCGATCTCCTGGGGATCGTGACGATCTGTTACGACTTCGAGGCCCGCCTCCGCTCCTACGAGCTCCTCGCCGAGGCCTACCTGCAGTAGCCGCGGCGACGCGCGGGCGCAGGCGCTCGCCGCCGCCGACCGCGGCGCTGGACCCGATCCGGAACGCGAAACGGGCCGCCTCCCTCCGCGGAAGACGGCCCGTTCGATTCGAGACGCGCGGCGCGGCCTCAGTCCCTCGGCGGCAGCCCGTGGACGAGCTGCAGGAACTTCATGTCCGTGCCCGCGCGGCGGTGCTCGGAGAGCGCCTGGTAGTCCGGATCGGCCCACCACGCGCGCGCCGCTTCCTCGTTCGGGAACTGGAAGATCACGATCCGCCCCGTGCGAACGTCGTCGCCCTCGAGCGTTTCCGAGGCGTCGTCGAAGGTGTGGAACGAGCCCCCGTGCTTCTTCAGGATCGGGAAGAAGCCCTTCTCGTACACGCGATACTTCTCGGCGTCGTGGATGTGGAAATTCGCGACCATGTAGCAGGGTGCGTCTGCAGCCATCGCGGGTCTCCTCGCCGAAACCGATCAGGCTTCGTACTGGTGCATGACGGGCGCGCCCGCGATGAAGCCGCCGATCGCCTTGCCGACCTCGCCCATTGCGGCGGACGTCTTGTGAGCTTCGAGGTCTGCCTCGCTCGCCCAGCTCTCGACCATCACGTAGCGCGTCGGGTCGTCGACGCTTCGGAAGAGGTCGTACATCTCGCAGCCCTTGTCCTCGGCCTTCACCTTCGCGAGGGCGGGACCGGCGGCGGCCTCGAAGGCGTCGGCTTCGCCTTCCTTGATGGGGAGCTGAACGGTCAATCGAATCGACATCGTGTGATTTCCTCGGTCTGTCTGGATCGGTCCAGGAATGGGGCCGGAGCACGCGCTGCCGCGCGCCCGGGCAGGCGGACGGTAACCCAGCCGAAAGGGGCCGGCGCCTCCTCGATTCGCGCTCGCCGCGTGCGTCCTCGTACCGCCTGCGCGCGCCGATCAGCGAGTTAGAATCGGCGCGCGATCGCAGGGACGATCCAGGACGAACTCGCGCGGCTCACCGACGACGGAACGCGCCAGGAGAGAAGACATGGCCGAACAGAAGCTCAAGGGATCGATTCCGAGTGGTGGACTCGAAGGTATGGCGGTGCTCGTGACCGGCGGCGGAACCGGGATCGGGGCCGCTTGCGCACTGCGGATGGCCCAGGACGGCGCCGCGGTGACGATCTGCGGGCGGACGGAATCGAAGCTCGAGGACGCGGCCAAGAAGATCGAAGCCGCGGCCACCGCGACGGGCAAGGGCGGCTCGGTCCAGCTGGCGAGCGCAGACGTCACGAACGAGGACGACGTCCAGCGGATCATGGCGAAGGCCGCGGAGCCGACCGGCGAGCTCGACGGCGTCGTCGCGAACGCCGGCGGCGGTGGCGGCATGGGCCCCTACCACCTCCAGGACACCGACGAGTTCATCCGCGTGCTCCACCTGAACGTACTCAGCACCATGCTCTGCGTGAAGCACTCGGTCCCCTACATGGTGAAGGCGGGCGGCGGCTCCTTCGTCGGGATGTCCTCGATCGCCGGCCAGGTCACCCACC
>JAUIMK010000281.1 GCA_030432735.1 bacterium
GAGAAGGTCGGTCTCACGATCCTCGGCCTCGAGGTGCGCCACGTGCACCTCCACGTGTCCTGCATCTGGAAGCCGACGGACCTCGACTTCGGGAACGCGGACGGGAACGCCTCCCCGGAGAGCATCGCGGCGGCCGCGGAGACCGTGCGGGGCGCGCTGCGGGACCTCGGATTCGGCGACCGCGTCGTCGACGCGGCGTAGCCCGGCGCCCGCCGACCGGCCTACACGCCGTAATGATCCCGGATCGTCTTCAGCGAGAGACGGTCCGGGAGCAGGCGCTTGCCCAGCCCCACGAGGAGCGCCTCCCGGCCGACCGGGTAGCGGAGCTTCGGACGGCGTGCGGTGAGCGCCTCCTCGACGACGTCGGCGACGACTGCGGGGCCGGGGCTCTTCGGGAACGATTCCCGGATCGTCTTCTCGGAGGTCGCCATCCGCTCCGCGTAGGGAGAGTCCGGCGCGACGTCTCCCCAGTCCATCACGTCGTTGAAGCTCGTGTTGATGTCCCCGGGCTCGATCAGCGAGACGTGGAGGTCGTAGGGCGCGACCTCGTTGGCGAGGGCGAAGGCGATGCTCTCGATCGCCGCCTTGCTCGCGGAATAGTGGGCCTGGAAGGGGATCGGCGCCCGGCCGGCGAGCGAGCCGACGAGCAGGAGGCGACCCGCGTTGCGCGCGCGCATCCGTGCGAGCACCGGCGTCAGCACGCGGAGCACGCCGAAGACGTTCGTCTCGAACTGCGCGCGGGCGCGCTCGAGGCTCGTCTCCTCGACGGAGCCGTAGATCCCGAAGCCGGCGTTGCAGACGAGGCCGTCCAGGCAGTCGACGCGCGCGTGGACCCTGTCGAGGGCGGACGCGACCGAGGCGTCGTCGCACACGTCCATCGCGATCCACTCGATCCCGTTCGCGTCCGGTTCGTCGCCGGGCGCGGGCTTCCGACTCGTCCCGAAGACGCGCCAGCCGCGCGCGGCCATCCGCTCGGCGATCGCGGCCCCGAGCCCCGAGGAGGCGCCCGTCACGAGCACGCTCTTCCGCTCGCTCATCTCGCTCCCTCCTCTCGGGCGCCGCGGACGCTCAGGCGTCCTGGCGCAGGTTCCGGCGCATCAGCAGCGGCAGGATGATCGGCCAGGCGAAGATCAGCGGATGGCGCCGCTGTCGCTCGGTGAGCTCGATCTCGTGCCCGGCGTGCTTCTCGAGCTTCCAGAGAACGTAGGGGACCCAGTCGCCGAAGGTGAACGCGGTCTTGAAGAGCCGTACGAGTCCCAGGGTTCGCGACGTCGCGCGCAGGACGCGCCAGCGCAGGCGCATGCGCGTGAGGCGTGCGGGGGCGACGGTGACCGAGAACGAGCGCGGATGCTCCATCGCCTCGTCGAGGAAGCGGCGGCGCGCGAGCACGTGGAACGCGAGGCGACCGGCTTCGTCGTAGCGGGCCTCGTCGGCGCGGTAGTTCCCGACGATCGTCTCATCCGCCTCCGGGCGTCGCTCGCTGTCGTAGGTGGTCCGGAACGCGGTCTGCCAGAACGCCGAGAGCGAGAAGCGCAGCAGCCCGCCCTGGGCGGGCAGGTGGCAGAAGAGCCGCGCCACGAAGGTGACGATCGCCTCCGCGACCGCGCCCTCGAAGAACGCGCGCGCCTCGTCGTCCCGACACACGAGCAGCCGTGCCGGCTGCGCGAAGCGCGCCCAGACGTAGGGATGACGGGCCCCGAGGTCGGTGCCGCGCTCGAAGGTGCGCCGGTCGAGCACACCGTACTTGGTTCGGAGGATGCGGCCCTCGTACTCGCGCTCGAGGTAGTAGACGCTCGGTGGGGCGATCCGGTTGGCGGCGGCGTGGCCGAGCTTCGCGTGGGCGGCCGCGTAGTCGTCGACCACGACCCAGTAGTCGAGCACCCCCTCGTCGGTCTCGTTCCGCAGGCACGAGCCATAGAAGAGGACGCCCAGCACGGCGTCCCCGTGCTGCGCGGCGACCTCCGTCGCCAGCCACTCGACCGAGGGCCGTACCGGCGTGGCGAGCTCTCCGGCGACCAGCGCGCGGAGGGCGACGAGCGGATCTGCGGGGTCGCTCACGCTCGGACGAAATGAACGACGCGTTCCGCGGACAGCGCGATGCTGCGGTCGGGGTCGGGCTGCCAGAGCTCGCCGTCCACGGTGAAGCCGCAGCTCATGCGGAGCTCGGCGCGGTCGACGTTGCGACTGGTGTAGCCGGTCTGCGGGTTCACCCACGACGGCGGGTTGCCGCGTAGGATGCCGGGGGCGGCCCGGCCGAAGGACTGGCAGGGCGCCGCCAGCGCGGTGAAGCGTACGCCGCCGGGGCCCTGGCCCCAGAAGGGGCGCATCCGCGCGAAGAGGCGGGAGAGCGTCGACGCGATCACGAGGTGGAACTCGCCCTGGTCGACCTCTTCGCCGTCGAGCAGGATCTGGACCTTGTCGGGGGTCAGGATGCCCGTGTGGTCGCCGGTGATCATCCGCCCGATCAGGCCCGCGGTCACGAGGGTCGCCCCGGGCACGCCCTCGAGGGTGTTGCGCTGACCGTCCTTGTCGAAGAGGCGGTGGTTCAGCTCGATGGCGCGCTTGATGATCCCGGCGCCGAAGAACATGCCGTACTGGGCAGCGCGCTGGATGCCGTACCCGTAGGACACGCGCAGGACCCGGCGGGGCTCGACGCGCTCGGCGATCCGGCCATCCTCGGCACACTCGAGGAGGGCCTGCAGTCCGCGGAGCGGATCCTTGTCGGCGACGAGGTCCATCGCGCTCATGTTCGTGCGGCCGGCCCGGAGCGGCGCCACGAGCGGCACGCGGTCGCCGAAGACGCCGGCACCGAGGAGCTCGGTCAGGACGTACTGGAGCGTCCCGTCGCCGCCGTTCACGACGAGGAGATCGACCTCCTGGCGGGCGAGCTCGGCGAGCGCCTCCGGCATCACGCCCGCGTGCTCGGTCTCCACGTGGAGGACGTCGGGGTGGCTCCGCAGGAAGCCGAGCATGCGACTCACCTGCTCCTGGCTCTTGCCCGCACGCAGATTGTTGACGACACCGATTCGCACTATTTCGTCCGACCTGTTTCGTGAGCGGAGGAGGAGACCGAAGGCCCTGTTCCGGATCCCGGATCGGAATTTCCGTGAGCCCTGCGGCTCCGGGGACTCCAGGGCGTTTCGCTTAGCGGCGCCCGACCGGGTTGAGGAATGTGATGGAAGCCACGCCGTTCGAACTGCCGGAGGCAGTGATCAGCGATGTCTCTTCGTCCGTCTCCCGTTTTGCGCGTGACGTTTCCGTGGCGCTCGCGCTCGTCGTTCCGTCGGGAAGGGGGAGGGACGGGGATCCCGACGCGTTGGAAAGGCTAACCCCGATCCGCGCATCCGCCCACACTTCCTGGGGGCGCGATCTTCTTCGGATGAACCAGCGGAAGGGCTGAGGAATGACCTCCAGCGGGTCGAATCGCAGCCATTCGCGCGTGAGGGAGATCGGCCCCGTGAAGGCGCCGCCGGCGATCGAGAAGCCCGCGGGTGCAGGGTAGTCGGCCTCTTGTGGGCTCGAGCGCTCGTCCCAGCGGGTCGTCACATTGATCGGGGATTCAATGATTCGGCCGGTCGCGTCGGTCGCGATCGCCCAGGCGTCGGTCCAGTCGCCGTTTCCGCGGAGCTGAATTCCGTAGAACGATGTTTCGGAATCGGCGCCGAAAACTTCGAGTCGCCGCGACAGGAGGTCGGCTTCCTCGCGCGGCGTCCAGGTGTGGACCAGCCACGCGCGTCCGCGCGTCTCCAGCGGGCGCTCCATCCACGGCGCGAGCAGGGTCCCCTTCGTCGGCGCACCGATCGCGAGCACCTCGACGTGATAGTCGGGGGGGAGCCGCGAGGCCGGGACGCGGGCGCTGGCGCCGTGTTCCGGGAAGTCGAAGAACATGAAGATCTCGATGTCGTCCTTCGTGATCCGCAGCTCGCCCTTCGGCCGGTGGAGATCGAGGTGGCTGGCGGCGATGTCGAAGAAGCGGCGATCGTCGGAGAGCGTCCAGCGCGCGCGGCGCCGCCCGTTCTCGTAGCGGTAGGGCGCGCGGCCGGGCTCGACGAGGTGTCCGACCGCGACGGCGCTGTGCTCCCCTGGACCGACGTTCGTGAGCAGGAAGCGTTGGGTGATGCGATGGCCGCTCTCGAGCTCGATGAAGAGGGTCCAGGCCTCGCTCGCATCGTCCTCCGAGAGAAGACGCGCCGAGGGGTCGAGAACCGGGCGCACCGCGCGGGGAGGCGAGGGGACCCGCGGCGCGTCGCTCATCGCGGGGCGCTCGCTCGGACCCGCGTCGAAGCCCGGGGACGGCGGCGGGGGCTCGTCCTCCGGTCCGGGCGCGCCCGCGACCGCGGCGGTCGAGCCGAGCAGCAGCGACGCTCCGATCCCGGCGCAGGCGAGGCGCACGCGGGCGCGCAGGCGCGCCTTGCGGTCGTGCGCAGACCGTTCCGACGAAGCGTGGGACGTCACGGGGAATCCTTCGAGCGCGACGGGGGGCGCGCGAACCGCGCCGCGAGGCGGAGGCGATCCAGGGCGATCGAGGCTATCACAGGGGCCGCCAGGACGTCGTCGCGCCCATCACGGGTCCTGCTCGAGGCCCCTGCGTAGGGGCCGCCGAGCCGGACCGGGTTCCAGGAGATCCGATTGAACGGGGAGTTCCGTTTTGCGCACCTCTCGGACTGGCACGCGACCTCCCTCGCGGGGGGCGGCCTCGACCGGTTCAGGGGCAAACGCCTCTCCGGCTGGGCCTCCTGGGCGCTGAACCGGCGCCGGTACCACGATCCCGCGATCCTCGACGCGGCGATCCGCGACGTCCACGCCCAGGCCGTCGACCGCGTCCTCGTGACCGGGGACCTGACCCACGTCTCGCTCGAGCGGGAGTTCGAGGTCGCCGCCGGACAGCTCGCGAAGCTGGGCTCGCCGGACGAGGTCTTCCTGATCCCGGGCAACCACGATTGTTATGTGCGGACCGACCCCGCTCGGTCCTGGGATCACTGGGCCCCCTACCTGCGAGGGGCGGAGCCGGACGATCTTCCGCCGAGTCTGGCGGCGCTCGCCTCTCCGTCGCCGCCGAAGGGCGCGGCCCCGGCCTTCGGCGACTACCCGACGCTCCGGCTCCACGATCGTCTCGCGGTGATCGGCCTCTGCTCTTCGATTCCCACGCCGATCTTCGTCGCCGGCGGCGAGCTCGGCGAGGTCCAGCGCGATCGCCTCGAACGTCTGCTGCAGGAGCTCGGGGACCAGGGTCGTTTCCGCGTCGTGCTGATCCATCACCCCATCGCGAAGGGAAGCGAGCCGGCGCGCCGGGCGCTCTGGGACGGCGAGGAGCTCTGCGGCATCCTCGAGCGCGTCGGCGCGGAGCTCGTCCTGCACGGCCACAAGCACCGTCGCCGGCTGCACCGCGTCCCCGGACCGACGGGCGACGTCCCGATCGTCGGCGTGCCTTCCTCCTCGGAGGTCGGGAGCAAGCCCGGAAAGCGGGCGCAGTACCACCTCTATCACGTGCGCGAGGAGGCCGGCGGCTTCCGGCTCGAGGCGGAGATCCGCGGGTACGACCCCGGGAGCGGCGAGTTCGAGGCGGTGGCCGAGCCGCTCCTCGACTAACGAGGCCCCGCTCGGTCGGCGCCGACCCGAAGGCCATCCGGGACCGACCGACGTGTCGCGAGGATCGAGCGGACGAGCTCGAGGTCCTCGATCTTGTCGACGTCCACGGCGGCCTCGGCGATCGGGAGCGGCACGGCCGCGACGCGGGCGCCGATCACCCTCGAGGCGCGCGCCATCGCTCCGGCGAGGTCGAGCCGGCGAGTGACGAAGAGGAAGAGGTTCGCGAGACCGAAGGCCCGGGCGAGCTTCCAGGGCTGCTTCCGGTCGTGCTCGACGCGCTGCCAGAACTCCGCCGCCGCCCGACTCGCCGGCGTCCGGAAGTAGAAGAGGTTCGCTCCCGAATAACGTTCGTCGCGGAAGGGCAGGTAGGTCCGCTTCGCTTCGGGAAAACGCGTCCGGATCGCGGCGCTGGGCACGAGCCCGAGACACAGATCGGCCTCGCCCGCACAGCCTGCGAAGAAGGCGTCGAGCATCGCGTCGTCGAGCAGCGCATGGTCCGCCGTCGTGACGAGGACGGGCGCGGCGTCGAGGCCCGCCGCGTCGAGGCTCTCGAGGACGCTGCGGCTCGGGGAGTCGGTGCTCCGGAGGAGGGCGACGCGCCCGGAGGCGACGAGCGGAGCCCAGTCGGGAAGGGCCTCGACGAGGTCCGGGCGGTCGATGTTGACGAGCACGCGCTCGATCCCCGGGCGCCCGAGCAGCCGCCGGACGACCCGCAGCAGCATCGGCTCGCCTTCGATCTCGAGGAGCGCGCGGTGGGTCGCGCCGGCCGCCTCGGCGAGCGGGTCCGCCCCGCCGCGTCGGCCGGCGAGGACCACGGCCCGGCTCGGCCCCGGGACGCAAGACGTCCGGGAGG
>JAUIMK010000282.1 GCA_030432735.1 bacterium
GCCGTTCTCGAGCCGCTCCCATAGCTCCTCGAGTGGACTCACCAGCCACGTGTCCGGATCGAGGTAGACGATCGCGTCGTAGGTCCCGCGTTCGAGCAGATGGAGGAAGGAGGCGGGCTTGATCGCCGTGCTGAGCTCGGTGATGTCGTAGCGGATCGCGAGGTCCTCGAAGTCCTCGATTCCGAGCTCCTCGGCCGTCACGATCTCGAAGTCGAAGTCGAAGTCGTCCAGATGGCCGTCGTTCCGATCGGAGAGCACGAGGACGAGGTCGACGTCCGGTTCGTGTCGGCGGCACGAATCGAGGAGTGCACGTGCTCGCGAGAGATAGTTCTTCGCACAGATCGTGAAGATGAGTTTCTTCATGGGCGGGAAGTTCTCGTGCTCCATCTCGACGGGGTCAGCGGCTGCGCCGCAACGGATTCAGGCTCCGCGCGATCTTGCGCAGCCGGTTCTTGATCTTGTTCTCGAGGCGTCCGGCTTCGATCGCAGCTTGCAGCTGATCGTGCGCATCGTCGAGCCGGCGGGCCCAGTCGATGCTCTGCTCGCGCGCCGCCTCACGGATCCGGACGTTCTCGACCTTGAGCGACTCGGCGAAGTGCTCGAGCTCGCTGAACAGCGACTCGTGATCGCGAATCTGCTTCGCGGCGTCGCGAGAGAGCTTGCGCGTCTCCTCTTCGAGGGACTGCGCATATTCGGAGAGGCGCGCGACCTCGGCCTCGCGCAGCGCGATCCGCTCGTCGCGCTCGGCGATCTGTTCGTCGGCGTCGCGCTGGATCCGCTCGTTCGCGACGCGGAGGTCGCGGGCGGTCTCCGCCCGGTGAGCGAGCTCGGCTTCGAGGCTCACGATGAACGTACGCGCCTGGGCGAGGGATTCCTCGTGGGCGGCGATCTCGCGTCGGGCGCTCTCCTCGCCGGCGCGTTGGTCCTCCGTGAGGGCGCGGATCCATTTGTACAGGGATTCGCGTTCTTCTTCGGCGGCGGCCTCCGCGTCGCGCCGCTCGCGGATCGTCAGCCGATGGGTCGCCTCGTGGAGCGCCTGCCAGCGACGCCGTTCGCGGTCGAAGGCCTCGCGCTCCGCCTCGAGGCTCACTTCGAGGTCGGCCGCCTCGCTGCGTCGTGATCCGACCTCGGCCTCGAGGCTCCGCGCGTAGGTCTCTGCGCGCTCCCGACTCTCGTCGCGGGCCGCGATCTCGGCCTCACCGTCCCGCCGGAGCTTCTCGAGCTCCTGGACCAGAGAGCGTGCGTAGGCGTCGCGATGGTCGAGGGCTTCCTTCAACCGGTCGATCTCGGAGGCGCCGTCCCGCGTGATCTTCGCGAGCTCTTCGCCGAGCGAGCGCGCGTAGGCTTCCCGGTTCCGGAGCTCGCCCTCGAGACTCTCGACGTACGCTGCGGCCTCGCCGTGCCGGGCTTCTTCCTCGCGCCGTGCGTTGTCTCCCTCGACGCGGGCGCCCTCGAGGGCGTCTTCGAGGGAGCGCAGGTACGCCTCGCGCGTGTGGAGCTGGTCCTCGAGAGCGGCGATCTGCTCGCGTCCGTCGGTCGAGACCTTGAGGAGCTCCGCGTCGAGCTCTCTCGCACGGGCGTCGCGATTCGCGAGCTCCGCCTCGAGACTCGCGACGTACTCCCGTGCCTCCGCGAGGCCCTGCTCCGCGAGGGCGATCTGCTCGCGGGCGTCGTTCTGGATCCGTTCGAGCTCCCGATCGAGGGCGTCCGCGTGGGCGCGCGCACGCGTCGCCGCCTCGCGATGGCGTTCGAGCTCGTCGCGGGTCTCCGCGAGCGTCTCGGCGCTTCGGGTCGATGCCTCCTCGAGGGCGGCTTCGAGCGCGCCGACGCGTTCTTCGAGGCCGCCGGCATGGGCCTGTGCCGTGGCGAGCGCCTCCTGGCGGGCCACGATCTCGATCTCGGCGTCCCGCCGGACCTTGTCGAGCTCGAGGCGGAGGCCGTCGCCCGTCTCCGATCGACGTTCGAGCTCCGCTTCGAGGCCTCTGGCATGGGCGAGCGCCGCATCGAGCTGCTCGCGATGGCGCGCGAGATCGGCAGCGAGCTCGCTGCGGTCGCGATCGTGTCGGGCACGTGCGTCGGCGACCTCGTCCTGCGCGGCTTCGCGGGCGGCGACGGCTTCGGCGATCCGTCGGGCCTGGCCGTCGGACTCGGTTCGAAGCCGCTCGACCTCGCTGCGGGTCCTTCGCAGCTCGGCTTCGAGTGCGAGCACGACGCTGCGGTGGTCCGAGACGACGGCGGCGAGGGGCCGGGCGAGGCGAGCGGCGGCGGCGTCGCCGGCGATCGGCCAGCTTCGGCCCTCGAGCTCGCCTTCTGCGATCGCCTCGATCAGCCCGCTCGCGGCCAGCAGGTCGTCGCAGTGGGCCTCGATCTCGGCGAAGGGCACCTCGTCACCGAATTCGCGGGTCGCGTCGCGTTCGCTTCGGACGAAACGAGCGAGCTGCTCGGAGGTCGGCGGCGCGGGCAGGTCGACGGCTGCGAAGAACCCGGTCAGCGTTCGTTCGGGATCCGCCTGGAGGTCGGCGTCGAAATCGATGCGATGGTCCGCATAACGCTCGGCGACGGCGCGCGAGACGCGCGAGAGCAGGTAGGCGATCTCGTACGAGTGATCGAAGTGCGGTCGTCCGATCGCGGGAAGGGAGGGGGCGAGCTCGTTCGCCCAGACGAGCAGGTCGTAGCCGGTATTCGCGTCGATGCGGTCCCTGCGTCCTTTCGGCTCGAGGCGGACGGCCGAGGCCCACTGGTCGCGGGGATCGCGGTGGATCGAGACGATGCGCGCGTTCGGGAACTTCGTGCGGAGCCAGGGCAGTCGGAAGTCCGCGCGGACGAGCTTGAAGGCGGCGCGGGCGTCGCCGGCGTGTTCGACCAGTCGGACCAGATAGCGTTCGAGGGCCGGGTGCGATTCCTTCGCGGCCAGGCAGAGGCGTGACACGCCGAACTCCGCACGGTGGACGCGCTTCAGCTTCGCGCCGATCGCGCCGTACTCGGCGAAGTAGTCCTCGACACCGACGTGTGTCGGGTCGGGCGGCGCCTGACTCGACATGTGCGCGAGGAGGTTGTCGTGCAGCGGCTCGAAGTAGGCGCACACGCCCGGTGCGTCACGGAGCACCTGCCAGAGCAGCGTGGTGCCGCTCCGGAATCGGCCGGTGAGGAAGATCGGGGCACCGGCCTCGCCGGGGATCTTCGCGGCGCGGGCGGTTCCCGTCGGGCGCCGAGCCCTGGCTCTGGATGAACGCCTCGCAGGAGACATGCCGGAACTCAGGTTGACCTCGCCGACGAGAGGGGGCGACGAAATGGAGGATATTCCACCCGATTCGTCGGTCGTCGCATGGAGGTAGGACGCGAGCACCGTAGCCCATTCGCCTGCGGATCGCGCTCGGGAGGTCCCCCTGCAGGACCCGCTCGTGGCGGGGTGGAACCGCTTCAGCGTTCGCGGGTGAGCTGGACCCGGAGGACGCGCGTCGCCTCTTCGATCGAGCGGCCGAGCTCGCGCAGGGTCGCGTCGGCTCGCTGCCATTCGGCTTCCGAGGGGTGCGCCCGGCCGAGGGGAATCGAGAGTCGGACGACGCTCGCCCAGGCGTGGGGCCGCCCCGGCCAGCGGTCGAAGGCCGCGAGGGCGCGGACCGTTTCCCGTCCGGTGCTCGCGAAGCCCGCGCGCCAGTGGTGGACGAGATGATATTCGCCGTCGAGCCAGGAGCGGATGCGCAGGACGTCGACGCGCCCTCGATCGCCGTCCTCGAAACGGTCCACGGAGAGTCGCCGGGCGCCGGATTCGAGGATCGCGGTCTTGCCGGACAGGGCGCTCCGTGAGCGGGTGCGTCGATCGTCCAGCCAGACGACGAGGCTCGCGCGGCGATCGCCCTCACGCAGTCGGAGCGAGACCGTCCGCTCCGCTCCGACCGAGCCGAGGAAGGTGAGATCGGGACGGGCACCCGAGGCTCGCCATTCGTCGAAGCGTGTCGGGAAGGCGAGCGGCCGCCGGGGCGCCGGCGGCGGGGGCTCCATCGCGCCCAGCACCGCCGTCGCCGCCGCGATGACGAGCCAGGCGGCGGCGAGCGCGCGCGGGCGACGGGTCGAACGCGGATCCGCCGGGTCCGATCCCGCCTCTCGAGACCGGTCCGGCCAGCGCCGCGCGAGGATCGCGTCGACGGCGCCGAGCAGGGCGACGCCGACGGCGACGGCGACGAGCCCCTGGGTGAAATGCGCCGTCTCCTGCGTGACGAGCACGATCCAGAGCACGCGTCCCACGTTGATCACGAAGGCGAGGGGGGGGGCAAGGAGGACCATCACGACCCGTCGGATCGGCGGCGCATCGAGCGCCTCGCCGAGCACGAGGGCGGCGAGGACGAGCGACTGCTGCGCGCGCAGTCCCGCGCAGGTCTCGATCACCTGGAACACGTAGTCGCCGACGAAGATCAGGTCGAGTCGCGCGACGTGATCGATGCCCGCCAGGCGGAGGGCCGCAGCGACGCCTTCGGCGGTGGCCAGCTGGAGCGGCCAGGTCGCGGCGTTGAGCAGCGGCCCAGGTGGCGGCGTGCTCCACACGAGCAGCAGGGAGGGCACGATCGTGCCGCGGGCGAGGGCCGGACCGCCGAGGACGAGCGCGATCCCCGGGAGCGCCGCGGCCAGCGAGAGCAGCGCGAGATCCGGGGCACCGGCGCGGTAGCCGACACCGAGCAGCAGAGCGGCCGCCGCCGTGAGGGCCGCGCCGAAGAGGAGGGAGCTCGGCCGGCTGGGCGAGGCGCTGCGCACCGCGCGCCGCCACGCCTCCCGGCGGCGCCAGACGATCCAGGCGACGAGCAGCACGACGAGCACCGGCGGGGTGGTGGTCGGGTCGTAGAAGAGGTGCCCCTCGGCGTCGTCGCGGTAGACCGGATCGAATGCGTCCCAGCGCAGTAGCGCGCGATGGGCGATGGCGACGCCCGCGGTGAGCAGGAGCAGCGGCCCGAGGGGGGCCCCGCGGACCGGAGCAGATGTTCGAGGTCGTGTGGCCAAGGGTCCCCTGAGTAGCGGCTTCGGCGCAGCGCATCGAGCGGCTGCGTTCGCCGTGGCGAGGGGTTTATCCCCCCTGAAGATCCGGGCAGAGGACCGCGCGCACCGCAAGGGAAGCGGCGGTCGGCGAGGCGCCGGGTCCCTCTTCGTCGGATCGCCATCGCACCCGTTCCGGGATCGCGGCGCGCCGATGCCGCCGACGATCAGCGAGCTGCAGGAACGGTTCTCAACTCGCCGAAATTCAATTGATCTGCGCAGAGGAGGGGGGTAATGTCCTCGGGAGTCGTCCGAGCCCGTCACGACCACGGCCGATCGTCCGCAGGAACAATGCGGATGGAAAGTGGTTCGCGATCGTGAAGGGGTGGGAAGGCGCACGAGGCTGTGCGAGACGACTGGAACCGTATCGAGGATGGGGATCGATCGTGTGAGGAGAGCCCGCTGTGTGAGGCGGGCTGCGATGGATCGCGACACAGCGCCTGCGGACGACACGTCGCCGCCTCGGCCTAGGAGATCAGATTCGATGAATTCGCGCCGTAACTTCAGCATCGCGATCGCGATGGCGACGCTCGTCGCTCTCGTCGCCGGATCCGCCCACGCGGGATCGGTGGTCACGCCCGACGAGCCCGAGCTCATCTTCAACTTCGGGTCGGCCCCGAGCCCCTTCGCCCGCAACGCGACCGATTCGCAGTTCACGCTGCTCGCGAACAACGGCGCCGCGCCCGTCGCGATCGGTGCCGGCGACTTCGACGCCGACGCCATCACCGACGTGCTGCTCGCCTTCGATGGCAGCGCCACCAACTCGGGCATCTACCAGCGCCGCAGCACCGGCGGCTTCGCCAAGATCGGTAACGGCATCGCCAACCTGATCGAGGTTGGCAACTTCGACGGAACCGGCAACGACGACGTCGCGCTGACCTTCGTCGCGGGGCAGCCCGCGAGCCCGGCGGGCACCTGGATCCGCACGGACAGCGGCTACCGGCAGATCGCGAACTTCACGGCGACGCGCCTGCAGGTCGGTGACGTCGACGGAAGCGGGGCCGACGAGATCATCGTGACCTTCGAAGAGGTCGGGAACGCGCAGATCACGGGAACCTGGATCATCCGCGACCCGGCCGGCTCGATCTCGTTCACGAAGATCCGCAACGAAGCGGCGAACCCGCTCGTCGTCTGCGGAAACGTGAACAACTCGGGTGGCGACGACATCCTCGTGACCTACCCGACCGAGGGCGTGAGCTACGCGTTCGTCGACGATACGAGCCACACGCGAATCCTCGGCTCGAGCACGGTCACGCAGTACGGCTGCTCGAACCTCGACGGCAGCGCGGGCGAGGAGCTGATCGCGACGATCGCCTCTCCGGCCGGCACCTACTACCGCAACCTGAACGGCACCGGGTGGACGCAGCTCTTCAACGAGAGCGCGGCGGTGATCGTCGGCGGCAACTTCGAC
>JAUIMK010000283.1 GCA_030432735.1 bacterium
TGGAGCGTGTCGAGCACCTCTTCGACGGTCACGTCGCGCAGCGACAGGGAGATCTCTCCCCCGACGCCGGGCGCGAGGGCGACACTGTAGGGCGTACCTTCGACGAGACTCATGAAGAACTGTCGGGCCTCGGCCCGGTCGACGGTCACGTCGAAGCGCGGCTCGGGAGCGGGCTCGGGGGCGTCGTCGCGCGTCGGGAGATCGATCGGGGGCAGCAGGGCATTCGACACCTCGACGGGGACCGGCGGTCGTGCCGCCGGCCCTTCCGCGGCCGCGGAGGCGTCGGGGGGCGTCGCGCGAGCACGGTCGGGCTGCGTCACGCATCCGGCCAGCGACAGCGCGGCGATGGCGGAACCGACGAGCGCTGCGACGCGTCCGATTCGGTTTCGTTCGTTCCGGTTCATGGATTCGATCCTTCTTCCGGGGCTGCGATCGCGGCGGGGAGAGCCGGGAGCGCGGGCGCCGGGTGTTCGTGCTCGGCGGTCCGGGGGGCCGGGGAGGGGCGCTTCACGTCCGCGTCGACGAGTACGAGCTCGATCCTTTCGCCGTCCCGGACGAGCACCACGCGGTCGCGTTCGATCCTCGCGACGCGCGCCGATCGAACGCGATCGCCGTTGCGAAGTCGCTCGCCGTCGATGATGGCCACGCGCCGGCCTTCGGCGTAGAACACGGCCTGGAGCTCGAGCGGCGAAGCGGTTCCGTTCGCATCGATCCGCGATCCGTCGACCGCCACGCTCGGCGGCCGCGTCGGATCGGCATCGGGTCCCGCGTGCGCCTCGATGGCGGCGAGGAGGAGGAAGATCGGCGCGAGGGAAGCGCGGAGCCGAGGACGTCGATCAGACACCGATCCACTCCTCCTGCTCGCTCACGGTATGGAGGTCGATCGTCACGCGCGCGGACGGATGCCGCTCGACGCGGTACTCGAAGCGGTCCCAGAGCAGGTGCCACGGCGAGCTCTCGACGCGTTCGATGTACTCGAGGGTCGACGCGAAGTCGCCTTCGAGCTCGACCCGCAGACCGTGCCGGTAGAGGCGTCCCGCCGCGTCGAGCAGGTCGGCGTCGGATTCCGGTTCCTGCGGCGAGCCGGAGCCGAACCGGTGCGGCGGCTCGCTCGTGATGCGGACGAGTCGGAGGTCCCGGAACGGTGCGAGCATCTCCTCCAGCACGGAGACGACCGCCTCCGGCGGGACGAGCTCGGCGATCTCCGAGGCGATCTGGCGATTCACCTCGTCGAGCGCTTCTTCGGCCCGTCGTTTGCGCCGCAGGAGCTCGCGCTCCTCCGGCGTGAGGTCCATCCGTTCGAGGGACTCGCGATCGCGTTCGAGGCGGAGGATCTCCTCCTCGGTCGCGACGGTCAGCCGTTGGATGCGGTCGCGCTCCTGCGCGATCGCCTGGATCAGCGTGGTGTCGATGACGAAGAAGAGCAGCGCCGCGAGGCCGCCGCCGAGGATCAGGCGCTCCCGGAGCGGCCGGGCGCGATAGCGCGTGTCGAGGTCGACGAATCGCTGGTGGAGCTCGTTCAGGAATCGACTCATCACGGCGCTCCTCGCTCGGCGAGGGCGGAGAGGAGCGCCGCCGCATCGGGCTCGGTCGGCTCGGGGACCGGGACGTTCGAGGGCGAAGCGGACGCCGTCTCGTCGTCGGTCGGGCGCTCGTCGAGGGTCGCGATCCGGAAGACGAGCGCGGCATCGTCGCGCTCGGGCCGCTCGAGCCGGAACGTCCGGAAGCGCCGGGAAGCGAAGCCGGCCTCCCGGCCGAGACGCCGCAGGTACTCGGGTACGTCCTCCGCGGCGAGGGTTCGCCCCTCGAGTCGGATCGCGTCGCCGCCGTGGGAGAAGACGATGTGTTCGAGCCAGATCGAATCGAGGTCCTGACGGGCGAGGCCCGCGAGCAGCTTCGAAAAGGAGGCATCGCTTCGTGACGTTCGCTGCGTCATGTCCCGGAGCATCGAGATCCGCGCGTCGCGTTCTCGGATCAGCCGCTCGATCTCGGCCTCCGGATCCAGCGTGCCGGCGGCGGCGATCGCCTGCTCGGTCCTTTCCTCGATCTCGTCGACGAGGTCGTCCCGAGCGTCTTCGAGGGCGAGCAGCGCGCCTTCCTCGCGTTCGAGCTGGAGGCGCCCCCAGCCGTAGAGGGCGCCCAGCAGGAGCAGGATCGCGGCGGCCACGCGAAGCACGGAAGCGAGCCCGAAGCCGCCCTGGCCGGAGCGGAACGTCGCCGGGACCAGCGAGCGCCCGATCCGGTCGGAGTGGATCGCGGTCGAACCGGCGGCGAGGGCGAGGACCAGCTGCAGGTCTTCCGGCGGTCTCTCGGGAAAAGAGAAGTAGTCCTCGACATCGTACGACTCGACCTGGACGGGTCGAAGCGCTTCCTGGAGCGCCGGGATCAGGGGCGAGGTGTCGATCAGCGAAGGCAGCAGCATGAGCCGCGAGACCGGCGCCTGGCCGTACTCGCTCTCGTAGTAGTCGAGCGAGCGCTGCACGTCGAGCAGGAGGGGGTCGATGCTCTCCATGATCGAGTGACCGGTCGGGTCTTCGGCACGAAGGGCCGCGTTCGCGGCGGCCTCGATCTCGTCGAACTCGGCGTGAAGGTTCCGCGTCAGATAGAGATGGTGGTCGTGGGCGATCGTGACCACGTTCGACTTCGGGTGGAAGCGCAATACCGCGCTGCCACCGACGATCGACGGCATCTGCTCGTCGAGGGCCAACATCGTGGACTCGACGATCTCGAAGCCGAGGACCTTGAGCCCCGCCCCGTCGATCACGTGGGCGAGGTCGAGGATCGGACCGTTCCGCGCGGCGACCACGAACATGTGTGGCGTGCGGCCGCGATTCGCGTCCTCGGGGAGCGTCAGCGTCGCGACCTCGGCGCTCTCGACGTCGAACTCGACCAGGTCGCGGATCAACCATCGCGTCGCGTCCGCGAGGTCCTCGTCCGGGACGTTGGGCGGTCGTTCCACGAGCCGAAGCGTGTAGTCGTCCGGGTGCAGCGTGCACCGGCATCGGCGACCCTGGAGATGGTGCCGATCGACGAAACGGGTGAGGCCGCTCTGCAGCTCACCGGGGTTGGCGTAGGGAATCGTCTCCCAGGCGAGGACGCGCGGTCGCCCCTGGTCGTCCTCGCCGTCGCAGTGGACGACGGTGACTTCCAGTGACCCGACGACCAGGCCGACGCTGGCCTGCTCGACGTCTTCGGTCTTCGATTCACGCTTCCAGAACGCCACCTTCGCCCGGTTCCCCCTCGCGCTCCGGGGCCGGTCTGGGCTCGCGGGCGCTGGACTCCGCGACGGCACGCGCGACGGGCGCGCAGGGCACGTGCAATGGAGTTGGACTCTTTGGCGTTTAACGGAAGCTGCGTTCGAAAGTTGAGGAGTTGTGTACCTGCGTCACGTGGGCTGCGCGTCGCCCGCGACGCCGTCGGCGTCGACCAGGCTCCTCGCCGACGAAGCGCGGGGCGAAGACCGGAGCGACGGGTGGGGGGTTGGCCCGATCGCGTCTCCGGTGACTAACGGACGGCGGTGCCCGCCTCGAAGCGCACGGCCTTCTTTCGCTCGCCCGCTTCGGAGAAGGTGAGGAGCCAGCCGTGCTGCAGACCCGCGTCGAATTCCGCCTGGGCGCGCACCGCCCCGGACGGATGGAAGCGGGTCCAGACGCCGACCCGGAGCCCTTCGTGGTACTCGCCGACCTGCTCGGGCCGGCCGTCGTCGAAGTAGCGCGCGTACCACCCGTGGCGGAGTCCGCCGTAGCGCGCGAGCTGCTGGCACCATTCCTCGTCGCCCTTCTCGCTCTCACGCGCGCGGAGCTCGGTGCCGGCCGGACAGCCCTCGGCGACCTCGACGGGAAAGGGGCGGATCGGCGGTGCGTCCGGCGCCGGGGCGGGGGCGGCCGGCGAGGTCTGACCGAAGCGGGTCGAGGACGTCGTCGAGCCGAAGGTGACGGAGCCGCGGCGAGAACGGATCGGCTCGCCCTCGCGATGGAGGTTCGACTCGACCCGGACGAGGTGTTGGGCGAGCTCTTCGTAGGTCGCGCGATCGAGGTCGTCGTGGAGGGCGTGGAGCTCGCTGCGCAGGCTCTCGATCAGGGCGAGGGCGTTCGTGCGCTGCTCGTCGTCGCGCCCCTTCGCCGTCGCGGTCAGCGCGTCGAGCTGCTCGAAGCGACCCTTCAGCTCGAAGAGGGCGTGGATCGTCCGATCGCTCGGCTGCTGCGGCAGGGCGTCGGCGGGCGCCTCGACGAGGTACTCGGGCGGAGGCGGGGTCGCGAAGGAGACCTCGCCTTCCGTCTCGGCCTGGGGCGCGGCGGCGCGCTCGGCCTCGAGCTCCGCGAGCTGCTCGGCCATCGCCGCCTCGCTCCACTCGGCCATCATCTCGCCGAAGGCTTCCTCGTCGAAGCTTCGGGCGAAGTAGATCGCTGGGAGGGCCGCCGCGAGCGAGAGCAGACAGGCCGCCGCGAGTCCGCCGCGGTGGGGGCGGGCCCAGCCGTCGTGGAAGGCCAGCACCCAGGTCGCGACGAGGTTCAGGAGGGGGAGGGCGAGCAGCAGACCGAAGACCGGCGGCAGCCCGCGGCGGTCCGCGATGCGCCAACCGAGCCAGCCCGAGAAGCCCAGGAAGTAGAGGTCGACCGCCCAGGCCGAGTAGCCCGACATCGCGCGGGCAAGGACACCGTCGCCGGTCGCGCCGCCCGCGAAGCCCACCAGCACGGCGGAGAGGACGACGGCGGCGCTCAGGAGGACCACCTGCCAGACGCGCGCGCCGGCCGCCCAGATCATCGGGACGAATTGCAGGCCCGGGATCCAGGCGAGGACTTCCGCCGTGTCGGACTGGTCCGTCTTCCGCGCGATCACGGACGTCGGGTGGCCCATCACGAAGATCGAGAAGACGAGGATGCCGAGGGCGAGCGCGATGACGAATCCCATTCGGGCCCCATCGTCCCGACGCGGAGGGGGTTTGATCGCCTCGCCCGGGGAATTCGGGAATTTCGAGGTTTCGGGCTCGATTTTCGTTGAAATTGAAAACCGTTTTCGTTAGAACCACGACCCCGCTTGAAAACCGTTTTCAACTTCTCGGTCAAGTACACGGAGACCCCATGAGAGCCCATCTCGACCTCCTCGCCGGCGGCGCCTGCGCCGTGCTGTCCGCGCTGCTCGTCCTCGCGATTTCTTCGCCTGCGCTCGCGGAGGAAGACGAATCCGCCGACACCCCGGATGGCGAGCGCATCGAGCGCGTCGAAGCCAAGGTCGACGCCCTCGCGGACGAGGTCGGGCGCCTCGAGTCGATCTTCGCCGTTCCCGAAGAGCTCGCGTTCGAATCCTTCAGCGGTCTCGGTCCGGCCGCGTCGAAGGTCTACAAGCGCGAGTCGGGTCTCTCGATCGGTGGCTACGGCGAGGTGCTCCTGCGCACCTTCCACGGCCAGGGCGACGACGACCAGAACGACGTCTTCGATGCGCTCCGCGCCGTCCTCTACGTCGGGTACAAGTTCAACGACAAGTGGGTGTTCAACTCCGAGCTCGAGTTCGAGCACGCGGGGACCGGGGGCGGCGGCTCCGTCTCGACCGAGTTCCTGACGATCGACTATCTCCATCGCGACGAGCTGAACTTCCGCGCCGGCGTGCTGCTCCTGCCGATGGGATTCGTGAACGAGATCCACGAGCCCAACTTCTTCTACGGGGCGCAGCGTCCCGAGGTCGAGCGACGCATCATGCCCTCCACCTGGCGCGAGAACGGCGCGGGCATCTTCGGCACGATCGCGGACCGCGTCAGCTATCGCTTCTACGTCGTGAACGGTCTCGACGGCGCGGGCTTCGATTCGAGCGGTCTCCGCGGCGGGCGGCAGAAGGCGAGCCGGGCACTCTCCGACGACTTCGCCTTCGTCGGGCGCGTCGACGTCGACGTGACGGACGGCCTCCTGGTCGGCGGCTCCGTCTACGCCGGACAGTCCGGTCAGGAGCAGCGCGCGGACACCGGCGCGTTCGCCGGTGAGCTCCTGCCCGACCTGATGACGCACATCTACGAGATCCACGCCCAGTACAAGGGCTACGGCTTCAGCTTCCGCGGCCTCTGGAGCGAGGCTTTCGTCGACGAAGCCGGTGCCCACAACCGGATCCTCGGCAGTGGACTCGCCTCCCGGATGCAGGGCTGGTACGTCGAGGGTGGCTACGACATCCTCCCGCTCTTCTGCGAAACGAAGGCGACGCTGGAGCCCTTCTTCCGCTTCGAGCAGTGGGATACCCAGCACGAGACGCCGGACGGTGTCATCCGCGACAACACCCAGGACGTGAATCTCTATGTGGCGGGACTCCATTTTCGACCGATTCCGCAGGTCGTCTTCAAGGTCGACTATCGACACTTCGACCAGCGCGGTGGATCCCGCGCGCACGAGGCGCAGGCGCTCGTTGGCTACGTCTTCTAGCAGCGTCGACGCGGAGACCGCGC
>JAUIMK010000284.1 GCA_030432735.1 bacterium
GAGGGACGGGCGACACAACCCGGAGAGCCCCATGCGAAGAGACGCCGAGACGACAGAGACCCGCCTGGAGACGGATAGCCTCGGCCCGGTCGAGGTTCCGTCATGGGCCTACTTCGGCGCCCAGACCGAGCGCGCCCGCCGCAACTTTCCGATCAGCGGCCTCGTCTTCCCGCGACGTTTCCTCGCCGCGCTGGCGATGATCAAGAGCGAAGCCGCGAACGCGAATGCGAGCCAGGGAAGGCTGGACCCGAAGCTCGCCCAGGCGATTCGCCAGGCTGCCGAGGAAGTCGTGGACGGCGCGCACGATGCCCACTTCCCCGTCGACGTCTTCCAGACGGGGTCGGGCACGTCGACGAACATGAACGCCAACGAGGTGATCGCGAACCGGGCCAGCGAGATTCTCGGCGGCGAGGTCGGCACCAAGGAGCTCGTCCACCCGAACGACCACGTGAACGCGAGCCAGTCCTCCAACGACACGATTCCCACCGCCCTCCACGTCTCCGCTTTCGCGGCGATGGTCGAGGATCTCGAGCCCGCGCTCGTCGAGCTGGCGACCTCTCTGGAGGGCAAGGCGAGGGAGTTCGACGACTGCATCAAGATCGGCCGGACCCATCTCCAGGACGCGGTCCCGATCCGCCTGGGCCAGGAATTCTCGGGCTATGCGCGACAGGCGCGGAACGGGCTCGAGCGTCTGGATGCGGCGAAGCCGAGGCTCGCGGAGCTCGCGCTGGGCGGGACCGCCGTCGGAACCGGACTGAACGCACCGGCCGAGTTCGCGGAGCAGGTGATCGCCGGTCTCGCGGCGCGGACGGGCCACCCCTTCGTCCCGGCGCGCAACCGCTTCGAGAGCCTGGCCGCCCGCGACGCCGCGGTCGAGACGTCCGGGGCCCTCAAGACGATCGCGGTGTCGCTCACGAAGATCGCCAACGACCTTCGCTGGCTCGGCTCCGGCCCGCGGTGCGGGATCGGAGAGATCGTGCTGCCCGCGCTCCAGCCGGGCAGCTCGATCATGCCCGGGAAGGTGAACCCGGTCGTGCCCGAGGCGGTCCTCATGGTCGCGGCGAAGGTGATGGGAAACGATGCGACGATCTCGTTCGCGGGGTCCACGGGAAACTTCGAGCTCAACGTCATGATGCCGGTGATCGCACACGACCTCCTGCAGTCCATCGAGATCCTGGCGAACGGGTCACGCCTCCTCGCGCGGAACTGCGTCGACGGTCTGCGCGCCGACCGGGATCGATGCCAGTCGATGGTCGAACGCTCCACCGCGATGGTCACCGCGCTCGTGCCGCGACTCGGCTACGACGAAGCGGCCTCGATCGCGCGCGAGGCGTTCGATTCGGGACGAACGATTCGGGAAGTCCTGCTCGAGAAGGAGATCCTCAGCCCCGAGGAGGTGGACGAGATCCTCGATGCGCGACGCCAGACCGAGGTCGGACGGTAGAGGGTTCTTCGGGTGGAAAGCTTTCCGGGCCTCCCCGCGACTTGCCGCGAAGACCACGGTGATCGGGCGAGGTCTGCAATCGTCACCGCGGAGAAAACATGATCGTCATCATCGGCGCCGGCTCGATCGGCGGCTTCCTCGCGTGGCAGCTCGACCGCGCCGGCGCGCCGGTCACCCTGTGCACCCGCTCGCCCTTCGAGACACTCGTCGTCGAGAGCGCGGGGGATCGCCATACCGTCCGCGTGCCCGTCCTCACGCAGGCGCACCGGCTTCCCGAAGCTGAATGGGTCCTCCTCGCGACCAAGGCCCACCAGACACCGGACGCGGCGGACGCGCTGCGTCGCGCGTGCGGGCCCTCCACGCGGGGCGTCGTCGTGCTGCAGAACGGGGTCGAGCACGCCGAGCGCGTCGCCCCCTTCGTCGGCGACGCGCCGGTGCTGCCTGCCGTGGTCAACATCGCCGCCGAAGCCGTCGCGCCGGGCCACGTCCGGCACCACGCCTACGCGCGACTCGAGGTCCCGGACGGCCCGCTCGGCCGCTCGCTCGCGGGGCTCTTCGAGAGCTCGGACGTCGAGCTTGGCCTCGTCGAGGACTTCACCTCGACCGCCTGGCGAAAGCTCATCGCGAACGTGACGGCTTCGCCGATCACGGCGCTCACCCGCCGGCGGATCGACGTCATGGCCGAACCCTCGATCCGATCACTCGCGACCGCCCTCGCCTCCGAATGCATCGCCGTGGCGAACGCCGCGGGGGCACGGATCGAGGACGAGGAGGCCGCCGCGATCGTCGATGGGATGGCGCGCAACGCGGCCGGGACGTCGAGGAGCTTCGGCTCGTCGATGCTCTACGACCGACTCGCCGGGCGAAGCACCGAGCACGAGGCGCTGACCGGCGCGGTCGTTCGCCACGGCGAGCGCCACGGAATCGCGACGCCGCTCAACGCGGCGATCCTGGCGCTGCTTCGAGGCGCGAGCGGCTCCTGACGGGCGCGCCCGCCGCGAGCATGCGTCGTGCTTCCTCGGCAACGCCTTCGAGCGCCTCGGCGACGCGCCCCGGCTCGACCGCCGCGGCCAGGTCCCCCGCTCCCGCCTCCACGAGCAGCTCGGAGAGCCGGTCGCGCAACGCCGCGAGGGCCCAATCGAGCAGCGGCCCGTGGCGTCCCACGTCGTGCTCGACCACGACGTTCACGGGCGTGTGCGGATCGAGGAGGTGGTAGTGCGCCGCGTCGTCGAAGCAATCGAAGCGCAGGTACTCGGCGCCGTCGTCCGTACCGAACACGTGGAGGCAGAGGCCATCCTCGTCGACCGTCCCCTCCATGCCGGCCGGCGTCACGTCGTCGAACTGGCTGCGGGCGTCGGGGCCGTAGTAGTCGAGGATCGTGGCCTCGTCGAGTTGCCGATACTCGACGCCGAAGGTGACGGCGCCGGCGGCGATCCGGGTCGTGTACTCTTCGAAGGCCGGCACGGGCAGTGTTCGGTAGGTGATGGGCATCTCGCTTGGGTAGGGAACGACATCGCCGCTGACAAGCCTCTCCCCCTCACCGGAATCCGTCTACCATGGGCGGACCGACCGAGCGCCATCAGCCAGAGCCAGAGCCAGAGCCAGAGCCAGAGCCAGAGCCAGGAGATCGCATGCCGGACTACAGCTTCGAAGCCACCAGCCGATTCGTGGACCTTCCCGACGGTCGGCTGCACTACCACGAAGCGGGCGAAGGCCCCTGCGTCCTCCTCCTGCACGGGTCGGGTCCGGGGGTGCGCGGCTGGGCGAACTTCGAGAAGAACCTGCCGGCCCTCGCCGAATCGTTCCGGTGCCTGATCATCGATTTCCCCGGCTACGGTGACAGCGACACCTTCGCGGGGGATGCGATGTCGGCGTGTGTCGGGGCGGCGGTGGGGCTCCTGGACGCGCTCCGCATCGAACGCGCCCACCTGATCGGGAACTCGCTCGGCGGCGTGATCGGCTCCCTCGTCGCGGCGCAGCACCCGGCGCGCGTGGACCGCTTCGTGAGCATCGGCGGCATCGGGACGAACGTCTTCTCGCCGTTTCCGGCGGAAGGCATGCGGCTGCTCTCCGCGTTCGCGCAAGAGCCCAGCCGGGAGCGACTCGTCGACTGGCTCCACTCCATGGTCTACGACCCCGCCCTCGTCACCGACGAGCTGATCGAAGAGCGCTTCAAGCAGGCGATGGATCCGAAGACGCTCGCCACCACCCAGGCCATCTACACGAAGCAGGCGCTCGGGGCGATCGCGCAGGCCCGGCGCACGAACCCGACGGCCGCCCTCGCCCACCTCGCCACCATCGAGGCGCCGACGCTGCTCACCTGGGGGCGGGACGATCGGGTGACGCCGCTGGACGGAAGCCTGATCCCCATGCGCATCGTGCCCGACTGCGAGCTCCACGTCTTCCCGGACTGCGGCCACTGGGTGATGATCGAGCGCAAGGAAGCGTTCGAATCCCTCGTGCTGTCGTTCCTGAAGCGGTCGAATTCGTGAAGGCCTGCGTCCTCACCGGCGCCGGCGGTGCCATCGGCGGCGCGATCGCGCGATCCCTCTCCGGCGTTGGCTGGCGCGTCCTCGGAATCGACCTCGCCTACCGCGATGCCGACGCGACGCCCGACCCCCTCGCCGAACGCATCGTCTGCGACCTCACCGACGAAGCGCAGCTCCGCGACCGGCTCGGCGCCCTCATCGAGGCCGAGCCGATTCTGGGCCTCGTCAACTGCGCCGGCTTCTATCCGGTCGAAGCGTTCGCGGACAGCGACTCGACCTCCTGGCGCCGGCAGGTCGACGTCAACTTCCTCGCGCCCGTGATCGCTTGTCACGCCCTCCTCCCCGGCATGATCGACGCGGGATGGGGACGCATCGTGAACATCACCTCCGATTCGAGTCGAACGGGCGCGGCTCGCCTCGCCGTCTACGCCGGCACCAAGGGCGGCCTCCTCAGCTTCTCGAAGAGCCTCGCCCAGGAGGTCGGGCGGACCGGCGTGACCGTCAACTGCGTGTCGCCGGGAACCATCGAGGTGCCCACCACCGATAGGGACATGGCCGCCAAGCTCGCCCGGAAGATCCCGCTCGGCCGCCTGGGCGCGCCGGAAGACGTCGCCGCCGCCGTGGCGTTCCTGATGAGCGACGCCGCCGAGTACATCACGGGCGAGGTGCTGTCGGTCGGGGGTGGCCTCACGATGGCGGGCTGATCGACACGCGGCTTCTCCCCGAGGCGTCGACGTCAAGCGGCCTCGACAGCCACCACCGCCCAGGATTGATCCAGGTCGGTCGTCGCCAGCCGCTTCGCCTCGTCTTCGTCGAGCGCAGTGAGACTCAGGGTTCGTGTCCTCGGCCCGTCCTGTTTCTTCACGCGGACCTTGAACACAGTCAGGTCGCGGGCTCGGACGCCCCCGACCGCCGCGTCGTCGTTGCCTGCGGAGGCGCTGGAGAGGGCCTCGTTCCGAAGCAGCGAGACATACCCCGGGTCGGCGCGCACGAGCACCGCCCCTGCGGACCAGGCCTGCTTGCCGCTCCGCGCGCCGCGCACGCGCCTAACGTGCCAGGCGATCGCGTGGACCGAGACCCGGCCGAGTCCCGGAACGTCGAGATGCAGCTTCAACGAGTCGTGCTGCGCGATCGCGGACGGCGAGAGCAGGCACAGACCGCCGTCGGATACGTCGAGGACCCAGCCGCTCACGCGCGCGTCGGCGACTCGAACCGTGCAGCGGATTCGGCAGGGGACGCGAGGACTCTGGCGGCGCTCCTCTCTCATTCGGCGAATCCTCCGGGCAGTCGATGTTCCGACCCAGCGGAAACATCGGCCATCCGAAGGTCGCGTTTGAGCCGATCGTCGAGGCCCTGGCGAAGCGAAACCCCGATCTCGAGACGAGCAAGCCCAGGCGCAGCGAGGCTCCGAGCGAAGCGCGCCGGGCTCGCGATTCCAGTCGCTATCCTCGCATTTCCAGTGCCGATCGTGGATCGGCCGACGAGACGTCCATCGACCGGCTCCCGCGCGTGGAGAGTCGCGCGGTCCGGCGAGAATCCGAGGAGATCCCGATGGCGAGTTCCGTGGGGCAATACTGCATTGCGGTGTCCGATCTCGAACGATCGGTCCATTTCTACACCGAGATCATGGGTCTCGAGGAGCAGGGCCGGACCGAGATCCCGAACGTCGACGAGGTCCACATCGCCGGCAGGGACGGCGGTGGAAGGCTCCAGCTCGCGAAGTTCGCCGAGACGATGCGCCCGGGACCGATCGATCACGGGTTCGCGCTCTGGAAGATCTACATCAACGTCGACGACGCGGCGGCCACGTGGAAGAAGGCCGTCGATGCCGGCTTCGAGTCGGTGATGGAGCCCGAGCGGCTCGACCGCTGGCCGGTCGTCGTCGCCTTCGTGCTGGATCCCGACGGCTACCTGATCGAGATCATCCAGCACGACGGCAAGCCGCCCGGCGAATAGCGCGCCATCGAAGCGGCAGCGTCCGCGGAGCCCCCTCGGGGCCCAGGCACCCCGGTTGCAGAAGTGTACCAGGGATAATACCCTGGTACTCCGTATGTTGACGAATGCACCGGAACACGAGCCCCCCGATCGCCCCGCCTCTCCCCGGCAGGAGGAGCTGCTCGATCAGCTGGAGGCGATCACCCAGGCGGAGCCCTTCGGCCAGCTCGCGGTCGGCGAGCTGGCCGCGCGTCTCAGCTGCTCGCGAGCCACGCTCTATGCGCTCGCCTCGAGCAAGGAGCAGCTCTTCCTGCGGGTCGCCGATCGCGTGCTCGCGCGAATCGAGCGCGTCGCCGCGGCGGACGGGGCTCGTCCGGGTCGCCCGACCGAGCGCCTGAACGCCTATCTCGCGAGCGTCCTCGCGGAGATCCGGAAGATCGGGGCGCCGCTCGTCGCCGAGATCCGCGCGAACGCGGCGACGCGACAGCGCCTCGTCGAGTTCCAGCGCGCGATCGTCCACGAGATCCGGATGCTCGTCGAAGCTGGCATCGCTTCCGG
>JAUIMK010000285.1 GCA_030432735.1 bacterium
GTCGGCCAGGACGTCGATGTCGCCCGCGCCGTCGGCGATCTCGTCCAGGCTCTCGATCTCCGGGTCGAAGGCCTCGGTCGAGAGGGTGACGTCGGTCCCGACCGAGAGGGCGCGCACGATCAGGGCGACGGAGACCGTGTTCGGATCCGGGTCCGCCATCGGGTCGTAGTCGATCGTCCGCAGCACGTCGTCGAAGCCCGCGCTGTCGAAGTTCGGATCGAGGATCGCCTCGACGGCCTTGTTGAGACAGGCGACGTCGACGTCTGGACAATCGCCCGCGGGCGTCTCGGCGATGAGCTGGATGGAGTAGGGATCGATCAGCCAGTGGCCGCCTTCGCCTTCCGGCGCCGCGAGGTCCGGCGTCGTCTCGAGGGAGAGTCGCTCGAGCCCCGAGGTCTCGACGAAGCCGCCGTCGCCGCCCTGCGCGCCGCCGCGGGCGGAGATCCGGCCGGCGATGTGGGTCAGGGACTCCGCGAAGAGGATCACGCGGCCGCCGTCGCCGTTCGTGATCGCGTCCGCGCGGATCTCGGCGCCTTCCGCTACGACGACGCCGCGGGCGCGTTGGAGCTCGCCCTTGCCGAGCGTGTCGCCGCCCACCCGGATCGTGCCGCCGCCCGCGTCGCCCGACGCATCGAGCCGAGCGCCTTCCGTCACGACGCGACCTTCGTCGTCGACCACGTCGCCGGCGAGCACGATCGTCTCGCCGGTCACGTCGATCCGGCCGCCGACGCCCTCCGCCTCGAGGTTCGTCGCATCGAGCACGCCCGCGATCTCGACGCGCCCGTGCTCGCCCCCGGCGAGCTCGATCGTGCCGGCGCGGATCGACGGCGTCTCGCCCCCGTCGCCGGCGATCTGTCGGATGCCCCAACCGAGCGGATCCGCCGCCGCGAGCCGGACGCGTCCCCGGCCTGCGTCGATCGTGCCGCGGTTCTCGACCGCGTACTCCGGGGCCTCGACGTGGTTGTCGGGGCCGTTCGAGCGGGGGATCTCGACGACGACCGGATTGTCGAACTCGACGAGCCGGACGGCATCGCCGCCGAGCATCATGAGCGTGCCGTCCGCGATCTCGATGTGGCCGGTGTTCACGACCCGGCGGCCGATCAGGGCGGCCGACTCGGCGGTCAGCTCGCCGAGGTGCTGGACGCCGCCGCTGCCGGTGAGGGCGATCAGGTCGGTCGGGTTCGTGAGGCCTTCGGTGATCGTGTCCGCGTCGAGGAAGTGGATCGAGTCGGCACCGACGGCGAGGAGCCGGCCGCCGGGCGTGTAGATCTCACCCGCGAGCAGGACGTCCGTTCCGTAGAGCAGGACGTTCTCCTCGGCGCGGATCATGCTGCCCGCCGCCGCGACGACCTCTCCGCTGAGCGGCAGGTCCCGCGCGCCGATCGAGTCCATGTCCGTCATGTCGGCGCCGACGGCGACGAGGCTGCCGACGTCGATGACCGCGGTCGAGCCGATGTAGATCCCGTTCGGCGCGGCGAAGAGGATGGTGTCGTCGGCGCCGGAGCGGATCTCGCCGTGGATCAGCGCCATCTGGTCGCCGCCGATCAGGTTCAGGTGCTGCGCGCCGTCGGCGGTCAGGGAGAAGATCAGCGTGTTGTCGACGGGCTGGTCGAAGCCGGCGCGCCAATCGGTGACGCCTTCCTGCTCGGCGGAGTGGATGACCGTGAGCCCGCTCTGGCTGTTGTCGATCGTACCCGGCGTGAGCATCACCGCGTGGTCCGCGGACTCGAACTCGTCGCCGGCGAAGCCGGAGGCGGGGGTGAGCGAGACGATCGCCGCGACGAGCAGCCGCGCCACGCCGCGTTCGAACGCGGAGCGCGGCCGGGCGCCGCGCGCCGACGCGAGGGGGTTCCGGGTGCGGCCCGCGCGCCGCAACGCCTCAGTAGACGATGCTGAACAACGCATGGATCTCGCTGTCTCCGCTGTTGACGATCTCGCGACCGTTCCCACCCACGCCGAGCTCGTCTTCGAGAGCGACCGCCCAGTCGATCCGGGCGCGGAAGTTGGAGAGGATCTGGAGCTCGGCACCGACGCCCGCCCCGATCAGGGTCTGATCCCGCTCGCCGGCCAGGGAGTTCGGGGCGTTGCGCTCGGCCCGGCCGACGTCCACGAAGGCGCGGAAGACGAGGTCCCAGTCCGGTCGCCCGTAGACCTGCTGCGGGGAGGCGCGGAAATCCCCGAGCAGCGGCATCGTCAGCGGCTTGCGCCGAATCGGAAGCACACGCGGTACGTGGAAGCGGTACTCGACCGACCCGACGTAGAGATCGTCCCCGACCGCGATCGACTGCGGATAGCCGCGCACGCTGTAGAGACCGCCGAGGGTCGCGTTCGCCTGCGGGATCACCCGCGCTTCGTCGAAGGTGTACTGGGACCGGAAGCTCAGGGCGAGCTCGTGCGCGAGGGTCGAGCTCGTATGCGTCGCCGGGTCGCGCCAGGCGCCGGGGTTCACGATCGGCTCGAGGTAGGCCGACCAGTTCAGGACGAAGCCGAGCTGCGCGTAGCGGTCGACGGTCTCGGCGCGCCCGAGGGCCTCGCGATTCGAGGGGTCGATCTCGTTGGTCTGCCCGGAGACCTCGAGATCCGCCGTGAACGAAGAGATTGCGTTGTTGCGCTCGGCGTGGACGCCGACCCGGGGGATCACGAGCAGCGCCTGGCCGCGCCCGCCGGTACTGTTGTTCTCGACGTCGAGATCCTGCAGCCGCAGCCCGCCCCAGAGATCGACGAAGAAGTTCCGGTACTGATAGGTCTCGTAGACGAAGCGGCCGCCAAAGAGGAAGGTCTGGCTGCGGACGATGTCGTTCGCGAGGTTCAGGAACACCGCGCTCGACCCGACCTCCGACTTGCTCCAGCTGAACTCGGTCTCCCAGCGCAGTCGATCGACGCCCCACCACGGCATGTCGTCGCGGGGGATCCATTCCAGCCATTCCGGGTCGCCGCGGCGGTGGTTCATCCAGTCCGGGCGATCGGCACCGAAGAAGGGCGCCTGGTAGCGCGCGGAGACGGCGTTGACATCGTCGAGTCCGGTGTTGAGGTACTCGATCGAGAGCACGTCGTCGCGATCGGTCAGCTGGCGGTGGGTTGCGCCGTAGCGCTGCTGCCAGACGTTCGTGCGGTTCGTGCCGGTATTGCTGGCCTGGCCGTAGACGAACCAGGGCTTCGCTTCGAGCACGCGATAGTCGAGGACGACTTCGCCCGGCTCCTCGCCCGGGGACAGGGCGGCTTCCACGCGGCGGCCCGAGTGCCGATTCAGGCGGTGCAGAAAGTCTTCGAGCGCGCGGCGATCGAGGAGGTCGGTCGTCTCGTCGTCGCCCACGCTCGCGGGCTGGAGCGGAGAGGCGAGCCGGATCCGTTCGTGGATCTCGTTGTCGATCTTCCAGTCGGTCTTCACCCGGTCGCCGGTGGCGATGGTCCGGACCTGACCGACGCGGCCGATCCGGATCTCGAGGGCGAGGGCGGTTCGGCCCTCCGGTCGGAGATCGCGCGCTTCGACGAGGTCGAAGTCCCGGGTCGCGGGCCGGACGTCGACGCCGTAGAAGCCGGCGTCGTGGAGCCGCTTCACGACCGCGGTCAGGACGGCGACGATCCCCTCGGCGTCGAGCAGCGCGGGCTCGGTTCCGCTCGCCCGGAAGACGCGGGTCTCGGCAGCGCCGTCGGAATCCGCAGCAGTGAATCCCGCGGCGGTCGGGCGGAGGCGGACCTCGACCGGGAGGAGATCGCCGACCGGCGGATGATCCGCGTGCCGGCTCGGATACTCGAGCTCGAGGTCGCCGACCGGGAAGACCGGCCGCGCGTCCGCGTCGTCGAGGAGCACCTGCGCCGAAGCGGTCGCGGAGACGAGCAGCGAGGCGAGACCCGCGGCGAGGAGGGCAGCGACACGAAGGGGTGTCGGTCGACTCTGGGCAGGGGCGCGTCGCGGCGGGGGCAGCAAGGGTGTCTCGGGTCGCTCTGAGGTCGCTCGAAAGCGGGTTCGGGCCGGGCCGGGGCCGGGAGATTCGGATTGGGGGCGGTCGGGCCGCTCCGGGGGGCGCGAGGGGGAGCGTGCGAACGGTGAGCCGTCTGCGGCGCTCGGGGACGGGTCCCTCGAACCGGCGCAGCTCGGTCGGGCAGGAACGGCCGCGCTCGGGGCGGGCGGACGATAGCGAGATCCGTCCCGCAACTCCCCCGGTTCGTGGCGAATTCCGCTTCAGAATTACGGCTTTGTTGCGTTCGATGCTCCCCCGGTTCCGTTGGAGGGACGGGGGCTCCCGGTGGTTCCCGATCGCGTCGAATCGACTCGGGGTCAGATCCGCGGGAGGGATTCCCTGTTGACCGACCGACCGGTCGGTCGATAACGTGCCCGCCATGCTGGACACCGAAGCACCGCCCGTCCCCCGCCCCCCCGAGAGTCGCGAGAAGATTCTCGAGACCGCCGAGGGGCTCTTCGCCGTCGGCGGCTACGCCGGGGTCGGGATGCGCGAGCTCGCCACGACCGTAGGCCTCTCGAAGTCGGCGCTCTTCCACCACTTCCCGAACAAGCGGGAGCTCTACAGCGCGGTCCTCGACCGCTCGCTCCTGCGGATCGAGACGGCGCTGCTGGCCGCATCGACCGACGGCTCGCCGGTCGAGCAGCTCGAGTCGTGGATCGATGCGGTGGTTCGGACCCTCTCCGAGGACGCGCCCGCCGCGCGGCTGATGATGCGGGCGCTGGTCGACGAGGAGCCCTTTCCGGCGATCGTGCTCCGGCCGGAAGCCGGCCTCGATCGCGACCTCGAGGACTTCGAGCTCAGGCTGGCGGGCATCCTCGAGCGGATCGGCGCGCTGATCGAGGAGGGGATCTCGGCCGGCGTGTTCCGGCCGGTGTCGATCCCGGACACGCTGCTCACCGTGATCGGCGCGATCACCTTCCACTTCTCCTCCGGCGAGCTCGGCGAGGCCCTGCTCGGGGAGTCCGTCTTCTCCGGTCCGGCGGTCGAACGCCGCCGCCGGGAAGTGTCCCGGTTCATCCGGCGAGGGCTCGTGGCCTGACGACGGATCGACGCACCCTTCCGCAGCCCTTCCCCGGGCTCATCCACCAGAGGCATCCCATGGACAAGATTCTCAGCGAACAGCGAAAGACCCTCGGCGGCTTCGAGGTCATCGACTTCGAGGACGAGGCCGTCGTACAGGGCGTGCGAAGCCGCGTCGACGTCGACGTCCCCGTCGAGCTCCACTGGACCTGGTCCTACGAGAGCGAGATCGACGAGTTGAGGCGCCTCTACGAGAAGGGCAAGGCGGGTCAGTGGAACGCCCAGACCGATCTCGACTGGGACACGCCGATCGACCGGAACGAGTGGATGATGAATCCCGACTTCTCGCTGATGGCGAACTGCGTGAAGATGAGCGGCGGAAGCGAGGCGGCGCAGAAGGAAGCGACCCACGACGAGATCGCGTACACGCTCTCGCAGCTGCTCCACGGCGAGCAGGCCGCCCTCCAGCTCTGCGGCCAGCTGACCAACGTCTGCACGGAGATCGACCAGAAGTTCTACGCGGCGAGCCAGGTGATCGACGAGGCGCGCCACGCGGAGGTCCTGGCCAAATTCCTCACCGAGAAGGCCGGCGGGATCCACCCGATCGGCGCCGACCTCAAGACGCTGCTCGACATCCTGCTCCAGGCCGAAGGGATGCAGAAGAAGGTGCTCGGGATGCAGACCCTCTTCGAGGGCATGGCCGTCGGGATCATGGACACGATCCGCAAGGAGAGCCGGAACGAGCTGCTCGCGGCGATGATCCACCGCGTCGAGCAGGACGAGTCGCGGCACGCGGCCTTCGGCGTGCTGAACATGCGCCGCATCGTCCAGCAGGCCTCGAAGGACGAGATGGACGAGATGGAGGACTGGGCCTTCAACATCCTCGAGACGCTGAACGCGAACCAGCAGCTCGAGATGCTCCGCACCTTCGCGGACAAGTACGGCTACGACCCGGAAGGCGTGGTCGCCGTCGCGACCCAGCTCCCGAACTTCGCGGAGCTGAACAGCCCGATCTACATGCACACGGTCGTACCGAACCTCCGCAATCTCGGCCTCATCACCGACCGGACCGAGGATCACTGGAAGCGCGTCGGGATGATCTACGACGCCTCGGAGGCGACCGCCGCCTAGCAGGGCGAAGCGAGCTCCGATTCCTCGCGCCCTCGTGGCGCTCGCCGGCCCGCGTTCTCAGACGTAGTTGGCGAGTGCCGCCTCGAGGGAGGCGCGCACTTCTTCGCGCAGCGAGTCGGGCTCGAGGACCTCGGCGCCGCCGCCGAAGGAGAGCACCCAGTTCGCGAGCTCCTGGCTCCCGCCCACCTCCATCGAGAGCAGGAGGCCGCCGTCCGGGAGGGCTTCTGCCTTCTGGCTCGCGTGCCACTCGCGCTCGCTCACCCAGGACGCCCACTGGGCGCTGAAGCGGATGCGGACCGG
>JAUIMK010000286.1 GCA_030432735.1 bacterium
GTCGAAGAAGCGCTTGCGCTCGAAATAGAGCGGCGGGACCCAGCTCGGCTCGTTCTCGTAGATCGTGAACCAGGTCCGGACGAAGCGTTCGGTCTCCCGCGGAAGCGAGACCTCCACCACTTCGACTGAATCCATTCACACCTCCGAGCCGCGGATCGCGGGGCGACCCCTCTCGAAGAATGTAGGGCACGCGGCCTGTCGACGCCGCGCAGTCGTCTCTGCGGCGCCGCCGCTCCCCGGAGCGATTCGCGTCAGCCGAAGCGGCCGGTGATGTAGTCCTGCGTTCGCTGCTCGGCGGGGTTCGTGAAGATCTTCTCGGTGTCGCCCTCTTCGATGAGGATACCGAGGTGGAAGAAGGCCGTGCGCTGGGACACGCGGGCCGCCTGCTGCATGGAATGCGTGACGATCACGATCGTGAACTGTTCACGCAGCTCGTCGATCAGCTCCTCCACCCGCGCCGTCGCGATCGGGTCGAGGGCCGAGCACGGCTCGTCCATCAGGATCACCTCGGGGCTCACCGCGATGGCGCGCGCGATGCAGAGGCGCTGCTGCTGCCCGCCGGAGAGGCTCGTCCCCGGCTCCTCGAGTCGGTTCTCCACCTCTTCGAGGAGCCCCGCCTTCGCGAGGCTCTGCCGAACCAGGTCGTCGAGCTCGGACTTCGTATGGGCGACGCCGTGGATGCGCGGGCCGTAGGCGACGTTCTCATAGATCGACTTCGGGAACGGATTCGGCTTCTGGAAGACCATGCCGACGCGCGCCCGGAGCTTGACCACGTCGAGGTCCGGATCGTAGATGTCCTCGCCGTCCAGCGTCACGGAGCCTTCCACGCGGCAGCCGGGCACGACGTCGTTCATCCGATTCAGGCAGCGGAGGTAGGTGGACTTGCCGCAGCCCGACGGCCCGATCAGCGCCGTCACCTCGTTCGCTCGGATCTCGAGGCTCACGCTCTGGAGCGCCTGCTTCTCGCCGTAGTACACGTCGAGATCTCGCGTCTCCATCTTCGTCTTCACGGTCGACACCTCATCTCGATCACGAACAGCAAGTCGTCTCGCTCCGGCCGCGCCACCACGATCAGTACCTCGTCTCGAAGCGGCTCCGCACCCAGACCGCCGCCGCGTTCATCGCGACCAGGAAGCCCAGGAGGACGACGATACCGAGGGACGTGCGGGCGACGAAAGCCCGCTCGGGCGCGTCGTTCCAGAGAAAGATCTGGACCGGCAGGACGGTCGACGGATCGGACGGTCCGCTCGGCAGGTCGGCGATGAAGGCCACCATCCCGATCATCAGCAGGGGGGCGGTCTCGCCGAGCGCACGCGCCATGCCGATGATCGTACCGGTCAGGATCCCCGGAAGCGCCTGGGGCAGGACGTGGTGCAGCACCGCCTGGGTCGGGCTCGCCCCGACGCCGAGGGCCGCTTCGCGGATCGACGGCGGCACCGCCAGCAAGGCGGCCCGGCCCGCGATGATGATGGTCGGCAGGGTCATCAGGGCCAGCACGATGCCACCCACGATCGGCGCGCCGCGGGGCATGCCGAAGACGTTCAGGAAGACCGCCAGGCCGAGCAGGCCGAAGATGATCGAGGGAACCGCGGCGAGGTTGTTGATGTTGACCTCGACGATGTCGGTGAAGCGGTTGCGGGGCGCGAACTCCTCGAGATAGACCGCCGCCGCGACCCCGACCGGGAAGCTCAGGAGGAGCGTGACGAGCAGCGTGAGCAGTGAGCCGCGAATCGCGCCCTGCATGCCCGCCAGCTCCGGCTCGCGGCTGTCGCCGGACGTGAAGAAGCGGAGGTTCCACTCGTGGCTCACGAGGCCTTCGTCGACCAGCGCATCGATCCACTCGATCTGCTGGTCGGTGAGCTTTCGATCGGACTCGTCCACGTCGCGGCGGATGTCGCCCTTGAGGAAGAGGTCGACGTCGTCGGACATCGGGAGAACGAAGCTCACGGTCTGGCCGACGAGGCCCGGCTCCGCCGCGACGGCGTCACGCAGGTCGTACTCCGCTCCGTCGCTCAGGAGCGCCGCCAGCTGGCGCTTCGCCTTGCGCCCGGAGACCTCCGGGAATCGCGCCCGGAGTGCCGAGCGGACCGGCCCCCGATAGCTCCCGGCCGCGAGGCTCTCGGGGGATGCATCGCCTCTCGGGTCGACGGTCGCGGGATCCAGCTCCACGTCGAGCCGGACGTAGGTATGGGTGATCGCGTTCGACGACTGGTAGGTGATCGACACGAGCAGCGCGAGGAGCGCGATCAGGGCGAAGACGATGGCGCCGACGCCACAGGCCTGGAAGATCCGCTCCGCGCGATAGCGCCGGCGGATCCGCGCCGCGGCCGCGCGGGCCTTCTCGTCCTGGGTAGGCGGGCTACTCATACTCCTCCCGGAACCGTCGGACGACCCGAAGCGCGACGAGATTGAGCGCGAGGGTGACGAAGAAGAGCGTCAATCCGAGGGCGAAGGCGGCCAGGGTCTTGGCCGAGTCGAATTCCTGATCACCGGTCAACAGCGTCACGATCTGGACGGTCACCGTCGTCACCGCCGCGAAGGGATTCGCGGTCATGTTCGCCGCGAGTCCGGCGGCCATGACCACGATCATCGTCTCGCCGATCGCCCGCGATACCGCGAGCAGGAACGCGCCGACGATGCCCGGCAGCGCCGCCGGCAACATCACCCGCCGGATCGTCTCGGACTCGGTCGCGCCCATCGCGAGGGACCCCTCGCGCAGCGAGCGCGGCACCGCGTTCAGCGCGTCGTCCGAGAGCGACGACACGAAGGGAATGATCATCACCCCCATCGTGACGCCCGCCGCGAGCGCGCTCTCGGAAGCCACCTCGAGCCCGAGCGCGTCGCCGAGCGCCCGCACCTGCGGGCCGAGCGTCAAGGCCGCGAAGCTCCCCCACACCACGGTCGGAATCCCGGCGATCACCTCGAGCAGGGGCTTGATCCAGGACCGCGCCGATTCGCTCGCGTAGAAGGCGAGATGGATCGCCGCCATCAGGCCGATCGGACCGGCGATGCCCATCGCGATCGCGGTGATCAGCAGCGTGCCGGCGAAGATCGGCACCGCCCCGAACGCACCCGACGAGCCGACCTGATCCGCCCGCAGCGCGGTCTGGGGACTCCACTCGGTGCTGAAGAAGAACTCGAGGGGACTCACGAGCTGAAAGAAGCGGAGCGCCTCGAAGAAGAGGGAGACCACGATGCCGACGGTCGTGAGGATCGCGACGACGGAGCACGCGAGGAGTGCTACGTGGAGCGCCCGCTCGACGTGGTTGCGCGCACGCAGCGCGATCGTGATCCGCTGCCGGGCGAAGAAGAGGCCGCCGGCAGCCGCGACCGCGAACGCGCCGAAGAGCGCGAGATGGAGGGTGCCCTCGATCCGGGCGAGGCCCTGGGCCGCGTGCACGTGGACGGGGCTCGCGCCCTCCCCTTCGAGCGTCGCCAGCCCGGATCGCAGCTCGACCAGGACCTGGTCCGCGGTCTTCGTGCCCTCGAGCAGCCCGCTCGACTCGATCTGCGCCCCGGCCCAGCCGTCCACCAGCGCCCCGCCGAAGAACAGCCACAGGACCAGCACCGCGAGCGGGGGCACCGAGGCCCAGAGCAGGACGAACTGCCCGTAGTGCGCCGGGAGCGAGTGCAGCTCGATCCGACTCCCGCCGCCGCTCGGCGCCCCGGCGAGGGCCAGCGCCCGGGAGCGTCCGACGCTCCAGCCCACGAGGGCGAGCAGGGGCAGCGCGAGCCAGAGCAGACCGGTCACGCGACCCCCTCTCGCTGGGCGCCGACGGACGCGAAGGGCGCGCTCGGCGCGCCGGGCGAAGCGATTTTCCGGTCGGCTCGATCCGTCGCCACCGGTTCCCCCGTGTTCCCCCCGAACGGCCCACGGGCGCGCTCCCCCTCGTCGCGAGGCGGCAGCCCTCTACGGGCGCCCTCTGACGCCCCGACTGGGGGATTGCTCGGGCGGATTTTGCCGGATGACGCCGCCCCTGCCCTACCCAGACTGTGACAGAACGGTGACATTTCCGTTACGGACACCGGATCAGTGATAGCGTCGGCGGAGCCGCGAAGAGCGCAACCCATTGGATCCACGGGGTTCTCGCTCTTGCCATACCACCGCCACGAAATCGTCACACCCGCGGGCTACTCACCGGAGGCCGGGCGGGATCCCTGCACGGAGGAGGCCTCGGATGCCCAGCCCAGTCAGAATCAAGACGGGTCGCGAAGTCGACAATCTCCGGCAGCTCGCCCTCCGCATGGGCGGCCTCGCCGAGGGGATCCTCGACAAGAGCCTGCGCGCGGTCTGGAATCGCGACCCGGTGCTGGCGGACGAAGTCGTCCGGGACGACCTCGCGATCGACCGGATCGACGTCGAGATCGACGCGGCGGTGCTGAGCGTCCTGGCCCTGCGCGCTCCGGTGGCCTCGGATCTCCGCCAGACCCTCGCGATCAAGACGATGGCGACGGACCTCGAGCGGATCGGGGACCTCGCCCGGAACATCGCCGGCTCCGCGAGTCGTCTCGCCGAGCGCCCGCCCATCACGCCGCCCACGATCCTGCGGGAGCTCGCCGACGACAGCCGGCGCCTGCTCGGTCGCGCGCTCCAGGCGTTCGCCGACCTCGACGGCGAGCTGGCCCGGACCGTGCTGCGCGAGGACGACGAGATCGACGAGATCGAGGGGCGGGTGATCCGCGCGTCGATCGACCGGATCGAGTCCCGGCCGGATGCCTCGCGCCAGGAGATCGACCTGATCTTCATCGCCAAGAACCTCGAGCGCGTCGCGGACCACGCCACCAACATCGCCGAGGAGGTCATCCTCGCGGCGGAATCGGTGAACCTGAAGCACGCCGAGAAGCTCGCGCCCTAGCATCGGCATTCGCGCATCCCCGCCGCGGGAACCGAACGGAGAGCCCCCTACCCATGTCGCAACACATCCTCGTCGTCGACGACGAGCCGGACATCCTCGAGCTGACGCGGTTCGCCCTGACCCAGGACGGCTTCGACGTCGACACGGCGGCCACCGGCGACGAAGCGCTCGAGCAGCTGCGCCGCCGTCGCCCGGACCTCGTCGTCCTCGACCTGATGCTCCCCGACCGTCCCGGGACCGAGGTGTGTCGCACGATGCGGGGCATGCCCGAGCTGGCGGACGTCCCGGTGATCATGCTGACGGCGCGCTCCGACGAGGTCGACCGGATCGTCGGGTTCGAGCTCGGCGCGGACGACTACGTGACGAAGCCCTTCTCGCCGCGGGAGCTCTGCCTCCGCGTGAAGGCGATCCTGCGACGCGGGCGTCCGAGCGACGCGGTTCCCGAGCAGCTCACGCTCCACGACCTGACCCTCGACGTCGAGCGCCACCAGTGCACCTACAAGGGCGAGGAAGTCGCGCTCACCGCGAAGGAGTTCCTGCTGCTGACGGCGCTGATGCGACGCCCCGGGCGCGTGCTGACCCGCGAGCGTCTGCTCGAAGAGGTCTGGGGCGAGGGCATCGCCGTCACCCACCGCACCGTCGACACCCACATGAAGCGCCTGCGCGAGAAGCTGGGCATCGCCGGAGACCTGATCGACACCGTCCGTGGGGTCGGCTACCGCTTCCAGGAGTGAAGCGGCTCCACTGGAAGATCTTCGCCCTCGCGGCCACGCTCTCCGTCGGCCTCGCGCTGGCGGCGGTCGTGCTCACGCCCCCGGGCGCGCTGAACGGCCCCGCGTTCCTCAAGCTCGCGGGGCTCGGACTCGTCGCGAGCCTGGTCCTCGCCTGGGTCACCGGCCAGATGGCCCTCGCGCCCCTCGAGCAGGTCCGGGACCTCGCCGCGGGGCTCGCGTCGGGGCGTCGCGACCAGCGCCTGCTCTGGTCCTTCCGGGACGAGCGCGACGCGTCCGCCCTCGCCCTCAACCGCATGGCCGACCGCCTGGTTCGCGAGATCGACGACGCCTACCGCGAGGCGCAGCAGCTGGAGGCGGTGCTCTCGGCGATGGTCGAGGGCGTGCTCGTGCTCGACGTGCACGACCGGATCGTGCTGGTGAATCCGGGCTTCCGGGAGCTCTTCGGGACCTGGGGTCCGGTGAACGACCGGACGGTCATCGAGGTGACCCGTCAGCCGGCGGTCGACGATCTCCTGGCCGACGCGAAGCGGACCCGGGACGCCGTCATCCGCGACGTGCCTCTCCGTGGTGCGAGCGAGCGCACGCTGCTCGCCCACGCGATCCGCTTCCCCGCAGAAGGCCCGCCCGCCGGTACCCTCGCCGTCTTCCAGGACGTGACCGAAGTCCGCCGCGTGGACAAGGTCCGCCGCGACTTCGTCGCCAACGCGAGCCACGAGCTGCGCACGCCGCTCACGTCGATCCAGGGCTTCGCGGAGACCCTCGCCTCCGGCGGCCTCGCGCCCGAAGACGCCGAGCGCTGCCTCGAGACGATCCTGCGCAACGT
>JAUIMK010000287.1 GCA_030432735.1 bacterium
GCGCGCGCGCCCAGGACGCCGGATCCGCCGGAGGGCGCCTCGGGGAAGAAGGCGTCCGGCGGCGCGAAGGCGGGCGCGGCCGGACGTGCCGCCGCGTCGCCGACCGCGTCCTCCGAAGGAGAGATCCTGGTGGTCGCGAGTCGCTTGAAGGCGTACGTGAAGTCCGCGTCGGGATTCAACACGTCGGATCGCGTGCTGCCGGTTCTGTCGGTGGCGCTTCGGGCGATCTGCGACGAGGCGATCGAGAACGCCCGCCGCGCCGAGCGCCAGACGGTCCTCGATCGCGACGTCCCTCGCGCCGAGCGGACCGTGGGGCCGAGCGGCCGCCCCGCCGTCATCCGACGACGAGGCGACCGTTAGGCCGATCGATCGGTCCTGACTAACACGAATCCGCCGCATCGAAGACCGGCAGATCGTGTCGCCGCGCGACGCGAGCGAGCGCGCGCTCGAGAGCGGCGAAGCCGTCCTCGAGCTCCTCTCTCGTCACGTTGAGCGGCGGCAGCATCCGGATCTTCGTGGGGTTCCCGCCGGCGGTCTGTACGAGTACGCCCTCCTCCGCGGCGACCTCGACGATCTCCTGGGTCGTCGCCGCGTCGCCTCGCCACGGGACGAAGGCCTGCATCGCCCCGCTCCCCGAGCGCGCGGTGACCACCCCCGGCATGGCCGCGGCGAGGCGCGCGAAGGCCTCGTCGAGCCAGCCCGCGAGCCGGTCGATCCGGCCTCCGGGCCCCGCGTAGCCCTCGCCGACGAGGCGCTCGAGGATGCGGCCACCGAGCGCCATGCCGACCGTCGATCCGGCCCAGGTCCCCGCGACCAGCTTGGGGCGCGGGGCGAGGTCCTTCGTGAAGAGGGTCGCGCTTCCGTGGAGGATCTTGCCGACGGTCACGATGTCGACGAAGTCGTCGAGCGCGAGGGTGCGGAAGGCGAAGAGCTCCCGGGTTCGCGCGAAGGTCTGGATCTCGTCGATCCAGATCCGGATGCCCGCGCGCCGGCACGTCTCCATCAGCGCGACGAAGAACGCGCGCGGCGCGTCGTGGAAGCCGCCCTCGCCCTGGATCAGCTCGAAGCACATGGCCGCGTGGCGACCCGGGTGCCGGTCGATCAGCGCCTCGAGCGCGTCGACACTCTTCTGTGTCGAATCCGGATCGTCGGGGTCGAAGAAGGGGACGCGGTCGACGAAGTCCCGGGTCGGGATCCCGTCCCGGTACTCGGGCCGATCGGTCAGCTCCGCCATCGCGAGGGTCCGGCCGTGGAACGCGCGCGAGAAGGCGATCACCCGATCCGCCGGCGCGGCCCGCTGGAAGAGCATCTTGAGCGCGTTCTCGTTCGCCATGGAGCCGGACATCGAGAGCCACGCGTGCTCGAGCCGCGGGCCGGCGAGATCCACGAGGCGTTCGACCAGGCGCGTGTACTCCGGCCCCGGCAGCACATGGCTCTGGAACGCGACGTCGCTCGAGGCCGCGATCGCAGCCGTCTCGAGGAGGTCCTCGTCGTGGTGGCCGAAGACGTAGGGGCCGAGGCCGGCGACGAGATCGAGGACCCGGCGCCCGTCGGCGAGGACGACCCGGGCCCCCTCGCCGTGGCCGGACGACAGGAGGGGCAGGGCGGGCGCGGAAGCGCGCAGCGCGCCGAGGCGCGCGAGGGCCCGGTCGTAGGCGGGAGCCTCGAGGGGGCGCGCCGCCCCGGCCGCGGCGTGGACCGCCGCGACGAGCGTCCGGGCGGGTCGCTGGAGGGCGGTCGGCGGGGAGGAGAGAGGAGGATTCGAGTCGGAGACGGACATGGCGAGACCTCGCGCCGGCCGGGGGCCGGACGCAGGAAGGCGAAGAGGAGGAATCCGTGCCGCGGAGCGGAACGCCGGACCCCGGTCGGGTTCGAAGCGGAGGTGGGCTCGCGTCGGTTGCGGCGATCCGGATTGCCCCGTGGGGATTCGAGCCGGCCCTGGGCAGACCGTGGGCGGGGCGAATCGCGGGGAAGGTGGATCGCGGGGCGGTGCCGGCGGCGAGCCTAGGGACGGCTCGGACGCAGCGAGCGGGGCGCCGCAGGACGGCGCGCGTGGGGCTCGGACGGTCGTCGGCGCACGGGTTCCGGGTCCGCCGATCGGCGGCGGTCGTCGGAGACGCGAGCGAAGAGGACGAGCGACATGAGAGCTCCAGGAAGGCCGAATTCGGGTCTCTGGCGCCGGATCACCGGGCGCCCCGCCGAATCGGAGGCCGCATCTTACACACCTGTCGACGGCGAGGCACCCCGGACGCCGCAGCGCCCCGCTGCGCGCCCCCCGCAGCCGACGATCTACACTGCGGCTCCGCATGCGGCCGGCAGGACGCCGTACACTCCCGCTGCGCGCCCCCCACACCGGGTCGAACCCCATCGGCCAGCCCGTCACAGCGAGGAATTCGTGGCAGCGAAGCGCAAGAAGGCCGGCCGGCGGCAGCAGACCGAGGCCGCCGCCCGGGAGCTGCGCGATCGCGCGAGCCGAGCGGGGGACCGCGCCTCCGAGGCGACGGCCCGGGCGCGGGGCTTCGCGCGGCGGGCGAGGGACCAGTCCGTCGAGCGCGTGCGGGCCCTGGGGAGCCAGGCCCGGGACTCGGTGAATCAGGCCCGGGATGCGGTCGAGACCGCCCGGAAGCTGCCCCTCGAGCCGCATTTGTGCTTGGTCATGAGCCCCAGACGGCCGATACCGACCCTGATCATGTCCGATTCAGTGCGCGTGGCCACGTACAACGTCCATCGTTGGCAGGGAGCGAACGGGCGAGCGAAGCCCGACGTCGCGCGGGCGGGGTTCGTCATCTCGGAGATGGAGGCCGACGTGATCGCCCTCCAGGAGGTGCTCCGGCCCTTCGACGAGGAGGGGCCGACCGCCGACGACGAGCTCGGTCAGCTCTGCGACGAACTCGATCTCTACATGGCCTTCGCCGCGACCCGCCGCCACCGCCGCGGCCAGCTCGGCAACGCCATCCTCTCCCGCTACCCGATCACCGGCGTCTCCGTCCTCGACATCTCCTACTCGCGCATCGAACGCCGCGGCGCCCTCGCGGCCCACGTCGGCACCGCCAGCGCGACGCTCGGCGTCGTCGCGACCCATCTCTCGCTCGTCGATCGGACCCGCCACCGACAGGTCCAGTCCCTGATGGAGCACCCGGCGCTGAACGCGGGGCCGGCGGTCCTGATGGGCGACATGAACGCCTGGCGCAAGTGCAAGGGCTCGCAGGTCCTGGAAGAGAGCCTCGGCCTCCACCACAATCGCGACTGGCCGCCGAGCTTCCCGTCGAGTCGCCCCATGCTCGCCCTCGATCGGATCTACTCACGCAACGCCGACGTCGTCGAGGTCCGCGAGCACGACTCTCCCGCCGCGCGGAAGGCGTCGGATCATCTGCCGGTCGTGGCGACGGTCGAGCTGAAGGACGAGGCGTCGGCGTGACGCGTTCGGCGCAGGACGCGGTCGCAGTCGTGTCGGGATCAGGGCGCGACACCGGTTCGACCGGAGTCGCGTCGTGAATCGCGACGCGATCTATGCGCGGCTGCCGATCGCGCTCCAGGAGCTCGCTTGCAGCTGGGCGGGATGGAGGCGCTATCGCGTGCGCTTCACGCCGCATTTCGAGAAGACCCTCGCGGCGATCGAAGCGCTCGAGGGTGTTCCCCTCTCGGGGCTGCATGCCTATCAGCTGCGACGGCTCGTCACCCTGGCGAATCGCGCGCGCCTTCACGTGCCGCACTACAGGGCCATGGACCTGCCCGCGTTCGCCGCGAACGCCGAGGATCCCGCGAAGGGGATCCGCGAGATCCTCGATGCCTTCCCGATCCTCGAGAAGCAGACCTATCGCGACGCGCCGGAGTCGTTCCTCGCGGAGGACATTCCGGCGGAGCGGCGGCGCAAGGGCAAGACGAGCGGGACGACGGGGAGCGCGCTGCCGCTCTGGTATACGCAGGAGTCCCTCGCCGAGGAGTACGCGGTCGTGTGGCGCCTCCGGCGGCGGCAGGGCGTTCGGCTCCGCGATCCCCACTTCACGTTCGGCGGCCAGATGATCGTGCCGCTCGCCCAAGCGAAGCCGCCCTTCTGGCGCACGAACCACTACGGCCACCAGACGCTCTTCTCGCTCTACCACATGACGAAGGAGAACCTGCCGGCGTACGTGGAAGCGATGCACACGCTCCCGGTGACCTACGTCGAAGGCTACCCGTCCTCGATCCACCTGCTCGCGCGAGCGATGCTCGACGCGGGCCGCCCTCTCGAGGCCGGTCGCGTGAAAGCGATCTTCCCTTCGTCGGAGTCGCTCCTCGCGTTCCACCGCCGGGACATCGAGGAAGCCTTCGCGGCGAAGATCTACGACCGCTACGGGACGAGCGAGTTCGCCGTCGCGATGACCGGCTGCAGCGAGGGGAACCTCCACGTCGACATGGAGTTCGGCGTGGTCGAGGTCGAAGCGACCGAGGAGACCGACGACTGGGTGCGCGGGGCGCTGCTCGTGACCGGTTTCGCGAACGATGCGACGCCCTTCATCCGGTACCGGATCGGCGACGTCGGCACGCGTTCGAAGCGCCCCTGTCCCTGCGGCCGCCCGGGCGAGGTCTTCCTCGACGTCGACGGACGGATCGAGGACTACGTGGTCACCCCGGACGGCCGCTGGATCGGGCGGATGGATCACGTCTTCAAGGAGCAGCGCGAGATCGCCGAGGCGCAGATCCTCCAGGACGACGCCTCCGCGATCGAAGTCCTGATCGTGCCGCGCGGTGGATTCGACGTGGCGGCGGAGGCGGCCGTGATGCGCGAGATCCGGATGCGTCTCGGAGACGAGATCCGCGTCGATCTGAGACGTGTCGAGGGGATTCCGAGAGAGTCGAATGGTAAGTTCCGGGCCGTCAAGTCCCGGGTCGGTCGCCAGCCGACGCAATCCGGTGTCAGCGAAGACGGGGGAGAGGGATGATTCGTGTCGGGCTGGGCCGTTGCCAGCCGAGCTACGCCGGGATCGCTGCACCGTGGGGACCCGGCAAGGACTATCCCGAGATCACCCGCCTGCTCGGCGAGTCCGCCTCCGCCGGTCCGCCGAATCAGGTCTATGCGGCCGTGCGTTCGGCGCTTCGCGGACTCGGCCTCGACGCCGCGAACTTCGGCACGCCCGAGTGGAACCCGATCGGCGACCTGGTCCCGTCCGGCAAGCGGATCGTCCTCAAGCCGAACCTGATCCGCCACTGGAACCCCGCCGACGACGGACGCGGCGGCACCGTCGACAGCGTCATCACCCACGGCGCGATCATCCGCGCCGTCGCCGACTACGCGATGATCGCGGCGGGGCCGGAGGGCAGCGTCGCGATCGCCGAAGCGCCGCAGATGGACTGCGACTTCGAAAGAATCCGCGCGATCACCGGCCTCGACGACATCGTCCGCGTCTACGACGAGGCGATCGGTCGGCTCCTCGAAGTGATCGACCTGCGCCGCGAAGCCGTGATGTTCAAGGACGGCATCATCGACGAGCGCAAGACGCTGCCCGGCGATCCGGCGGGCTATCGCGCCGTCGACCTCGGCGATCGGAGCTTCTTCACGGGCTCCGGTCTCGACCCGAACCGCTTCCGCGGCGCGGACTACGACCCCGGTCCGACCGCCGAACACCACAGCGGAGGACGCAACGCCTACCTGCTCTCCGAGACCGTGCTCTCCGCCGACCTCGTGATCAACCTGCCGAAGCTCAAGACCCACAAGAAGACCGGCGTGACCCTCGCGCTCAAGAACCTCGTCGGGATCAACGGCGACAAGAACTGGCTGCCGCACCACAGCCTGGGCTCCGTCGACGAAGGCGGCGACGAGTTCCCGCAGAATTCGCTCGTCGATCGACTGCGCAGCCGGGCGACCGAGATCGCCCGCCCGCTCCTCGCGAAGGGCAAGGGGCTGAAGCTCTTCCAGATGGTCCGGCGCGTCGAGACCGCGACCCGCGGCGATCAGTTCATCCGCTCGGGCAACTGGTACGGCAACCGGACGACCTGGCGCATGTGCTGCGACCTGAATCGCTGTCTCTACTACAGCGACGGGGAAGGGCTCCACCTCGATCACGACGGCCCCGTACGCACGGTCCTCACCCTGATCGACGGCGTCCTGGCCGGGGAAGGCGAGGGCCCGCTCGCCCCCGCCGACGTCCCGCTCGGCGCCGTCGTCGCTTCGGCGGATCCCGTCGCGGTCGATCTCGCGTGCATCCGATTGATGGGCTTCGACGAGCAGCGCCTCGCGGTCGTGCGCGGTCCGATGGAAGACGAGGACGCGCGGATCACCGCCGTCCGGAGCGCGGCCGACGTGACGGTCGGCGAGTGCGCCGAGGACGCGGACGGCGTCACGGAGCGAACCCTCGACGACATCACCGCCGACGTCCCCTTCGAGGCGCAC
>JAUIMK010000008.1 GCA_030432735.1 bacterium
CCGCGAGGGCCGCACGATCGCGGCGAGCCGCCTCGCCCACGGCGTCGACGTGATCCCCCACGAAGTGCGGAACCCCTGGCGGACCTATTCGGTGCTCGCGCAGATCCTCGGGGAGGATCCGGAGGCGCTGTCGGAGCAGGTCGGCCAGCCGCGGGGGCGTCGTCGCTTCCAGCCCGTCTCCCTCGCCAAGGACCTGCCGCGGGAGTCGTGGGCGAAGGTCGACGCGCATCGTTATGCGATGCCCGGCGTCGAGCTGCGCCGGCAACCGCTGCGCGACTACGTCTACGGTCCGTTGGCCGCGCAGCTGCTCGGGACGATCGGGGAGATCGGCACGAGCGAGCTCGCCCGGGAGACCTACGCCGACTACCGATCCGGAGAGACGATCGGCAAGACGGGGCTCGAAGCGGCGAACGAGCATCATCTGCGGGGGCGCGCGGGAGGCGAGAACCTCGTGGTCGACGTCGCGGGCCGCGAGATCGAGACGATCGACCGGATCGAACCGACCCCCGGCGGCCGCCTCGTGCTCTCCCTCGACCTCGACCTGCAGCGCGTCGCCGAGGAGGCCTTCCGCAGGCCGCCGCTCCCCCCGCATCCCGAAGATCCCGAGTCCGGCCCGAGGCCGCAGCCCGACTTCATGGGCGCGCTCGTGGCGATGGATCCGCGGAGCGGCGACGTTCTCGCGCTCGTCTCGGCGCCGTCCTACGACGCGAACGTCTTCGCCGGGGGCATCGATCGCGAGACCTGGCGCGACCTCAACCGCGACGAGTGGCGCCCGCTCCGCAACCGCGCGATCGCCGGCGTCTATCCGCCGGGCTCGACCTACAAGGCGATCGTGGCGGCGGCGGGGCTCGCCGAGGGCGTGATCGACGAGACGACGGTCGTCCCCTGCACCGGTCATTTCCGGTTGGGGCGGCGGGTCTACCGCTGCTGGAAGCGCGCCGGGCACGGCCCCGTCGATCTCTCCGCGGCCCTCGCCGGGAGCTGCGACGTCTACTTCTACGAGCTCGGCAAGACCCTCGGCGTCGAGACCCTCGCCCGCTATGCGCGACTCTTCGGGCTCGGGCGGCCGACCGGGATCGGCATTCGCGGCGAGGTGGACGGGCTCGTGCCGACGCCGGAGTGGAAGATGCGCACCCGCGGTGAGCGCTGGATCGACGGTGAGACGATCTCGCTCTCGATCGGGCAGGGCGCGAACCTCACCACCCCGATCCAGCTCGCGGTCGCCTACTCGGTGATCGCGAACGGCGGCGACGTGGTGGAGCCGCGGATCGTCCTGCGCCGGGAGACCTGGGACGGTCGGGTCCTCGAAGAGAGCCCGCCCGTCGTGCGGGAGCGCTCGGTGATCGCGCCGGCGATCCTGGAGCTCGTGACGCGGGGCCTCGCGCAGGTGGTGCAGGATCCGAGCGGGACCGGGCGGCGCGCGGCGGTTCCCGGCATCAACGTCGCCGGCAAGTCCGGCACGACCCAGGTCGTGAGCCTCGACCTGATCGAAGGGCTCGAGCCGGAGGAGGTCCCGCTCAAGTACCGCGACCACGCGCTCTTCGCGGCCTTCGCGCCGGTCGAGGCGCCGGAGATCGTCGTCGTCGCCGTCGCGGAGCACGCCGGCCTCGGGGGCGGCGCGGTCGCGGCGCCGATGGTCCAGAAGGTGTTCACCGAGTATTTCCGCAAGAAGGAGCAGCGCGTGCCGACCCAGGTCGCCGGGATCGCGATCGACCCCACGCTCTTCGAGACCCGCGCGCACGGCGAGGAGACGCTTCGATGAGCGCGCTTCGCGTCGACCGCGGCCGGGGGCAGCATTTCGACTGGGTGCTCGCGGGCATGGTCCTGCTCTTGATGGGCATGGGGCTCGTGAATCTCGTCTCGGCGGCGGCCTCCGGCGTCGAGGGCGGATCCGACATCGTGACGCGCCAGATGACGGTGATGGGGCTCGGTCTCCTCGTGATCGCGTTCGTCGTGCTGATCGACTACCGCCACTACGACCGCTTCGCCTACTTCCTCTACGGAGGGACGATCGCGCTCCTGCTGCTCACGCTCGTGGTCGCGGAGGAGACGCGCGGCGCCCGGGCCTGGCTCTTCGGTGGCCGCTTCCAGCCCTCCGAGCTCGCGAAGATCGGCATGGTGCTGGCCCTCGCCCACTGGTTCGGGCGCAACCCCCCGTCGACGATCCATCGCCTGCGCGATCTCTTCGTGCCCGGCTTGATCGTCGCGATCCCGGTCGGACTGATCGTGGCGCAGAAGGATCTGGGCGTCGCGGTGCTGACGCTGCTGATCGGCCTCACGCTGCTCCCCCTCGTGCACGTGCCGCTTCGTGCGTGGGTGAGTCTCGCGATGCTCGGCGCCGCGGGACTCGCGGCGCTCTGGCGCTTCGGCCTCAAGCCCTATCAGCAGGAGCGCATCCTCGGCTTCCTCGACCCGTCTCGGGACCCGCTCTCCTCCGGCTACCAGCAGATGCAGTCGAAGATCGCCGTCGGCTCCGGCGGCCTCTTCGGCACCGGCTGGCAGGAGGGGACCCAGACGCAGTTTCGTTTCCTCCCGACCCAGCACACCGACTTCGCGTTCTCGGTCCTCGCGGAGGAGTGGGGGTTCGTGGGGTCGATCTTCGTTCTCGGGGTCTACGCCGCGATGCTGCTCTGGGGGCTGCTCATCGCCCGCAACTCGAAGGACGCCTTCGGGGCGATGCTCGCGATCGGGCTCGTCGGGACGCTGCTCTGGCCGGCCGCGATCAACGTGGCGATGGTGCTCGGGCTCGCCCCCGTGATCGGCGTGCCGCTGCCGCTCTTCTCCTATGGCGGCTCGGCGCTGCTCTCGACGGTGATCGTGATCGGGCTGCTGTTGAACGTCTCGATGCGGCGGTACGTTTTCTAGGCCGCGCCCTCGGGTCGGAGGCCACGGGTCGCGGCGGGAGAGTCGCGATGGCCGAGGACAGCCCGGAGAACGAAGAGATCCTCGACGGGCTGCGTCGGCCGTCGCGCTATCGCGCGCTGGGCTCGCTCGGCGAGGGCTCGCTCGGTCGGGTCGATCGCGTCTACGACGCGCGGCTCGGTCGGGTGGTCGCGGCGAAGACGCTCCACGAGAGGCACCTCGGCGAGACGAACGCGCTGCGTTCCTTCGTGAACGAGGCGCGGATCCTCGGCCGCCTCGACCAGGCGGCGATCATCCCGATCTTCGATGCGGGGCTCACGCCGGACGGGCTGCCGGCCTACACGATGCGCGAGATCAGCGGCCGCAGCCTGGCCCAGCATCTCGAGATGGACAAGCGCACGGCGAACGTCCAGCCTCTCTCCCTCGAACGAACGCTCAAGATCATCACGTTGTTATGCGAGGCGCTCGGCCACGCCCACGAACGCGGCATCGTCCATCTCGACCTGAAGCCGCAGAACGTGATCCTGTTGCCCTACGACGAGGTCATGCTCGTCGACTGGGGCGCGGCGACGGTCTACGACGAGGACCTCTTCAGCGAGAGCCTCGGCCCCGAGCTCTTCGACGAGCTCGGCGAGTTCGACCCGCGTCTCGTCCAGGACGACGAGTTCATCGTCGGCACCCCCCGCTACATGTCCCCCGAGCAGACGGAGTGCGCGCGCTCGACGCTCACGCCGGCTTCGGACATGTTCTCGGCGGGCGTGCTCTTCTATCAGATGCTGACGGGTCGCTTGCCGTTCCGGGGCGAGAGCCTCGAAGAGCTCCTCTTCCACATCCGCGAGACGGAGGCGCCCGACCCGCGCGACGTCTCGCCGGGGATCCATCCGCGCCTCGCGAGCCTCGTGCTCGAGATGCTCGCGAAGGACCCGGACGACCGGCCCTACGACATGGATGCGGTGATCTCGGAGCTCGAGGCCTTCCGCGGGAGCGCCGGCGAGTTCCCGCTTCGCCACTACGCGAAGGGAGAGCTGATCATCCGGGAGGGCGAGGAGGCCCCGCTCTCCTACGTCCTGGTCGAAGGCGAGGTCGAGATCTGGAGCGGCGAGGGCAGGGGCCGCCGCGTCCTCGGCCGCGCGCTCCCGGGCGACACCTTCGGCGAGCTCGGCGTGCTCCGCGACGGGCCGCGCTCCGCGAGCGCCACCGCGCTCTCCGACGTCGTGGTTCGCGAGATCGACCGCGCGTCGCTGCTCGCCGAGACCGAGCGACTGAGCCCCTGGGTCCTCGCCATGTTCGAGGGCGTCGTCGGCCGCTTCGTCGACCGGTCCGAGCGCCTGCTCGAGCTCATGCAGAACGACGAAGACTGAAGCGGCGGGGCGAGTGCGCCCCGGGCCTCGAACGACGACGGCCGCCGAGGAACCCGTGTCCCTCGACGGCCGTGTGGTTCGGCCGGGCCTCTCGGGCCCGATGGATCAGACGACGGAGTCGACCATCTGCTGGAAGTCGCCCTTCGGCCGCGCGCCGACGAGCTGACCCGCGACCTGGCCGTCCTTGAAGACGAGGATCGTCGGGATCGAGCGGATGCCGTAGGTGCCCGGGGTCTGGGGCGACTCGTCGATGTTCATCTTGACGACCTTGAGCTTCTCGCCGTTGTCGTCCGCGATCTCCTTCACGATCGGGGCGATCGCGCGGCAGGGCGCGCACCACTCGGCCCAGAAATCCACCAGGACGGGGGTGTCGCTCTTCAGCACCTCGCCTTCGAAGGTCGCATCGGTCACATCGCTGATCTCGGCCATTTCCACTCTCTTTTCTGGTTTCGGTTCGCCGCGCCTGGGGTCGGCGGAGCTTGGGGTTCCGGGCGTGTCGGCTCGTGGCCGCGGAAGCTCGTTCCGGTCCGCCCGTTGGCAAGCCCTCGGCTCGGAGGGTCTGTCGATTCGGGGTCGGGCGCGCCAATATAGCAGTTGCACCGGTCGGGATTTCCTCGTGGTTCCGAGGGGATCCAGACGGGGGCTGCGTCGCTCGGACGATCGGCGCGGCGCCCTGGGAGGCCCCCTTCGTGCCCCGCTCTTCGTCCGTGCAGAGGACCTTCGTGTGACGCGCCGCACGCCGCCCGTCGACCGCTCCCGCGTCCGGACCCAGCCCGCCCGCCGCCGTCCGAGCAAGGTGAAGACCGTCGACGAGGCGCGCCCCCTCGCTCCGGGCGCGACGGTCGCGGAGCTCCTCGACTCGCTCCCGGATCTGCTCGGGGCCGCCGACCTGAACGCGGCGATCGATGCCTGGGTGAAGGCCTGGCAGCGCGATCGGCTCGTCCTCTTCGGCTTCGGGGCGCACCTGATCAAGGTCGGGCTCGCGCCGATCGTGGTCGACCTGATGGAGCGCGGCGCGATCGGCGCGCTGATGATGAACGGCGCCGGCTGCGTCCACGACCTCGAGCTCGCCATGATGGGGCGGACCAGCGAGGACGTGGCCAGCGCCCTCGACGAGGGCACCTTCGGCATGGCGCGCGAGACCGGGGAGCGGCTCAACGGCGCGATCGCGGCGGGTCGGGACGACGGTCTCGGGATGGGCGCCGCGATCGGGCGGGACATCGTCGAGTCGAACGACCGGCACGCGGCGCGCTCCGTGCTCGCGACGGCCTGGCGGCTCGAGATCCCGGTGACGGTCCACGCGGCGATCGGCACCGACATCCACCACATGCATCCCTCCGCCGACGGCGCGGCGATCGGCGAGACCAGCTACCGCGACTTCGAGACCCTGGCCGGCCTCGTGCCGCGTCTCGAGGGGGGCGGGCTCGTGTTGAACGTGGGCTCGGCGGTGATCCTGCCGGAGGTCTTCCTCAAGGCGCTCGCCCTGGCGCGCAACGTCGGGCGCCGGGTGGAGCGCTTCACCACGGTCAACTGCGACTTCATCCGGCAGTACCGTCCACAGATGAACGTCGTGGAGCGTCCGACGCGTCGCGGGGGGCGGGGGATCTCGCTGGTCGGCCAGCACGAGGTGCTCATCCCGTTGCTGGCGGCGGGCGTGATCGAACGCCACGCGAACGCGCGCAACGCCCCGCGATCGAAGCAGACGAAGGCCGGTGCGCGAAAGGCCCCGGGTGGTCGGCGCGGCACGGCGAGAAAGAAGAAGCAATGACCCGCATCACGCTCCGAGAAGGCGACATCACCGACGAAGAGGTCGATGCGATCGTGAACGCAGCGAACAGCGCCCTCGTACTCGGCAGCGGCGTCGCCGGCGCGATCGACCGCAAGGGCGGCCCCACCGTCGGCGAGGCGTGCGCGGCGCACGGTCCGATCGAGGTCGGCGCGGCGGCGATCACGACCGCCGGTGACCTGTCGGCGCGGTTCGTGATCCATGCGGCGGGGATGCCGCCGGGCGGACAGGTGACGGAGGACGCGCTCCGGCGGACGCTCCACGCGAGCCTCGCCCTGGCGGAGGACAACGACTGCCGGACGGTGGCCTTCCCGGCGATCGGAGCCGGGGTCGGTGGACTCTCGCTCCAGACCTGTGCGGAGATCTCCCTCGCCGAGGTCCGACGCTATGTCGAGGATCGGGGCGACGCGTGCACCCTCGAAGAGATCCGCTTCGTCCTCTTCGGGGAGCCGGCCTATCGGCTCTTCGAGATGGTGAACGACGCGGCGAAGGTCGAGGCGCAGATGCGCCGGCTCCAGAATCGCTGAGAGTCACTGGGATCCGCGGGTATACTCCCGCCCGTCGTCTTCTCGACGTCGAAACCCCGAGCGCCGTGCCCCGCCCGCGAGGATCTTCGTGTACGCACTCCAATACATGGCGGCCGCCCTCTACCTGGCGGCCGGAGTCGGCGCCGTGCTGGGACTCTCCCTGCCGGCGCCGAAGGTATTGCGCGGCGCACGCTTCGGCCTGGCGATCGGCGCGGCGGTCCAGCTCGGTGCGTTCGCGACGCTCCACCGACTCGATCCGGCCCCCTCGCTCACGGACCTCGGCTACGCGATCTCGGCCATGGCCTGGCTCGCGGTCGGCGTGACCCTCTTCCTCATGACGCGGATCCACCTGCCGGGCTTCGTGCCGCCGGTCGCCTTCGTCGCCTTCCTCGCGACCTTCGGCGCGACCCTCGGCCGCCCCGAAGCCGCCGTCCGCGACGTCGGCGCGACGATTCCCCACGCGCACGTGCTGCTCGCGAGCGCCGGACTCGCGGCCCTCGGCCTGGCGGGTCTCGCGGGCTTCTTCTTCCTGCTCGAGCACCGGACGCTCAAGCGGCGCCGCAAGGTCTCGCGCAAGGTCCCGATGCCGTCCCTCGAGGCACTCGATCGGGTGAATCGCGTGACCCTCGCGGTGGGCTTTCCGCTGCTCTCCCTCGGCGTCGTGACGGGGGGGCTCTGGCTGCACGCGAGGAGGGGGAGCTACTTCGAGGGCAGTCTCCACGAGACGTGGATGCTGATCGCCTGGCTGATCTACGTCGGGCTCGTCTGCCTGCGCTTCGTCGGCCGGCAGGGCGCCCGCCAGGCCGCGGCCAGCGCCGTCGCCGGCTTCGCCTTCCTGCTCTTCGCCATGCTCGGCGCCGGGTTGGTCTCGTGAGGGGGCGGCGATGAAGATCCTCGTCCTCGGCATGAATCACCGGACCGCGCCGGTCGACGTGCGCGAACGCTTCGCCGCGAAGGCGCCCGGGCCGGTTCTCCGGAAGCTCGTCGATCGGCCCGAGATCGCGGAGGCGACGCTGATCTCGACCTGCAACCGCGTCGAGCTCGTCGTCACGAGCGAGAACCCCGACGCGGCACAGCACGTGCTCTACGACTTCTTCGCGCGGGAGCTCGGCGACGGCGCGGGGCCTTCCGCGGGCGCGCTCGTGGACCTCACCTATCTCCGGGAGGGGCGACAGGCCGTGGAGCACGTGTTCCGGGTCGCGTCGGCGATCGATTCGATGGTCGTCGGGGAGCCGCAGATCCTGGGGCAGGTGAAGGACGCCTATCGGGAGGCGACCGACGCCGGCGTGTGCGGTCCCGTCCTCGCACGGCTCTTCCAGCGGGCCTTCGCGACCGCCAAGCGCGTCAAGAACGAGACCGGCATCGCCCAGCGCCCCGTCTCCGTGGCCCGCGTCGCCGTCGACCTCGCCAAGCAGATCTTCGAACGCCTCGACGACAAGAGCGGGCTCCTGATCGGGGCCGGCGAGATGATCGAAGCGGCGCTGGTCGCGCTCCACGACCACGGTCTCGGCGAGCGCCGGGTCGCGAACCGCACCGCGGCGAACGCGCGCGCGCTCGCCGATCGCTTCGGCGGCAGTGCCCACGCCCTCGACGAGCTCGACCGACTGCTCCCCGACAGCGACGTGGTCCTGACCTGCGTGGGCGGCGACGAACCGATCCTGACCCGGGAGCGCGTGGAGCGAAGCCTCGTCGCCCGTCGCGGCCGGCCGCTCTTCCTGATCGACATCGGCGTGCCCCGCAACGTCGATCCCGGCGTGCACGAGCTCGACAGCGCCTACCTCTACGACCTCGACGACCTCCAGGAGGTCGCCGCGGCGAACGAAGAGGAACGCCGCCGCGAGTCGGCCCGGGCCGAGCGGATCATCTACGAGGAGCGAGAGCAGTTCGAGGGCTGGATGGTCGCGCTCCAGGCGGTTCCGACGATTCGCGATCTGCGCGATCGCGCGGAATCGATCCGGCGCGGCGAGATCGATCGTTTCGCGGGCCGGCTCGGACTCTCGAACGCCCAGAGCGAGACCCTCGAGCAGCTCACGAACTCGATCGTGAACAAGCTGATGCACGAGCCGATCTCGCGCCTGCGCGACGAGACGGACCGTGAGGCCGGGCTCGTACGCCTCGAGGAAGCGCGTGCGCTCTTCGGCCTCGACGGCGACGCAGCCTCCGACGACGCGGAGCGGGGGACCGAGGAATGAACGCGCCCCGAGCGCCGCTGCGGATCGCAACGCGCGGCAGCGATCTGGCCCTCACCCAGACACGCCACATCGCCGCGCGGATCGCCTCGGCCCTCGACGTCGAGACCGAGCTCGTCGTGCTGCGCACGACCGGCGACCGGATCCAGGACCGCTCCCTCGCCAAGATCGGCGGCAAGGGGCTCTTCGTGAAGGAGATCGAAGAGGCGCTCCTCGACGGTCGGGCGGACGTCGCGGTGCACAGCGCGAAGGACGTGCCCGCGAAGATCGCCGCGGGCTGCGCGATCGCCGCGCATCCCGAGCGCGAGGATCCGCGCGACGCGCTCTGTTGTCGCGAGCGCGGACGGACCCTCGCCGACCTGCCCGAAGGCGCGCGGGTCGGGACGGGCAGCACCCGCCGCAGCGCGCTCCTGCGCGCCCATCGCCCCGACCTCGAGATCGTGCCGCTCCGCGGGAACGTGCCGACGCGCCTCGGGAAGCTCGAGAGCGACGGGCTCGACGCCGTCGTGCTGGCCTCCGCGGGCCTCGACCGGCTCGGACTCTCGGACGCGATCGACGAGCGGGTCGCGCCGGAGGTCCTGCTGCCGGCGGTCGGGCAGGGCGTGCTCGCCCTCGAGACCCGCGCCGACGATCCGTGGCACGCGCGGATCGCGGCCCTCGAGCCGGAAGAGGTCGCGGCGGTCTCCCGCGCCGAGCGCGCCTTCCAGACGACGCTCGGCGGCGATTGCAGCGTGCCCCTCGCGGGCTTCGCCGAGCGGCTCGCGCCCGGGACGCTGCGCTTCCGCGGGCTCGTCTCGAGCCTCGACGGGCGCGAGGTCGTCCGCCACGAAGAGACGGGCGCGGAGGCCGACGCCGCCGCGTTGGGCGCCCGGGTCGCCGAGCGCGTCCTGGCCTCGGGCGGCCGTGCGATCCTCGATGCGCTGGCCGAGCACGCGGGCGATGACTGACGTCGGACGCGTCGTCCTCGTCGGGGCGGGGCCCGGAGATCCCGACCTGATCACCGTGCGCGGCGCGAAGGCCCTCGCTGCTGCGGACGTCGTGCTCTACGACCAGCTCGCGACCGGGGACCTGCTCGACCTCGCGCCGGCGCGGGCGGAACGGATCAACGTCGGGAAGCGCGGGCACGAGGAGCCGACGCGGACGCAGGACGACATCAACGCGCTGATCGTCGAACGCGCGCGGGCGGGCCGGACCGTCGTGCGGCTGAAGGGCGGGGACCCCTTCGTGTTCGGTCGCGGCGGCGAAGAGGTGAGCGCCTGCGCGGAAGCCGGCATCCCCTTCGAGATCGTGCCGGGCGTGACGTCGGCGATCGCCGCCGCGGCGTACGCCGGGATCCCGGTCACCGATCGCCGACACTCCGCCTCCTTCGCCGTCGTGACCGGCCACAAGGACCCCTCGAAGGCCGCGGAGCAGACCCGGTGGCGCGAGCTCGGCCGGGCCGTCGACACCCTCGTGATCCTGATGGGCATGCGGAATCTGGCGGGGCTCGTCGACGAGCTGCTGGCGGGCGGGAAGTCGCCGGATACGCCGGCCGCCGCGGTGATGCAGGGAACGCTGCCGCAGCAGCGGACGGTGACGTCGACCCTCGGCGGGATCTGCGCGGCGGTCGCCGAGGCAGGCCTGCGCGCGCCGTCGGCGGTGATCGTCGGCGACGTGGTCGGGCTTCGCGTGGGCCTGTCCTGGTGGGAGAAGCAGCCGCTCTTCGGCCGCCGGGTCCTGGTCACGCGGGCGAAGGAGCAGGCCGCGGAGCTCTCGGCGGCGCTCCGGGCGCGGGGGGCGATTCCGGTCGTGCGACCGATGATCGAGCTCTCACCGGTCGAGGCGGACGAGGATCGCGCGGCGATCGAGGACGCGATCGCGAATCTCGCGCGCTACACCGCCCTCGTCTTCACGAGCTCGAACGCGGTGCGCTTCTTCGCCGAGGCCTGTCGGCAGGGCCCTGAGATCGCGCCGCGGACCCGGGTCTTCTGCGTCGGCGACGCGACGGCGAGGGCGGCACTCGACGCGGGGCTGCCGGTGCACCTCGTGGCGAGCGGGCGCAGCGACGCCGAGGCGCTGCTCGCGCGGCTCCTGCCCGCCCTCGACGGCCCGGACGAACGGGTGTTGATCCCGCGGTCGCGGATCGCGCGGACGGTGATCGCGGACGGGCTCGAGGCGGCCGGCGTCGCGGTCGATTCCATCGCGTTCTACGACAACCGGCGCCCCGAGGTCGACGACGGGGCGCTTCGTGCCGAGCTGGTCGCGGGGGAGCTCGATGCGCTCACCTTCTCGAGCCCGTCGACCGTCGACCATTTCCTGGCCGGGCTCGACGACGCGAGCCGCGAAGCCGCGGGGCGGGTTATGATCGCCGCGATCGGGCGGACGACCGCGCGGCATCTCGACCGCGTCGGGCTGCCGGCGACGGTGGTGGCCGCTCGACCGGATGCCGAGTCGATGGCGGAGGCCCTCGTCGCCGCGAGCGCTCGAGGCGCGTAGCGGTTCGGCCGATGATGCCTTCGTCGGATCTCGACGAGAACCGAAGCGAGAGGAGTCCAGGGTTGGCCCACCCCGTCACGCGCATGCGCCGGCTGCGGCGCAACGAAACGATCCGCGGGATGGTCCGCGAGACCCGGGTCGCCCGGGAAGACCTGATCCTGCCGCTCTTCGTCGTCGAGGGAAGCGGCGTCCGCGAGCCCATCGCGTCGATGCCCGGTGTGGAGCGCTTCTCCGTCGACCAGGTCGTACTCGAAGCGAAGCGGGTCGCCGATCTCGGCATTCCCGGCGTGATCCTGTTCGGGATTCCCGCCGAGAAGGACGCCCGCGGCTCCGGCGCCGATGCGGACGACGGCATCGTGCAGCGCGCCACCCGCGCGATCGCCGACGGCGTACCCGACCTCGCGGTCATCACCGACGTCTGCCTCTGCGAGTACACGGACCACGGCCATTGCGGGCTGCTCGATGGCGAGGAGGTCGAGAACGATTCGTCGGTCGAGCGGCTGGCGGCGACGGCGGTGTCCCACGCGCGGGCCGGCGCATCGATCGTCGCGCCCTCGGACATGATGGACGGCCGCGTCGCGGCGATCCGGGCGGCGCTCGACGCGGAGGGCTTCGAGCAGGTCGCGATCCTCTCGTACGCGGCGAAGTACGCGAGCGCCTACTACGGGCCCTTCCGCGACGCGGCGGAGAGCACGCCGGCCTTCGGAGATCGTCGCGCCTATCAGATGGATCCGCCGAACCGACGCGAGGCGATGCGCGAGATGCGCCTCGATCTCGAAGAGGGCGCCGACATGCTGATGGTCAAGCCGGCGATGGCCTATCTCGATATCCTGGCGGACGCGCGCCGCGAGTTCGACGTGCCGCTCGCCGCCTATCACGTGTCGGGGGAGTACTCGATGATCAAGGCCGCGGGGGAACGCGGCTGGATCGACGCGGACCGCGCCATGGAAGAGGCGGTGATCGCGATGAAACGCGCCGGCGCCGATCTGATCCTCACCTATGCCGCGGCGGAGCTCGCGGAGAAGCTCTAGCGGGCGGGCGCCGGCCGCCGGCGGCCGCGCAGCAGAAGAATTCGGGGGGCGCCGTGTCGCTTCGCTACAAGGTCGTCGAGATCGCCATGGTCACCGACGAAGAGATCGAGAAGACGCTGAACGAGTGGACCGCCGAGGGCTGGACCTTCGACACGATGCAGTTCGCGATGCGGGACGCGTCGAAGCGGCCGAGCATGGCCTTCGTCACGTTCACCCGAGAGGACGACGACGGCTGACGCGGAGCCGGTCCGCGGGGCGCGGGGTCGCTTCGACGACGGCGGGCCAGACCTCCTCGGCGAGCAGACGGAGCGAGCGCTCCGCGTCCTCGCGTCCGATCTGCGAGAGCTGGGGGCGGGCGACCAGCAGGTCGAGATCGAGCCGGGACTGGATCCGCGTCAGGCGGGCGCGGACCTCGTCCGGCGTGCCGACGACCGCTCGGTCTTCGAGCGGCGCGTCCAGGGCTTCGTGGACGGCCTTCGGCATGCCCTTGCGTCGTCCCGCCATCTCGCGCTCGAGAGCGCTTCGGGCCGCGTCGAGGACGGCGGTGTCCTCGTGGACGAAGACCGTGCGCAGCGCGAGCTTCAGGACCTCGCTCTTCGGATCGGGAAGCCCTTCGCGGTGGCGCGCCTGGTTGGCCGCGATCTGATCGAAGGTCTCGACCGGCGAGGCGAGGTAGGGGAGGCCGCGGCGGGCGGCCTGGGCGAGCCCCTTCGGGCCGAAGGCCGCGACCGCGAGGGGCGGGTGGGGCCGCTGGGTCGTCTGGAGCGGCGTGCGGGCTTCGCGGGCGTTGTGCTCCCGCCAGAGGTCGAGGATCCGGTCGAGGGCCTCGTCGAAGCGGTCGCGCTTCTCGGCGGGCGGGACGCCGAACGCCTCGAGCATCGGCCGCTGGAACCCGCGCCCGAGGCCGATCAGCAGGCGCCCGCCCGAGATCTGGTCGAGGGTCGCGATCTCGGCGGCGATCTCCTCCGGCGGATGGAGCGGGAGCAGGAGGGACGTGGTGCCGAAGCGGAGTCGCTGGGTCCGGGCGGCGTAGCCCGCGAGCTCGAGGAGCGGCGCGGGGCAGACGCCGGGCTGGAAATGCATCTCGGGGAGCCAGACCGAGTGGAGCGAGAGGGCCTCGGCGAGATCCACCCAGGCCCGGTGGGCCGCCGCCTGGTCGGGACCGTGGGCGCCACCGAGCGAGAGCGCCAGGCCCGGGGTCTCGAGGCTCCAGGTCCCGCGGAGGCTCGCGAGATCGGGGGAGGTGGCGGCATCGGCGGCTTGGGACACGCGCCGGACGGTATCCCGGGCGGCCGAAGCGAGAAAGCGACCGCCGGGCGCGGCCGGAGCGCGTCGTTTCCAACCGCCGTTCGACGGAATCGCCCCGCGATCCTCCGAATCTGGCGGGATTTGCTGCACCCACGGGGATCCTCTACCCTTCCACCTCGTCAGCCGTCCCCCGAAGGACTTCACCTTCGGGGCGAATCGGCCGATCCTGCGGGTACACCCTTCCCACGAGGGATCCCTCGGTTGCGAGCGATCCCTCCCCGGAGCGAGACGACATGATCGAGACGATTCTGGTGGCCACGGATGGTTCGGACGACTCGAGCGCCGCGGAGCAGACCGCCATGGGCCTCGCGTCCCGCCTGGGCGCCCGGCTCTCCGGGGTCTCGGTGCTCGACGAGCGCCTCGTGCGCGCCCCGAGCGCGGACGGGTTGGCGCTGCCGCCCTTTCCGGAGGCCGACCTGACGGCGTACTACCGGGCCCGGGTCGAGGCCGTCGCGCGTCGCTTCGGCGAGCGCGCGCGGGGGGAAGGCCTGGAAGCGAGCTGCGAGGTCCTCCAGGGGGCGCCCGACGACCGGATCGTCGACAAGGTACAGGGGGCGGACCTGCTGGTGATCGGCCGGAGCGGCACCCGCGCGGGAGATCGCGGCGCGCTGATCGGCGCGACCGTCGACTCGGTCCTGCGCAAGACGAGCAAGCCGACCCTTCTCGTGCCTGGCGGCGCTCCGCTTACCGGTCCGCTGGTGCTCGGCTTCGACGGCTCCCCGGGCTCGCGGATCGCCGCGAAGCTCGCGGTGACCCTGGCCAACGGGCTGAACGAGGCGGTCCACGTCTTCGTCGACTCGAAGGACAAGGGCCGCGCCGTGGCGCGCTTCGACGAGGTCCGGCAGCTGGTGGGGGGGCTGAACGTCCCGGTGCGCGAGACGAGCTCGACCCTGGGGCGGCCCGACGTGAAGATCGTCGACACCGCCAAGGAAGTCCGCGCCAGCCTGATCGTGATGGGCGCCTACGGCCGCAACCGGATCACCGACTACTTCCTCGGCAGCAACGCCGCCTCGGTTTCGCGGACCTCGCCGGTGTCCGTGCTGCTCGCGCGGTAGCGCCGGCACGTGCCCCGCGCCGCGCGGCCCCGCTCCGTCTCCGAGCTCGCGGCGTTCCTCGACGCTCCCTTCGAGGGCGACGGGGCGATCCGGGTCGCCGGCTTCGCCTCGCTGGTCCAGGCGAAGGCCGACGAGCTTGTCTTCTTGCGGGACGCCCGCCTCGCCGCGGGGCTCGCTGCCTCCTCGGCGCGGGTCGTGCTCGCCCCGCTCGGCGTCGACACGGCCGGCCGGGCCACGATCCGGTCGCGCCGGCCCGCCGCGGACTTCTCGCGCCTCGTGGAAGCCTTCGCGCCCCGCTGGCGCCCGGCCGCCGGCATCGCCGACGGAGCGCAGGTGGCACCGACGGCGGTCGTCGATCCGACCGCGGCGATCGAGCCGGGGGCGCGGGTCGGGCCGGATTGCCGGATCGGGGCGCGGACCGTCGTCGGGTCCGGCGCGGTGCTCGTTCAGGACGTCCACGTCGGAGACGACGGCTGGATTCACGCGGGCGCGATCCTGCGGGAGGGCACGCGGGTCGGGGATCGCGTCGTGCTCCAGCCCGGGGTCGTGCTCGGGGGAGACGGGTTCGGGGTCGTGCCCGATGCCGAGGGACGACCGGTGGCGATGGCCCAGCGTGGACGGGTGGTCCTCGAGGACGACGTGGAGATCGGCGCGAACACGACGGTCGATCGCGCGACCCTCGACGAGACCCGGATCCGGCGCGGGGCGAAGATCGACAATCAGGTCCAGATCGCCCACAACTGCGACGTCGGCGAAGACGTCCTGATCGCCGCCCAGAGCGGTCTCTCGGGGAACACGATCGTCGGCGACCGGGCGATCCTGATGGCCCGTTGCGGGACGACGGGGCACCTGAAGATCGGCGAGGGGGCCTTCCTGGCGGCGAACACCGCCGTCCACCACGACGTCCCGCCCGGCGCGCGGCTCTACGGCGCACCGGCGATGGAGGAGCGCGGCTGGCACCGGACGATCGCCGCGCTCAAGCGCCTGCCCGAGCTGGTGAAGCGCGTGCGAAGGCTCGAGCGCCGCCTCGACGAGCGCGACTAGCGGCGCGCATCGTTCCGCGGGAGACTCCGCCCGGGCCGATCCGGCCCAGGCACGCCCCGCGCGAGGGCGTCGAGGAGCCCCTTCCTGTCCGATCGAGACCCGACGCGAGAGCCCTCCTTCGATCCGCCGCGTCCCCTCGCGCAGCTGCGCGCCGCGTTCGCCGGTGCCGAATCCGACGAAGCCCTCCAGCTGCTGCTGAAGGAGCTCGATCCGGATCCGCGCGCCGGGGCCCGGCAGCTCGCCGACCGCGCGCGCCGCACCCTCGCGGCCCGCGCCGGCGAGCGCGAGCGGCTCGCGCGTCTGCTCGTGCTCCGCGACGAGCTCGCGGCGGGCGGCGCGCGGGGGATCGCGGGCGTCGACGAGGTCGGCGTGGGACCCCTGGCCGGGCCGGTGATCGCGGCGGCGGTCGTGCTGCCGAAGGACGTGCACCTCGAGGGTCTCGACGACTCGAAGAAGGTGCCGAAGGCGCGCCGGGAGAGGCTGGCCGAAGAGATCGAGGCCATCGCCCTCGGCGTGGGGTTCGGGGAGGTCGGCCCGGAGGAGATCGACCAGCGCGGGATCTACCGGGCCGCGCTCGAAGCGATGCGCCGGGCGGTGGCGAGCGTCGACCGGGTGGTTCCGGTCGATCACCTGCTCGTCGACGCGCGGACGGTGCCGGGGGTCGACGTGCCCCAGACGTCGATCGTGAAGGGGGACTCGAAGGACGCGAGCATCGCCGCGGCCTCGATCGTCGCGAAGGTCCGCCGCGACGCGCAGATGGCGGTGCTCGGCGCGCGCTATCCCGCCTACGGATTCGAGCGTCACATGGGCTACGGGACGGCGGAGCACATGGCGGCCCTCGAACGCTTCGGTCCCTGTCCGATCCACCGTCATTCCTTCGCGCCGGTCGAAGAGGCCGCGCGGCGCAGGCGTTAGGCGAGCCCCGTGTCCACCCCTCCGCCGCTCCGCATGCGTTCCACGCCGGAAGACTTCCGGGTCGTCGAGGAGCCGCTCTATCCCGCCTCCGGCGAGGGCGGGCACACCTTCCTCTTCGTGGAGAAGCGCGGGCGGACGACCGAGCAGGTCGCGAAGGACCTCGCACGGGTGAGCGGGGTGCCGGCCCGGGACGTCGGCTACGCCGGTCGCAAGGATCGCCATGCCGTCACCCGCCAGTGGTTCTCCCTCGAAGGCGTCGACCCGGAGGCGGCGGCGCGGTTCGAGCTCGAGGGCGCCGAAGTGCTCGACGCCCGCCGGCACGGGAACAAGCTGCGCACCGGCCATCTGCGTGAGAACGCGTTCGAGATCGTGCTCCGGGGCGACGAGCCGATCGATCTCGCGCCGATCGAGGCGCGCGTGGCGGAGGCGCTCCGGCGTGGTCTGCCGAACCGATTCGGGGGCCAGCGCTTCGGCCGCGACGGCGACAACGCGGAGCGCGCGCGGGAGATGCTCGCAGGGGGGCGCGCGCCGCGGGACAAGCGGAAGGCGCGCTTTCTCGTGTCGGCGCTGCAGTCCGAGATCTTCAACGCCGTCCTCGATGCGCGGGGCGACCGGTTCGATGGCGTCATGTTAGGCGACGTCGCGCGGGTCGAGGAGAGCGGGGGGCTCTTCTGGGTCGACGACCCGGAGACGGATGCCGAGCGCGCGCGTTCCTTCGAGATCAGTGCGACCGGCCCGATCATCGGGAAGAAGATGCGCGAGCCCCGCGACGATGCGGCGGCCCTCGAGGCCCGCGTGCTCGAGCGCTTCGGCTTCGCGAGCGGGCGCGACCTGAAGCCGCCGCGGGGCGTCCGCGCGCAGGGGACGCGGCGACCGCTGCGGATCCGGCCGGAAGGCCTCGGGATCGAGGCGCTCGAGGACGGAGCTTCGCTCCGCCTCGTCTGCCGTCTGCCTCCGGGCGCGTACGTGACGGTCGTCGTCGAGGCGCTGGTGGGGCCGGTCGTCGATGCCTCCCGGGCCTGAACGCCGTCCCTGACGTTCGCGCGGGCGCGGCGGTATGCTGGATGGGCCCGAACCCGCGGCTCCCCCGGTCGCGCCTCAATCCGGAAGGACAAAGACATGAACATCGCCTCCTCCGTGTCCGATCTGATCGGCGGTACCCCCCTGGTCCGCCTGAACCGCGTCGTCGGCGATTGTCAGGCGACGATCCTCGGCAAGCTCGAGGCGGCGAACCCGGGCAACAGCGTCAAGGATCGGATCGGCCTCGCGATGATCGAAGCCGCCGAGAAGTCCGGCGACCTCGTCCCCGGCAAGTCGACGATCGTCGAGCCGACCTCGGGGAACACGGGAATCGCGCTCTCCCTCGTGGCGGCGAGCAAGGGCTATCCGGTGGTGATCGTCATGCCCGACACGATGAGCCCCGAGCGCCGCGCGACCATGCGCGCCTTCGGCGCGAAGATCGTCCTGACCGAGGGCGCGAAGGGCATGAAGGCGGCGATCGAGAAGGCGAACGAGATCGCCGACCGGATTCCCGATTCGTTCATGCCGCAGCAGTTCCGCAACCCGGCCAATCCCGACGTCCACTTCGCCACGACCGGCCGGGAGATCTGGGAGGACACCGACGGCACCGTCGACGCGCTCGTCGCCGGCGTCGGCACCGGCGGGACGATCACGGGCGTCGCCCGCTACATCAAGCCGAAGAAGCCCGGGTTCCAGGCGATCGCCGTCGAGCCGGCGGACAGCCCGATCCTCTCCGGGGGGCAGCCGGGGCCGCACAAGATCCAGGGCATCGGCGCAGGCTTCGTGCCCGACGTGCTGGAGACGGACGCCCTCGACGGCGTCATCCAGGTCTCGAACGACGACGCCGTCGAGATGGCCCAGCGCCTCGCGCGGGAGGAGGGGCTGCTCTGCGGCATCTCCGCCGGCGCCAACGTGAAGGCGGCGATCGAGTTCGGATCGCGTCCCGAGAACGCGGGCAAGACGATCGTCACGATCCTCTGCGACTTCGGGGAGCGCTACATCCAGACCGTCCTCTTCGACGCGATCCGCTACGACGGCAGCGACTCGATCGATTGACCGCGAACGACCGGGACCGTGAACGCTTCCCCGGCGCGATCATCCGCGCCTACGGAGACCTCTTCCCCGCGATCGACGCGTCGGCCTGGGTCGCGCCCGGTGCGACCGTCGTGGGCGACGTGGAGATCGGCCCGCTGTCGAGCGTCTTCTACGGCTCCGTCCTGCGCGGCGACGTCCACCACATCCGGATCGGGGCCCGCACCAACCTGCAGGACCAGTCGACGGTCCACGTCACGAGCGGACGCCACCCCTCGATCCTCGGCGACGAGATCACGGTCGGGCATCGCGCCGTCGTCCACGGCTGTCGCGTCGGCGACGGGGCGCTGATCGGGATCGGCGCGATCGTCCTCGATGGCGCCGTCGTCGGGGAAGACGCGCTCGTGGCGGCGGGGGCCGTCGTGCGTCCGGGGCAGGTCGTGTCCCCCGCGACGCTCTGGGCCGGGGTGCCCGCGAAGGAGATCCGACCTCTTTCGGCGGAGGAGATCCGGCTCCAGCGCGAGCGGACGCTGGCCTACGTCGAGACCGCGGCGACCCACGCGGCGAGTGGCGGGACCCCCTCGAATCCGGTCTGAGGGAGCCCTCGTCGGCTCTCCCCGCGTCGGTTGCGCTCTCGTTGCGCGTGGACTGCCGACGGGACCGAATTCGACGACGGCGCGCTTGAATTTTCGCGCCCGAGCGAGACAATCCACGCATGTCCCGAGACCAGAAGAAGGCGGAGAGCCGCAGGCGGATCCTGGAGGCCGCCCGCGACGTGTTCTTCCGCGACGGATTCATGAGCGCGAACCTCGACGAGATGGCGGAGAAGGCCGGCGTCGCGAAGGGCACGCTCTACCGCTACTTCGAGAGCAAGGCGGATCTCTACGTCGCGGTCCTGACGAACAACCACGAGATCTTCCTCGAGCAGATGCGCGTGGCGGGACAGCAGGGCGAAACGGCCCTCGAGCGCGTCCGTTCGATCGCGCGCTTCTACTTCGACCATTGGATGGAGCACCCCGACTACTTCCTGATCTTCTGGGCCGTCGACAACGAGAGCGTGATCGGTGAGCTGCCTCGGAGCGAGCTCGAGAAGATCTCCGAGTTCTGGGAGCGGAACCTGAACGTGATCCACGAGGCCCTGGTCTACGGCGTCGAGCGGGGCGAGTTCGTCCAATGCGACACCTGGGAGGTGGCGACCATGCTGTGGAGCGTCGCGGACAGCCTCATCGAATCGGACAACACCCGCGCGCGACGACAGATCCGCCGCCGCCCGCTCGAGCCGCTCTTCATGCACGCCGTCGACGTGATCATGCGCGGAATCCTGGTCGACCCCTCGGTGGTGTCGCTCGCGCCGCCCGCCGAGGAGAAGAAGAGCACGCTGGTCAAGCTGGGGTAGCCCCGGCGCGCCGGATCCTGCGTCGCCGCCACGCGCGCGAGTGCTGTACCCTCGGCGCGTGACGAAAACCGCCGCCCCCCGACTGGTCGTGATCGATGGCGCGAACGCCATCTATCGCGCGTTCTTTGCGATTCCCAACCTGCGCGCGCCCGACGGCACGCCGACGAACGCGGCCTACGGCTTCGCGACGATGCTCGCGAAGGTGCTCCGGGAGGAGCAGCCGACCCACGTGGCCTACGCCGCGGATCCCCGGGGCGGCTCGTTCCGCAAGGCGCTCTACCCCGAGTACAAGGCCGGGCGCGACAAGCAGCCCGAAGACCTGAGCGCCCAGCTCCCGCTGGTCGCCGAGCTCTGCGAAGCGTTCGGTGTGAAGCAGCTCGAGGTCCCCGACTTCGAGGCGGACGACGTGATCGCGAGCCTCGTCGCGACGGCGCCGGCGGGCGCGGAAATCTGCATCGTCTCGACGGACAAGGACCTGATGCAGCTCGTCCGTCCCGGGGTCGAGCTGCTCGACAGCGCCAAGGACCGGCGCATCGATGCCGCCGTCGTCGAAGAGCGATTCGGGGTGCCGCCGGAGCAGCTGCTCGACGTCCGGTCCCTGGTCGGGGATCCCTCGGACAACATCCCCGGCGTGAAGGGGATCGGCGAGAAGGGCGCGGCGAAGCTGATCCGCGAGTTCGGGGATCTCGAAGCGCTCCTCGAGCGGGCCGAAGAGGTGAAGGCGAAGCGCGCGCGAGAGGGGCTCCTCGAGCACGCGGAGGATGCGCGGCTCTCGCGGAAGCTCTCGACGCTCCGCGACGACGTTCCGCTCGAGCCGGACTGGTCGGGGCTCGAGGTCCAGGCGCCCGACGAGGACCGCTTGCGCGAGCTCTACACGAAGCTCGGCTTCACGCGGCTGCTCGACACGCTGGCCGGCGAGGGGAAGGACGGGGGCGCGGCGGACGGCGGGGCGGCGACCGAGGTCGCGACGACCTTCGTCCGCGACGAGGACGCCCTCGAGTCCGCGCTCGAAGACCTCTCCGGAGCAGAGCGGATCGCGGTCCACGCGGTGACGTCGGAGGGGACGGCCGTCTCGCGTCGCCTGCTCGGGCTCGCGCTCTGCGGGGAAGAGGGGAAGGCGAGCTACCTCGCGATCGCGGGCGAGGGCCTCCTCGACCGCGAGGGCGTCGCGCCCGAGGCGGCGGCGGGCGCGCTCCGGAGGCTCCTCGTCGAGGGCGACGCCCGGTGGTCGGCCTTCGATACGAAGGGAACGCAGAGCCTCTTCGCCGAGCTGGGACAGGAGCTCCCGCTGCCGGAGGTCGACGTCGAGGTCGCGGGTCACATGATCGACGCGACCGGCGCGCATCAGCTCGGGCCGCTCGCGATGGAGCATCTCGGTCGCAGCGTGGCGTCCTGGGAGGAGCTCGCGGGACGGGGCGCGAAGGCGAAGTCGGTGGAGGAGCTCGGGATCGAGGCCGTCGGCCCCTGGGCCGGTGCGCAGGCGTCCGCCGTCCTCGCGCTCGGCGAGGTGCTCCGGGCGCGGCTCGACGCCGACGAGCTGATCTCCCTCTTCGACGACGTCGAGATTCCGCTGACCGCGGTGCTCTCGAAGATGGAGCGCGCCGGCGTCCGGATCGACGAAGACCACCTCTCCCATCTGTCCAGCGAGTACGAGGCGGAGCTCGCGCGGATCGAGAAGGAGATCCACGAGCTCGCCGGGGAGGAGTTCCTGATCAGCAGCCCCAAGCAGCTCTCGGTGATCCTCTTCGAGAAGCTCGGACTTCCGATCCTGAAGAAGACGAAGACCGGCTACTCGACCGCGGAGAGCGTGCTCGAGCAGCTCCAGGAACACCACCCGCTGCCGGGGCGGATCCTCGCCTGGCGCAAGCTCGCGAAGCTGAAGAGCACCTACATCGACGCGCTGCCTCCGCTCGTCGACGAGCGGACCGGGCGCATCCACCCGAGCTTCCACCAGCTGGGCGCGGCGACCGGGCGCCTCTCCGCCTCGAACCCGAACGTCCAGAACATCCCGATCCGGGGCAGCGAGGGGGCGCGCATCCGCGAAGCCTTCGTGCCCGCGGAAGGCCGGGTGCTGCTCGCGGCGGACTACTCCCAGGTCGAGCTGCGGATCGTGGCCCACTATTCGGGAGACCCGTCGCTGATCGATGCGTTCAAGCACGGGCACGACATCCACCGACGCACCGCCGCCGAGGTCGCCGGAATCGATCTCGAGGACGTCGACGACGAGATGCGCGCCCGCGCGAAGGCCGTGAACTTCGGGATCATCTATGGCTCTTCGGCGTTCGGCCTCGCCCAGCAGCTCGGCATCGCCGCGGGAGAGGCACAGGAGACGATCGACGCCTACTTCGAACGCTATGCCGGCGTGCGCCGCTTCCTGGACGAGACGAAGGCGCAGGCAAAGAAGGACGGCTTCGTGCGGACCTGGATGGGGAGGCGGCGCTACCTCCCCGATCTGAACTCGCGGAACCGGGTGCTGCGTCAGGCGGCGGAGCGGATGGCGACGAACACGGTGATCCAGGGGACCGCGGCGGATCTGATCAAGAAGGCGATGGTCGACGTCGACCGGGCCCTCGAGGCGGCGGATCTCTCCGCCACGATGATCATGCAGGTCCACGACGAGCTCGTCTTCGAGACGCCCGAGGAGGAGCGCGAGGCGCTCACGCGCCTCGTCATCGAGCAGATGGAGCAGGTGGCGGAGCTCTCGGTGCCGCTCACGGTGGACGTCGGATTCGGGATGAACTGGCGGGACGCGCACTAGTCCTCCGCCTGCGGGCGCTCGGCGGGGGACCTCCGGCTGCTCCGCCGCCTGCGGGCGCTCGGCGGGACCTCCGGCTGCTCCTCCGCCTGCGGGCGCTCGGCGGGGGACCTCCGGCTGCTCCGCCGCCTGCGGGCGCTCGGCGGGACCTCCGCTGCTCCTCCGCCTGCGCGTGCGGTGCGGGGGAGATGCCGGGGGTTCCCCGCGGGAGCCCTGTTGGGCGGGAGAACGAAAAAAAACGACGGGGAGACCGAGTTTTCGTGACACGTTGCCCGGGAAGCGCCCACTTCCCATGTACAAAAGCCGAATTCCCCTTCCCAGGGATGCCCGGAACACTCCTCGTGGGTGTTCCGGGTTTTGCTTTTGGGGCCTCGCCTCGGGCCCTCGCCTGGTGGGCGCCTGCTCGACCACAGGCCCGTCCGCGCGGTGTCAGGCGCGCGCGAAGACGCTGACCGCGAAGCGTTCTCCCGCGTCCCGGATCTGCGCCTCGACGCGCAGGGAAGCGCCTCTCGCGAGCGCGTCGATCTCTTCGGGACCGTATTTGTGGGAGTCCTCGGTGTGGATCCGCTCGCCGGCCCGAAAGGCGACTTCGAGGTCGGCACCCGGGATCTCGACCCGTTGAGCGGCCAGGCTCTCGAGGAAGCTCTTCACCGCGCCCGAGTCCTCGTCGTAGCGGACGACGTGCCGGAACGCGTCGAGATCGAAGTTTCCGCCGAGCTCGCGGTTGATGCGTGCGAGCAGGTTGAGGTCGAAGCGGGCGGTGACCCCGTCGGCGTCGTCGTCGGCCGCCTCGAGCACCGCCGGATCCTTTCGCAGGTCGATGCCGACGAGCAGGCGATCGTCGGTCCGCATGTCGCGCGCGATGCGCGAGACGAACGCCGCGGCCTCGGGCTTGCTCAGGTTGCCGATCGAAGAGCCCAGCCAGAGCGTGAGCGTCGGGCCGAGATCGAGCGCGCGAAGCTCGGCCAGGCCCGCTTCGTACTCGGCGAGGGCGGGTCGGATCTCGAGCTCCGGGTGATCGCGCCCGAGCCGCTCGATGCTCTCCTCGAGGGCGGCTCGGGACACGTCGATCGGCGCATAACAGAGCCCGTCGCGGGTCTCGAGGAAGGCGCGGAGCAGGACCTCGGTCTTGATCGCGCTGCCGCTCCCGAGCTCGACGATCGTCTCGATCCGCGGATGGCGCACGGCCAGGTCGGGGGCGGCGCGTTCGAGGATCTCCGCCTCGGCGCGCGTCAGGTAGTACTCGGGGAGCTCGCAGATCTGCTCGAAGAGGCGCGAGCCTTCGGCATCGTAGAAGAACTGGCTCGGGAGCGTCTTGCTCGCGCGCGAGAGACCCTCCCGGACCGCCTCGCCGAAGTCCAGCTGCGCAGAATCTGGCGGGACCTCGATCCAGTCGATGTCGACGCTTCGATCGGGGGACGCGTTGGATCGCATGCGAGGACCCTAGCATCGCATTCGCGCGCGTCCGGAGACGTCGCGTTCGGGCCGGCGCGATTCAGGCGAGCAGCTTCGCCTTCGCGACCGCGTACTCCTCCTCCGTGAGCACACCCTGCGCCATCAGCTGGTTCAGCTTCTTCAGCTGATCCGCGAGCGCATCGCCCGTCTGCACCTCGACCGGGAAGGACACGTCGGTCGTGACGACGAGGTCCGCTTCTTCTTCGGTGAGCTCGATGGCGTCTCCGCCCGGCGTCTGGGCGGCCATGCGACCGGACGCGAGGCGCGCCGCGTCTTCGGCAGCGAGGTCGTCGGCGTTCAGCGAGCTCAGTGCGTTCCCGCGCCGCGCGGCGAGACGCTCGGCGTGGGCCTGGGCGTGTTGGTTCGTTCGGATCGTCGGGTTGAGCTTCCGCTCGACGCGCTTCTCCGCCTTCGCCATCTCGACCTTGTTGGCGCGCAGGAACTTGATCGCACCGAGACCGAAGGTCGCGAGCGCCGGAAAGAAGGTGACCGACGGCAACGTCTGCGTCGTCGTGCCGAGGAACGCGGCGATCGAGAGTCCCATCAGGGCCAGACCAGTCATCCTGGGATCGGACATCGGATTTTCCTCGAGGGGTGGGGGCGCGCGTCGCGGGAAGCGACGCCTGCCATCGCGCTTCATCGTCGGGACGGCGGGATTCCCTTGAGGTGAATCCCCCGGGATTCTCTCGAAGATCCCCGCGGGCAACGCCCCGAGGCCCCGTCTCGGAAGAAAATCGAGAAAATGCGCGTCCGCCTTGCCCGCTCCGCGCCGGGCTTCCGCCTTCCAGGACAAGAGCGCTGGGCGTCCCCCGCCCGCGCCGGAATCCGGAAGGAGTGACCGATGACCGTTTCGACCCTGAGCCCCGCATCCGCTTCGATGGCCACGCGACCGGCGGGCACTGCCGCGCCGATCGCATCGACGGGCCAGGCCGCCCCGGTCCTGTCCATCACGACGGGCCGCCCGGTGGATCCCGCCGTCGCGGAACGCCGCCGCGAGGACCAGGCGCTCGTGCGCGAGATCCTCGCCGGCTCGGCCGAGGCGTTCGGCCGCCTCTACGAGCTCTACCACCAGCGCCTCTATCGCTTCGCCGTGAAGCGGCTCGGAGACGCGACGGAGGCCGAGGACGTCGTGCAGGACGTCTTCCTCGAGGTCCACAAGTGCCTGGGCTCCTGGGAGGGACGCTCCTCGCTCCTGACCTGGATGTTCGGCATCGCCCACCACCAGCTCTGCCGCCGCTTCCGCAAGAAGACGCCGATCGGCGTCCCGATCGAGCAGCTCGAGGCGCAGCCGCCGGTCGCGCCGGAGGCGCCCTCGGATCGTCGGGTCGAGGCGGCGCGGATGCTCGAGGTCTGCGCGGACGTCCTCGACGCGGAGGTGTCCGAGGCGCAGCGCGAGATCTTCGACCTCTACTACGGCGAGGGGCACCCGACCAAGGTGATCGCCGAGGAGCTCGGCAAGTCGAATCAGGCGGTGAAGATCAGCCTCTTCCGAACGCGCCGAGCCATGGAGGCCCGCCTCGAAGAGCACGGCATCCAGGCGAGCGCCTGATCGGATCCGGCGCGCCGCGCCGCTCCGGCCGAGCTCCAGAGCCCTCAGCGCAAGCCGGCGCCCACCCGGGCGCCGGCGAGAGGCGCGCCGCGCCGACCGACGTCAGTCGGCAAGAAAAACGCCGAGGCGCTCCCGGGCGAGGGCCCAGTCGTTCTTGACCGTGCGCTCGGCCACCTTCACCTCGGCGGCGATCTCCGGGATCGTGAGCCCGCCGAAGACCTTGAGCGTGACGACGAGGGCGGCGCGTTCGTGCTCTTCGGCGAGGCGTTCGAGGGCGCGCTCCGCGATCTGGAAGCCCTCGTCGTCGGCCTGGACGGAGGGGAAGACCGATTCGTCGAGCTCCTGCTTCGCCGCGCCCCCGCCGCGCTTGTCCGCGCGGTGGCTCCGGGCGTGGTCGATCAGCACGTGGCGCATGATGCCGGAGGCGGTGTTGTAGAAGTGGGAGCGGTCCTCCCACTCGTGGGCCATCCGCGTCGAGAGCCGGACGAAGGCCTCGTTCACGACCGCCGTCGCCGAGAGCGTGTGGTCGCTGCGCTCGTTCCGGACGAGGTTCGCGGCGCGTCGCCTTAGCTCGGGGTAGACCAGCTCCCAGAGTCGATCGGCCATCGTCGCGTCTTCGCCCGCGACGCGAAGGAGCCCCGTGACCTCGCCGGTACCTTCTTTCGACATGCGGCGATTCTAGGGCATTCCGACCCGGCCGCTGGGTTCGTGCCTGCGCCGAGCGTCCGCGGACGGGGGACGCGATGGCGGGCTCATGCCCGGGCGTCGCGGCCGCGGGCGGCGACGGCGAAGAGCATGGCCGGAACGCGCGGGTCGGCACGAGGGATGCCGACGAGCCGAAGGTTCTCTTCCACGTGGGCGGCTTCGCGCATGCCGACGACGACGGAGGTCACGTTGGCCGTGCTGCGGGCGAACTGGAGGGCGGCGAGGGCCTGGCCCGGTGCTTCCGGCAGCGCGCGCATCACGAACTCGGGGACGCGCCCGACGAGCCGGCCGCCGTAGAGGGGCGCGCTCGCGAAGACGGCGGTTCCGGTGTCCCGGAGACTGTCGAGGATGGCGCGGCTGTGCCCGTCCGGGCCGAGCTGACTGTCGAGAGCGACGCCTTCGCCCATCGCCAGTCCGTAGGGAAGCTGGATCGCGCGGAGGTGGTGGTCGGCCTGACCGACGTCGAGGGCGGCCTCGAAGACCTCGACGATCCCGAGATGGTTACGGTCCGTATCCGGGACCAGGAAGCCCTCCCAGGTGCACAGGCCGTAGGCGCCGATCCAGCCCCGCTCGACCGCGTGCTCGAGCGCTTCGAAGGCGGCCTTGAGGGCGTCCTTGAAGCCGTCGACGCCGCGGTCCTTGAGATGGATCTCGGGCTCCTGGATCAGGTAGTAGTCGAGGGTTTCGAGGCCGAGGTTGCGCCGGCTGCGCTCGATCTGGTCGAGCAGGAAGCGCGGGTCGATCGAGTGACCGCGATAGACGTCGTCGGGGGAGACGATGCCGCTGTCGATGTAGGTCGCGTAGAGATCGCGCTGCGCGGAGGTGTAGCTGCCGGCGCGATCCGGGTCGGGGGTGAGCCCGCCCCCCTTGGTGACGACGACGATTTCGTCTCGTGCGACGGTGCCTTCCGCGATCGCGCGGCGGAGCGCGTGTCCGATCGCGCGCTCGCTGGTCTGCATGCGATCGGAGAGTGCGGTGTCGAAGACGTTCACGCCGCCCTCGAGCAGGTCACCGACGACGCTCCGGTAGAGCAGGTCGTCGATGCCGCCGGGATCACCGCGCAGGGTGCCGAGGGAGAGCGACGAGAGCCAGAGCTCGTCCGGCCGGGTGAAGTGGTCCGCGGCGGTCGCGAGTCCGGCCTCTCGGCGGCGGGCGGTGATCCGGTCGGCGTAGCGGCGGGTACCGGCGGAGGTGGCTCGGCCGGGCAGGAGCCCTCCGGTTTCGGCAGCAGCGTCGGACATCGCGCCCGAGGCTACCGTGGGCGCCGCCCGGCGTGAAGGCCCGTGGCGGCGCGACGATCGGTGCCACCGTCGGTCGCCGGAGATGCCCGGCGTGCGCGGCGGCCCCGCCTATACTCGCGCCGCGCGCGGTCGGTGGCCGAGCCGGAGGAGAGTGCCCGTGACGGTGAATGTGAACGTTTCCGATCTCTTTTCGATCGACGGGAAGGTGGCGCTCGTCACTGGCGGCGGCAGCGGCATCGGCTGGATGATCGCCGAAGGGTACGCCCGTGCCGGCGTGAAGGTCTACATCGCCTCCCGCAAGGAGGCGGAGCTCGAGGCGCGGATCGCGGAGCTCGGCGACGGCGGCGACGTGACTGCGATCGTCGCCGATCTGTCGACGGAGGCCGGCTGCAACGCCCTCGGCGACGAGATCGAGTCCCGGGAGAACGGGAAGCTCGACATCCTGGTGAACAACGCCGGCGCGAACTGGGGCGAGCCCTACGAGACCTTTCCGGAGTCCGCCTGGAACCGCGTGCTCGACGTCAACGTGAAGGGCGTCTTCGCGCTGACCCGGCGTCTCACCGGCGCCCTCGAGGCGGCCGCGTCCCACGAGGATCCGTCTCGCGTGATCAACATCGGCTCGATCGATGGGCTGACGGTCCCGGCCCTCGAGACCTTCTCCTACTCGGCGAGCAAGGCCGCGGTCCACCACATGTCCCGGGTGCTCGCGAAGAAGCTCGCGCCGAAGCGGATCACGGTGAACGCCGTCGCGCCCGGTCCGTTCCAGAGTCGCATGATGAAGGCGACCCTCGAGAACGTCGGCGAGGCCATCAACAAGATGGTGCCCCTCGGACGGATCGGGAATCCGGAGGACATGGCCGGCATCGCGATCTTCCTCGCGTCTCGCGCCGGCCAGTACGTGAACGGGACCGTGATTCCCGTCGACGGCGGGATCAGCGGGTGCCGCTGAGCCCCGGGCCGGGTCGGGACCGATGAGCCGCGTCCACCACCCCGCCTGCCGCGTCTCCGTGGCGGCCTTCGGCGACGGCCCGCCCTTCGAGTGCGACGACGCGGAGGTCTGGATCGAGGGCGGACGGATCCTGATCTCCTACTTCGACGACGAGGGGATCGTCGTGCTCGAGGGCTGGCCGCGGGACGGCGGGGGCTGGGAGTTTTCCGGCCGGAGCCGCCCGCGGCGAGCATTCCTGGCGCCGATGTCCGACTCTCCGGGTGATCTCGAAGGAGAGATCGATGAACACGGGGAGATCGCCGTCTGGCGGCTGACCCTGGGCGACCCCGCCGGCGCCTGAACCTCGCGCTCTGGCCGGCACGCCGCGAAACGAAAGAGAACCATGTCCGAAGAACCGCTGATCGCGGTGTTCGTCGACTACGAGAACCTCGCCCTCGGCGCGCGCGACTCGAAGTGGCGGACCCTCGACATCGACCTGATCCTCCGGCGCCTGCTCGAGAAGGGGCGCATCGTCTACAAGCGCGCCTACTGCGACTGGAGCCAGTACCGGAACGACGTCCGTGAGTTCCACGCGCGCGGGATCGAGCTGATCGACATCCCGCGATCGAAGATGAGCGGCAAGAACAGCGCCGACATCCGAATGGTCGTCGATGCCCTCGACCTCTGTTATTCGAAGGAACACATCGAGATTTTCGCGCTGCTGACCGGTGACAGCGATTTCTCGCCGCTCGTCGCCAAGCTCAAGGAGAACCACAAGCGCGTCATCGGCTGCGGCGTCAAGAACTCGACGTCGGGACTGCTGATGGGGAGCTGCGACGAGTTCATCTACTACGACGATCTCGCGAAGGCCGCCGACCTGAAGGCAGGCAAGCGCGCGGAGAAGCAGAAGTCGAAGCCCTCGTCGAAGAAGAAGGCGTCCAGGACCAAGGCCGCTTCGAAGTCGAAGACGGAGGCGCCGATCAACGACGACGGCGCCGACGCGATCGACCACATGCTCGACGTCCTCGAGAACCTGTCGAAGGACCACGATGCGGTCTGGGGCTCGATGATCAAGCAGGCCCTCAGGCGCGTCCATCCGGACTTCGACGAGACGAACGCCGGATACCGCAACTTCGCCGAGCTGCTCCAGGCGGCCGAGCGCGAGGGATGCGTGAAGCTCGAGTACGACGAGCGCCGCGGGAACTACAAGGTCGATCTGCTCGAGTAGGCGGCTCGGCGCCGCCGCGCCGCCGCCAGGACGAGGGCACCGATCGACAGCGGGAGACCCGGCTCGGGATCGGGCAGCTCGTAGGGATTCTGCGGGTGCAGGCAGCCCGGGTCGTCCGGGAAGTCGACGAAGCTGTCGAGGTCGTCGTCGAGGCCGTTGTCGCACTCGTAGAGCGGGCCGCGTTCGTCGACGTCGCCGGGATTCGCGCAGCCCGGATCCGAGAGGTCGATCGTTCCGTCCCCGTCGTCGTCGATCTCGTTGTCGCAGGCGAGGCTCGCCTCGCGCTCGCTCTCGTCCGTCGGGCTCGTGCAGCCGGGATCCGCCGGGTGGTCGACCAGGCCGTCCCCGTCGTCGTCGAGACCATCGTCGCAGTCGGGCTGGTCGATGACCGCGAGGACGTCGTCGCGATACGCGAAGAGATCGACGATCAACCCGAGGTTGCCGTAGATCGACGTGTTCTGGGGCTGGTCGACGAAGGAGGCGCGCGCGAAGAGGATGCCGATCAGCTCGGCGCCGGCGCCCGAGCCGAGGAACGCGGCTCCTCCCGAGTCCCCGTTCACGATGTCCGCTTCGTGCTGGCCGGGCGGGCCGGTGGTCCGGTCGTCGTAGACGATCACGAAGGATCGGGTGTCGAGGTTCACCTGGTCGATCTCGCTGATGCGGTTGGTGCCCCAGCGCATCGTCCGCGAGCCGAGCCACGCCCAGCCGTCGACGCCCATGAAGCTCGTCGCCGCGCCCCGATCCCGCCCGTGCCCGATCAGCGTGACGAGGTCGTTCGGCGAGGGCGGCTGGCTCGCGATCGAGAGCGCCGGGAGCGCCGGGCGCGTCGCGAGCTTGAAGGCGCGCAGGTCGGCGAGGGTCCCGTCGGGGTTCTCGAAGCGCACGCTCGACCCGGCGATCGGGAGGTAGGTCACGCCGCCGAAGGTGACCGGATTCTCGCCGACGTGGTTCGCGGTCAGGACCCATCCGTTGCGCACGTAGACGGCGGAGAGGCCCGTCGAGGTGATGCCGACGTTCGAGAATCCCGGGTCGCCGGAGGGGGGCGCCGTGTTGCCGGTCCCGTCGCCCGTGTCGATCAGCACGGCGCCGGTCGGCACCGCGACGAGCGCGAACGCCAACGCCGCGACGAGCCCGGGGAGGCGGGGAGCGAAGCGGATCACGGCGCGGAGTCGAGGCAGGGGCAGCATGGGGGGCGGCGGCTCGGGCGATCGGATTCGGGAGGCCGCAGTGTACCATCGCGGCGCCGCGCCCTTCGCGCCGAACGCTCGGAGCGCGGCCGAGGAAGGCACGGTCTGCCGGCCCACTGCCGATCAGCCGCGCGGGAGTCCGAGGACGGCCCGGCAGTGGGCGGCGAGGTGCTCCGAGAGCGCTTCCAGGCGGTCACCCGCGACGTCGACGCCGGCCAGACCGTCGAGGGCCTCGAGGGCGGCGCGGGCCGCGCTCGAGAGATCGGGCTGGCTCGAGAGGCGGGCGCGCTCGAGGGCGGCACGGTGGGGCGCGGCCTGCGCGGCGGGCAGCATGTCGACGGCGGCGAGCAGCGTCTCGAGGGCGCGACCGAATTCTGCGTGGACGGACATGGCGGATTCCCGGCTGCGTTCGGGCGACGCGGGATCGGCGAGGGCGCGCTCAGGGCGCGGCGCCGCTCGCGCCGTCGCCACCCCCGAGGATGGCGGGTTCCGTTCCACCTGGCGATGCCGCCGCCGGCGTCCCGTCCGCGGACGGCGAGGCCGGGGGCGCCGCGGGCGCTTCGGGCGCTTCGGCGGGGGCGGGGACCTGCGCGGGCGCCGCCGGAACGGGCGCTCGGCTGGTCTCGTCGCGCAGCGTCTCGTAGCGCTTCCGCCACGTCCGTGCACTCGCGTTCGCGTCCTTGCGCTTGCGATCGGCTCGCGCGAGATCCTTCTCGGCCTGGGCGAGGGCGGCCTCGGTCTTCTCGAGGGCGGTCCTTGCTTCCTGATACGCCTCGGGGTCGACGCGCTCCGCCTCCTGGCTGCGCAGCCGGGCGAGCTCGTCTGCGAGCTTCAGGTTCTCCAGGTTGCGCGCATCGAGCTTCTCCTCGAGCGCGGCGATCTTCCAGGTCAGCGAGCCGTGCAGCGGCCGCCAGGAGTAGCCGAACGCGATCACGCCGCCGAGCACGAAGAGCCCGGCACCGACCAGGATCTGACGGGCCCATCCGGGAAGCTTGAACGAGTCGTCCATGCGCGTCTCATCGGCAAGCGCGCCCGGAATCTACAGTCCGGGCTGCGTTTTCCAGCGTGACGGGAATCACCGGCTGCTAGCCTCGCGCAGGTCCCCGCAACTGCTCCGTTTTTCCTCTCCTCGCGCCGGCCCGCCCGGCACCGGAGGTTCGATCCGATGACCGTGCTGGCCCCGACCTACCCGTATTTCCTGGCGAACCGGCCCGAGGCCCCGAATCACGACCTCGAGGTCCTCGACAAGTACAGCGGAGAGGTCGCGACCCGCGTCGCGCTGGCGGACGACGCGGCGATCGATCGCGGGATCGCGGCGGCGGTCGAGGCGGCGGAGCCGATGGCCCGGATGGCGGCCTACGAGCGGCAGGCGGTCCTCGACCACTGCGTCCGCCGCTTCGAGGAGCGCTTCGAGGAGCTGGCGATGGCGCTCTGCATCGAGGCGGGGAAGCCGATCAAGGACGCCCGGGGCGAGGTCGGTCGCCTGATCGACACGTTCCGGATCGCCGCGGAGGAGTCGGTCCGGATCGGCGGCGAGGTCATGCCCCTCGACATCAGCCCCCGGGCCCGGGGCTACAGCGGCGCCTGGAAGCGCGTGCCGATCGGCCCCTGCTCGTTCATCTCGCCCTTCAACTTCCCGCTCAATCTCGCGGCGCACAAGGTCGCGCCGGCGCTCGCGGTGGGCTGTCCCTTCGTCTTGAAGCCCGCGAGCCTGACGCCGATCGGGGCGCTGGTGATCGGCGAGGTGCTGGCCGAGACCGACCTGCCCGAGGGCGCGTTCTCGATCCTCCCGTGCGCGCGCGACGGCGCCGCGCGCTTCACCGAGGACGACCGCCTGAAGCTCCTCTCGTTCACCGGCTCCCCGGGCGTCGGCTGGGACCTGAAGGCGCGCGCCGGCAAGAAGCCCGTCGTGCTCGAGCTCGGTGGCAACGCCGCGGTGATCGTCGACGAAGACGCGGACGTCGACGACGCGATCGAACGCATCGTCTTCGGCGCCTTCTACCAGAGCGGTCAGAGCTGCATCGGCGTCCAGCGCATCCTCGTCCACGACGCGCTCTACGAACGCCTGCGCGACCAGCTCGTCGAGAAGACGAAGGCGCTGCCGATGGGCGACCCGAAGGACGAGGACACCTTCATCGGGCCGATGATCTCCGAGAAGGAGGCCACCCGGCTCCACGGCTGGATCGAGAGCGCGGTCGAGGCCGGGGCGACGCTCCTCTGCGGCGGCGGGCGCGAAGGGGCGATGCTCGAGGCGACCCTCCTCGAGGACGTGCCGAGCGGCGAGGACGTCGTGTGCCAGGAGGCCTTCGGTCCGGTCGCGATCCTGTCGCGCTTCTCGGACTTCGACGCGGCGCTCGCGCAGGTGAACGACTCCGTGTTCGGCCTGCAGGCCGGGATCTTCACCCGCGACCTCTACAAGGCGCAGAAGGCCTGGGACGTGCTCGACGTCGGCGGCGTCGTGATCGGGGACGTGCCTTCGTGGCGGGTCGATCACATGCCCTACGGCGGCGTGAAGGAGAGCGGACTCGGACGCGAGGGCGTGAAGTTCGCCATCGAGGACATGACGGAGGTCCGCATGCTGGTCGTCCGCACGCCGCAGGCCTAGCGGCGCGAGCGGCGTCTCACGGGAGGGGACACCGCGCCGCGCCGACCGTACCGCGCGGGACCAGACGTCGACGTCGTCCGAGCAGGCGGACCGCGCCGACCGCGAGGAAGGGCTCGAGTCCGATCAGGCCGCACGCCGCGCCTCCGCCCCCGTCGCTCACGGCCGACGGCGTGGGGGTCGCGCTTCCACCCGCGCCGGCCGCCGCCGCGGTGGACAGGAGGTCGATCGCACCCTGCACGTCGAGGCGGGGAAGGGTGACGTCGCCGCGCGGGTCGTGGATGGGCACGCCCGCGAGAACGAGGGCGTTCTCGATCTCCGCGGGGGTCGCGGCGGGATGATGCTGGCGGAGGAGGGCGATCGCGCCGCTCACGTGGGGGGCGGCCATCGACGTGCCGCCGACGAGGCTCGTGCCCCCGCCGTTCGCTGCGGACTCGACGCCGGCGCCGGGGGCGAGCATCGTCAGCAGGTCGGTCGAGTTCGAGTAGCCCGGGACGAGGTCGGCCGCATTCGTCGCGCCGACGCCGATCACGTCGGTGAGACAGGCGGGACTCGTGATCGCGTCGACGCGGCCGTCGTTGCCGCCGGCGGCGACGGTCACGATTCCGGCGTCGCGCAGCGTGGCGATCGCGGCGGAGGCGGAGGACGAGCCCGCCTCGCACGCTGCGACGCTGCCGAAGATCGTCCCGCCGACGGAGAGGTTCACCGCATCGACGTCGTAGGTCATGCCGAGGCCGAGCACGTGCTGGAGGCCGGCGACGATGTCGGAGGTGTAGGCGCCGATGTCCCCGCCGCCGAGCTCGCTGAAGACCTGGATCGCGATCAGCTGCGCCGCCGGCGCCACGCCGACGAGCCGGTCGTCCGCGGCGTGCCCGGCGGCGATGCCCGCGACGCTCGTGCCGTGCCCGCAGCCGGACCCCGAGCAGGGGACGGCCGCGCCGCGGCCGACCATGGCTCGAGACGCGTCGGGGCAGCTCGCGAGGAGCGAGAAGCACGCCTCTTCGGCGACGCGTCCCGCGAACATCTCGTGGCTCGTGTCGATGCCGGTGTCGAGGATCGCGATCGCACGTCCGGTGCCGTCGTCGCCGGCCCGGTGGGCCTCGTCGGCCCGAATCAACGGGATCGTCGCGGCGAGGCTCGGGCGATGGATCACGTCGAGGTCGATCGACGCGAGCAGCCCCGACTCGATCAGCGCGACGAGTCGGTCACCGTCGACGCGCGCGGCGCCCTGCCCGAGGAGCGGGAAGAAGCGCAGGTCCGTCGGCCCGTCCGGGCGCGCGAGGAGGTTCCTCGCCCGCGCATGATGATCGACGTCGATCGGGAAGAGGATGCGGACGTCGCCGCGGTCGAGGACGGTGTCGACGACGGCGGGATGGATGGTGAAGTCGCGTTCGGTCTCGGCGCGGGCGATCGCGCGCTCGAGCCGTTCGCGAAGCGACGTCTCGACCGGGGGCTCGGGCGTCTCGTGCGTCGCGTCGCGGGTGGATGCGGTGCTCGAAGTAGCCTCCGAAGGCGCCGGCGCGCGCCGCGCCTGGCGGGGCTCGATCGGCCGCGGCTGCTCCGCGTCGCTCGCGCGGGTCGACGCCGCGTTCGCGGGCGGCCCGGCGGCCCGGACCTCGTGGTCCGCGGGCGCGCCGGTCGTGCCGGGCGCAGGGCTGCTGCCCGCGAGCGCCGCGACGACGACGAGCCCGATTCCCAGCATCCCGAACGCGATCGCTGCCTTGTCGAGCCCCTTGCGCATCGCGCCCCTCGCAGGTCGGCAGAGCCTCTCCGTCCGCCTCGAATCGGCATCGGTCCGGCTTCCCTTGATGGACGTGTCGGAGCGCACAGCGCCGGGGAAGGGACCGGCGCTACGCGACGCCGCCCGGGAGCTCGGGGATTCGCCGCAGACCGCTTGAGGAGACCATCCCGGGGGTTCGCCCCATCAAGTCCGCCTGCCGCCGCGCCGCAAGAGACTCCTGGAGGTGGAATGTCGGTCGACGCCGTCGAAATCGGAGACGAAGGGATCGGGGACCAGGCAGCCGGCGAGTACGCCGATGCCGCGATCGCCGGCGCCCGTGCGCTCATCGAAGCCGACCCCGCGCAGGAGCGTTGGCTCACGCCCCTCGTCCGCGCGATCAAACGCAAGCGGCTGCGGCTCCCGTCGCTCTCGCCGACGACCCATCGTGTCGTCCGCCTGATCGAGCAGGCGGAGGTCGACCTCGACGAGCTGGCCCAGGCGGTGAACGGCGATCCCGTGCTCGCGACGCGGATCATGGGCGTCGCGAACAGCTCCTACTTCCGGGGCGCGACGGAGGTCCCGAACGTTCGCGAGGCGCTCATGCGCATGGGCGTTCGCGAGGCGCGGACGCTGGTCGTCGTGGTCGCCCTCCGCTCGACGCTGCTCCGTTCACCGGGGCTCGGAGAGCGGGCGCAGGCGCTCTGGCGTCATTCGCTGCTCAGCGCGAGCGCGACCCAGGAGATCACGCAGGAGATCCCGCCCTGGGAGACGACGGGGTTCCTGGCGGGGCTGCTCCACGATCTCGGGCAGCTGGTCGTGTTCGCCTTCGTGGCCGAGCTGCCTGCCTGGCAGGACGACGGGGCTTCCCCCTCCGACTCGGCGGTGGACGCGATGCTCGAGGCGACGCATCCGGCGCTCGGCGCGATGGTGCTCGCGTCCTGGGGATTCCCGGCGGCGTTCTGTGACGCCGTGCTCGGGCATCACGACATGGAAGGCATCACGGGAGACGCGGAGCATCTCGCCCACGCCGTCGATCTCGGGCACACGATCGCGAATCGGATCGCGGAGGGCTTCGCCGAGAGCGCCGACGAGATCGACGCGGAGCTCCTCGAGAAGGGGGAGCGGGTCGGGCTCGACGCTCCGCGCCTCTTCGACATCGCCGAGGAAGCCGAGGCCAATCTCGAGGCGCTGTCCAAGCTCGCCTGAGCCTTGCGGGCAGGTGTTCTTCGGCTTCGCCTAACGAAGGCCCAGGGCCTTCGCCGCGTGCTCGACGTGGTCGGGCATGAAGGTGGCGATGAAGAAGTAGCTGTGGTCGTAGCCCTCCTGGCGCCGCAGGGTCAGCGACTGTCCCGACGCTTCGCAGGCGGCCTCGAAGAGCTCGGGCTTGAGCTGCTCCTCGAGAAACCCGTCGGCGAGCCCCTGGTCGATCAGGATCTCGCCGGGATGGGGATTCGCGACGAGGAGCGAGGCGTCGTAGGCCTCCCAGGTCGAGCGGTCGTCGCCCAGATAGTTCGCGAAGGCCTTGTGGCCCCAGGGGCATCGCGTCGGCGAGACGATCGGAGCGAACGCCGAGATCGACGCGTAGCGCTCGGGGTGGCGGAGCCCGACGACCAGCGCGCCGTGCCCGCCCATGGAATGACCGGTGACGGACGCGCGGGCCGTGTCGATCGGCTCGTGGGCCCCGACGAGGGCGGGAAGCTCCTCCACGACGTAGTCGTACATCCGGTAGTGGTCCTTCCACGGCGCCTCGGTGGCGTTGACGTAGAAGCCCGCGCCGCTCCCGAAGTCCCAGTCGTCGTGCTCACCCGGAAGGTCGAGTCCGCGCGGGCTGGTGTCGGGCATGACGAGGGCGATCCCCGCGTCCGCGGCGCATCGCTGGGCCCCGGCCTTGACCGTGACGTTCTCCTCGGTGCAGGTGAGACCCGACAGGTAGTAGAGGACCGGAACCGGGCCGTCCGCGGCCTCGGACGGGAGGAAGATCGAGACGTTCATGTCCGTCCCGGTCGCTTCGGACGCGTGTTGGATCGTCTTCTGGACGCCACCGAAGCAACGCGTCTCCGAG
>JAUIMK010000288.1 GCA_030432735.1 bacterium
CGAGACGGCCACCGTCCTCTGGCGTCCGATCGAGGTCCAGAACTACGTCAACGACGGCTTCCGTTTCGAGTACGAACACAGCTACGACGTCGTGACGGCCGAGGATCCGCTCTCCTTCTCCGTGCCGGCGGGGCGCTACCACTGGGACGTGGGCCGCGTCCGCGTGACGACGAGCGAGAACCGCGCCGTGAACGCGACCCTCGTCGCGGGCTACGGCACGTTCTACGACGGGACCCGGGCGAGTCTCGAGAGCGACGTCACGCTCCGCTTCACTCGCCACGTGCAGACGGGACTCATCTACATCTTCGACAATCTCCGCCTTCCGGGGGGCGACGAGAACGTCCACGTGATCCGCGGTCGGTTGAGCCTCCTCTTCACGGCGGATCTCTCGTGGGTCACCCTGGTCCAGTACGACAGCGTGAGCGATCGCATCGGCGTGAACAGCCGGTTCCGCTGGATCATCGAGGACGGACGCGAGCTCTTCCTCGTGCTGAACCAGGGCTTCGATGCCCGGGACGAGGTCCGCCCGACGCGGACGGCCCCCCTCGCGAAGCTGCAGTGGACGTTCTGGTTCTGAGGCACCGCGTTGCTAGGCGAGCGGCTCGCCCCGCCAGATCTGCGGAGTCGTCTCGAAGGAGTCGTCTCCCGTCGTCAGGAACACGATTCCCTCGCTGAGCGTCAGGGACCAGCGCAGCTGCCGATCCGTCGCCGCCGCGAGCGCGGCGAGGAAGCCGTCGTCGATGCGCGCGACCGCGACGTTCCCGGGCAGCTCGGTCCCCTCGACGTTGGCCTCGCGCCAGCGCTCCACGCCCTCGCCGAACGCGAAGACCGTCACCCGTCCGGACTGGCGCCCGGCCTTCACCAGCCGCTTGCCATCGGGCTGACCGACCTCGATCCATTCGCGGGGGCGCCCGTCTCCTTCGCGACTCCAGAGGTCGGGCTCGTCCGTCGCCGAGACGCCGCGCCCGAACTCGAGATCCCGGTCGTAGCGGAGCGCGTACGCGAGGGTCCGCACGAGCGTTCGCTCGTGGGTCTCCGACGGGTGACGCGCGATCGTCGCCTGGACTTCGTCGTAGACGTTCCGGTCGACCAGGGAGAGTTCGAGACTTGCCTTGTAGATCGTCGCACCGCGGGCCATCGCCCGAGCGTGGCACGTCGTGTCCCGCGGTCAACGACCGCGCGAGGGTGAAACGCGACGACTCGGGGGCGACGCGCGTTCCGCGCGCGAGGGCGATGCTTCCGATAGGCTTGCCCCCGACCGGGCCCGGCGGTCCGGGGGAGGGAAGGGCATGCGCGCACGGATCGGCCTCGTGGCCGCGATCGGGATCCTCGCCTCGGGGATCGCTTCTTCGACGGCGATCGCCGAGGGGCCGACGTCCCGGGAGATCGCGGAGCGGCTCGCGGGCGCGATCCGCTTCGAGACGGTGAGCCCGGAAGATCCCGCCGACTTCCGCGGTGAGCCCTTCGAGGCGCACGAGGCGTATCTGCGCGAGACCTACCCGCGCGTCTTCGCCGAGCTGGCGCTGGAACACGTGAACGAATACACGCTGCTCTTCCGCTGGGCGGGGAGCGACGAGACGCTTCGGCCCGCGCTCTTCATGTCCCACACCGACGTCGTCCCGGTCTCCGACGCGGCGGCCGCGGCGTGGAGCCAGCCGCCCTACGGCGGCGTCCTCGCGGACGGGTACGTGTGGGGGCGCGGTGCGCTCGACGTGAAGACGGGGGTGATCTTCTGGCTCGAAGCGGTCGAGGCGCTGCTGGTCGAAGGCGTGACGCCGGCGCGGACGATCTACCTCGCCTTCGGGCACGACGAGGAGATCGGGGGCACGCAGGGCGCGAAACGCGTCGCCGAACTCTTCGCCGAGCGCGGCCTCCGGCTCGCGATGCTCTTCGACGAGGGCGGGTTCATGATCGAGGGGCACCCCCTGGTGCCGGACCGGGTCACCGCGATGGTCACCACCGCGGAGAAGGCGTACATGAACGTGCGGCTGCGGGCGCGCGGGGTGAGCGGTCACTCCTCGATGCCGCCGCGCTCGACGGCGATCGGTCGCCTCGCCCGGGCGATCTCCCGCGTCGAGTCCCATCCGATGCCGGCGCGGATCACGCTGCCGGTTCGGGAGATGCTCGAGGCCGCGGCCCCGTATCAGCCCTTCGGTCGCCGCTTCGCGTTCGACAATCTCTGGCTGACCGGCCCCTTGGTGAAGAACGCCTTCCTGAAGGACGACCTGAACCGCGCGCTCCTCCAGACGACCTTCGCAGCGACCCTGATCTCGGGAGGCGTGAAGGCGAACGTGATCCCGGAGCTTGCAGAAGCCCTGATCAACGTCCGCGTCCTCCCGGGCGATACCCACGACGACGTGCTCGCCCACCTCGAAGCGGTGATCGACGATCCGGAGATCGAGATCGTGGGCGAACGCTGGGGCACCTCGGCGCCGCCGGCCTCCGCGTCGGGGCCGGCGTTCCAGCTCGCTGCCGCAGCGGTCCTCGCGGAGATCCCGGAGGCGGTCGTGCTGCCCGGTCTCGTTCCGGGCGCGACGGATACGCGCCATTTCGGGGAGGTGGCCGACGAGATCCTTCGCTTCGTGCCGATGCAGCTCGAGATCTCCGAGCGGAGCGGTGCGCATGGACGGGACGAGCGGATCCTGATCGAGCCGCTCGCGCGCTCGGTGCGGATCGCGACGGACATGGTCCGTCGGGCGGCGGCGGGGGAGTGAGACCGGCTACGCGGATCGAAGGCGTCTTCGCCTAGGCGAGGTCTCCCGCGATCGCTCGCCGCAAGACGTCTTCGATCTCGGCGAGGGAGCAGGGCTTCGGGTTCGTCGCGAGCGAGGGATCCTCGCTCGCCATGCGCACGAGGTCGGGGATCGTCGATTCGTCGACCACGCCTGCGAGATCGCCGGGGAGGCCGAGGCGGCCGCGGAGCGTGATCGTCCAGGCGAGGACGTCGTCGAAGCCGCCGTCGATCCCGATCGCCCGGGCGACGCGGGGCATGCGCTCCTCGATGACTGCGCGGTTGTGCTGCATCACGTAGGGCTGGAAGATCGCATTGGCGGTTCCGTGATGGAGCCCCGTCACGCCGCCGACGGGGTGCGAGAGCGCGTGGATCAGGCCGAGGCCCTTCTGGAAGGCCGTGGCGCCCATGGAGGCGGCCATCAGGAGATGGGTCCGGGCGGTCAGGTTCGAGCCGTCCTCGGTGGCGACGACGAGGTTCTCCGCGATCAGGCGCATGCCTTCGAGGGCGATTCCGTCCGCCATGGGATGATAGGCCGGTGCGCAGAAGGCCTCGAAGCAGTGGGCGAGGGCGTCCATGCCCGTGGCGGCGGTCAGCATGGGCGGAAGACCCAGCGTGAGCTCCGGGTCTGCGACGACCGCGTCCGGCTGCATCGCCGGGTGGAAGATGATCTTCTTGTTGTGATCCGCCGGGTCGACGATCACCGCGGCGCGGCCGACCTCGGAGCCGGTGCCCGCCGTCGTGGGGATGGCGACCGAGGGCAGGATCCTCGCTGCGTCGGCGCGCTTCCAATGGTCGCCTGTGTCCTCGTAGTCGAGCACGGATCCCGGGTTGTCGACGAGGAGCGCGACGCACTTGCCGGTATCCATCGCGGAGCCACCGCCGAGCAGGACGAGGCCGTCCGCTCCGTGGGCGCGCGCGGCCGAGACGCCGTTCTCGACGTGGGGCACGGCGGGGTTCGCGTCGACCTCCGAGAACGTACGGACGTCGAGGCCCGCGGCGGCGAGCGCCTCGAGGATCGGCGGGAACCAGGCGAGGCCGGTGATGCCGGGGTCGGTCACGACGAGGGGGCGGGTCATGCCGAGCTCGCGGCAGACGGCCGGGAGCTCGGTGATCCGTCCTGCGCCGATCCGGTAGGCGCTCGGATAGTTGAACTGACCGCGGATCGGTTCGTCGCGCACGTCAGATGATCTCGAAGTAGCGGGCGAGGTCCCAGTCGGAGACGGCCTTCCGGAACTCGCGATCCTCCCACTCGCGGGTGGCCGCGTAGTGGTCGACGAAGGCGTCCCCGAACGCGTCCCGGGCCAGCGCGGAGCCGCGGAGCGCCGCCGCCGCGTCGCGCAGCGTGGTCGGCAGCGGGCTCGCCATCGCGCGGGGATCCTCGTAGGCGTTGCCGGAGATCGGGTCCGGGACCTCGAGGTCCTCCTCGATCCCGCGCAGTCCCGAGGCGAGGGCCGCGGCCATCGCCAGGTACGGGTTCGCGTCGGCGGGGGCGATCCGGTACTCGCTGCGCTGCCCGCCGGGGCCTGCCGGGATCGCGCGAATCGCGGTCGTGCGGTTCTCCACGCCCCAGTTCGCCGCCGTCGGCGCCCACATCCCGGGGACGAGCCGGCGATAGGCGTTGATGGTGCTGCAGACCATCGAGAGCAGCTCCGGCAGGTACTTCACCTGCCCGGCGACGAAGCGTTGCATCGTCGCGCTCATGTCGTGGGGGGCGCCCTCTTCGTAGAACGCGTTGGCGCCGTCCTTCGAGAGCGACAGGTGGAGGTGGCCGCTCTGGCCGGGGTAGTCGTTGCTCCACTTCGCCATGAACGTGGCGAGGAGCTCGTTCTGCTGGGCGAAGACCTTCGTGAAGGTCTTGAAGATCGCCGCGCGGTCCGCCGCGTCGATCCCGCGCGTGTAGCGGATGGCGGCCTCCAGTACGCCGGGGCCCGTCTCGGTGTGGAGCCCTTCGAGGGGACAGCCGAGCTCGGCCATCCTGTCGAGCAGGTCGTGGTAGAAATCGGCGTGGACCGAGTTCCGGATCACCGAATACCCGAACATGCCCGGAGTGACGGGCGTCAGGTCGCGGAAGCCCTTCTCGCGCACGCTGTGGGGCGTCTCGTCGAAGAGGAAGAACTCGTACTCGAAGGCCCCGTTCACGTCGAAGCCCATCGACGCGGCCTTGTCGATCGTCCGTGTGAGCACCGTTCGCGGGCAGACCTCGGCGTAGTCGCCGCCGAAGCTGCCGACGAGCAGCAGCGTGTCGTCCTCGAAGGGGATTCGCCGGAGGGTCGAGAGATCGAGCCGAACCGGGGCGTCGCGGTAGCCCGTGTGCCAGCCGGAGACCTCGACGCCCGGGTCGGCGTAGAGCTCGTCGTGGAGATCCCAACCGAGCACGACGTCGCAGAAGCCGAAGCCCTTGTCGACGGCGCTCGCGAGCTTCGAGCGGTCGACGTACTTGCCGCGCAGCACGCCGTCGACGTCGAAGACGCCGATCTTGAAGAAGCGGATCCCCTCGCTTTCGATCCAGGCGTCGAGCTCCGCCTTGTTCGTGACGGGCGCGTCGTCTGCCATGCGATCCCCCCGGCGTCGGGACGGCCGACGCAACGTGCCGGCCAGGCCGGCGCCTCTCGTCGGCTACGCCGACTCTTCGCGCAAGTGATAGCTCTTCGGTCGCGTGACCGAACGGAAGCCGAGGCTCGACAGCGAGCAGCCAAAGCCCGAGTCCTTGACGCCGGTCCAGGCGAGGGCCGGGTCCAGGTAGTCGCAGCGGTTCGCGAAGACGGTGCCGGCCTCGACGTCCTCCGCGAGACGGGCGGCCCGCTCGAGGTCGCCGCTCCAGATCGAGGCCGTCAATCCGAAGGCCGAGTCGTTCATGAGCGCGACGCCTTCGGATTCGTTGGCAATCTTCATGATCCCGATCGCGGGCCCGAAGGTCTCGTCGACCATGAGCGACATCGTGTGATCGGCGTCGACGAGGACCTGCGGCGCCAGATAGCAGGGCGATCGATCGGGCAAGTCGAAGTCTTCGTCCCCCACGAGGCGGGACGCGCCGGCGCGGATGGCCGCGGCGACCTGGTCGCGCACGAAGTCCGCCGACTTCGCATCGACCATCGGCCCCATCGTCGTCGCCTCGTCGAGGGGATCCCCGAGCCGGTAGCCCTTGGCGATCCGTACGAACTCCGCGACGAAGTCGTCGTAGACGCGCTCGTGCACGTAGATCCGCTCGATCCCGCAGCAGCTCTGGCCCGCGTTGTAGAAGGCCCCGTCGACCAGGTTCGCAGCCGCGAAGGCGACGTCCGCGTCCTCGAGGACGAGGGCGGGATCCTTGCCGCCGAGCTCCATGCCCGCGTGGATGAAGTTCTCGCTGGCGACGGCGCGGTAGATCTCGTGGCCGCCGCGGACGGAGCCGGTGAACGAGACGTAGCCGAGGGCGCGGGAGCGAATCAGGTTCGCCGTCACCTCGTGGCTCATCGGCACCGCCTGGACGAGGCCCTCCGGCGCGCCGGCGTCCGCGAAGGACTGCGCGAACTGGTCGGCGACGAGGGCGGTCTGGGAGGCGTGCTTCACGAGGACGCCGTTGCCGGCGAGGACCGAGGGCACGATCACGTTCACGGCGATCGCGAGGGGATAG
>JAUIMK010000289.1 GCA_030432735.1 bacterium
CGGAAGCCAGCTCGAGAGCGCGACCAGCGCGCTGAAGCGTTCCGGCCGACCGAGCGCCAGGTCGTAGGCCATGACGCCGCCCTGACTGAAGCCCATCACGACGAGGCGGTTCGGATCGATCGGGTATTGCTCGAGGGCATCGTCGAGGAAGCCTTCGAGCACGCCGCGCGCCCCGACCAGCGCCGGCGCGTCGATCTCTCCGCCGCCCGAGAGCGGGAACCACGCGTAGGCGCGCTGGCCCGGCTGGGGCTCGAGGACGATCGGGCCCTGCGGACAGAGGAACAGCACCTCGTCGCCGGGGACGACCTGCGAGACCAGCGGCGCGATCCCGAGCAGATCGTGCGCGCTCGCCCCGAAGCCATGGAGCGCCAGGATGGTCGGGAACGGGCCCGGCCCAGCGGGGACGTGCGCGGTGTGCATCAGCTCCATGGATCCGGTTCTTCCTTCTCTATTTTGGCCAGCTGGCCAAGCGTAGGCCCCCTCCACGCGGCCGAGCGCGGGATCTTCGAAGCCGTGCGGCGCGGAGGGTACAGGGCCTGGGCCCCCGTGCTATCCCTGCGGCCCGCTGGCGCGACCCGCCGGCCGAACACCCGGGAACGACACCATGAGCGATACCAAGAAAAGTCTCTTCCAGAAGGTCTGGGACGCCCACACCGTCCGCGAGCTGCCCTCGGGCCAGACCCAGCTCTTCATCGGCACGCACCTGATCCACGAAGTCACGAGCCCGCAGGCCTTCGCGATGATCCGCGAGCTCGGCGTGCCCGTGCGCTTCCCGAACCGGACCTTCGCGACCGTCGACCACATCATCCCGACCGACGACCAGAGCCGCCCCTTCTCGGACGACCTGGCCGAAGCGATGATGACGGAGCTCGAGCGCAACTGTCGTGACCACGGCATCCAGTTCTTCGGCCCCGAGTCCGGCGCCCAGGGCATCGTCCACGTGATCGGCCCGGAGCTCGGCCTCACCCAGCCCGGAATGACCATCGCCTGCGGCGACTCGCACACCGCCACCCACGGCGCCTTCGGCGCGATCGCGTTCGGGATCGGCACGAGCCAGGTCCGCGACCTGCTCGCCACGCAGACGATGGCGATGGCGCCGCTCAAGGTCCGCCGCGTCGAGGTGACCGGCGAACTCGCGCCCGGCGTCTTCGCGAAGGACGTGATCCTCGCGATCATCCGCGAGCTCGGGGTGAACGGCGGCGTCGGCTACGCCTACGAGTACGCGGGCCCCGTCTTCGACCGGATGACCATGGAAGAGCGGATGACCGTCTGCAACATGGCGATCGAGGGCGGCGCGCGCTGCGGCTACGTGAACCCGGACCCCACGACGATCGAGTACCTGCGCGGGCGACGCTTCGCTCCGCCTGCGGACGAGTTCGACGCCAAGGCCGCCGAGTGGCTCGCCCTGGCCTCCGACGAGGGCTGCCACTACGACGACGTCGTCACGATCGACGGCGGAAAGATCGAGCCCTCCGTCACCTGGGGCATCCATCCCGGCCACAACCTGGGCGTCAGCGAATCGATCCCGGGACCCGGCGAGGTCGACGACGACGAACGCGCCGGCGTCGAGGAGGCCCTCGAGTACATGGACTTCACCGCCGGCTCGCCGATCGCCGGCACCCCGATCGACGTGGCGTTCATCGGCTCCTGCACCAACGGCCGGATCTCCGACCTCCGCGAGGCGGCGAAGATCGCGAAGACGGGCCACGTGAAGGAAGGCATCCGCGCGCTCGTGGTGCCGGGCTCCAGGGCGGTCCAGAAGCAGGCCGAAGAGGAGGGGCTCCCGGCGGTCTTCACCGCCGCCGGGTTCCAGTGGCGCGAGCCGGGCTGCTCGATGTGCCTCGCCATGAACCCGGACAAGCTCGTGGGGCGCGAGGTCTGCGCCTCCTCCAGCAACCGCAACTTCAAGGGTCGCCAGGGCTCGCCCTCGGGACGCACGCTGCTGATGTCCCCCGCGATGGTCGCCGCCGCGGCGATCGCCGGCGAAGTCGTCGACGTCCGGAACGTCGCGACGGAAGACTGAGCGCGAGCCCACGAGAAGCCTGCAGGAAGAGAGAAGAACGATGAGCAACGACACCCTGATCAAGATCGAACGCGTCGAGGGGCGCGGCTGCGTGGTCCGCGGCGACGACGTCGACACCGACCGCATCATCCCGGCGCGCTTCATGAAGGAAGTCACCTTCGACACGATGGGCGAGCACGCCTTCGAGGACGCGCGCAAGGACGCGAAGGGCGAGCACCCGCTCGACCAGGAGCGCTTCGAGGGCGCGTCGATCCTCGTCGTCGGCCAGAACTTCGGCTGCGGGTCCTCCCGCGAGCACGCGCCCCAGGCGCTCATGCGCTTCGGATTCCAGGCTTTCATCGGCGGCAGCTTCGCGGAGATCTTCTTCGGCAACTGCACGGCCCTCGGCCTGCCCTGCGTGACGCTCTCGAACGCCGACCTGGCGACGGTCATGGACTCGGTCGAGCTCGACCCGCAGCAGAACATCGAGATCGACGTACAGGCGAGCAAGGTCCGCTGTCGCGCGGGCGAGTTCGACGCGGGGATCCCGGCGGGCACGCGCAAGATGCTCCTCGAGGGATCCTGGGACGCGACGCGGGTCCTGCTCGACGCGGGCGACCTGATCGAGCAGACGGCGGCGCGCCTTCCCTACGTGGAGCTCCCGGCCTGACGCTGGGGGCCGCCTAACGCCCGGAGAAGCGCGGATCCCGCTTCTCGACGAACGCCGTCGTGCCTTCGACGCGGTCCTCGCTCGCGAACGAGAGTCCGAACGCCTGCTGCTCGAGGGCGTGGGCGAGGCGCACGTCCGCGTCCTGCCCCTGCTGCATGACCTGCTTCGCCAGGCGCGTCGCGACCGGGCCGCGCGCCGCGATCCGCTCCCCCGCGGCGATCGCGGCGGGGAGCAGCGCGTCGGGCTCGAATACGCGGTTCACGAGACGGATCTGCTGTGCCTCGGCGGCGGAGATGGGATCGGCGACCAGGACGAGCTCCTTCGCCCAGGCGAGCCCGACGCGCCGAACGAGACGACTCGTCCCGCCGAAGCCCGGGATCAGCCCGAGCCCCGTCTCCGGCTGCCCGATCTTCGCCTTCGTCGACGCGTAGACGAAGTCGCAGCACAGCGCGAGCTCGCAGCCGCCGCCGAGGGCGAAGCCGTTCACCGCGGCGATCGTCGGGATCGGCAGCTCCTCGAGGCGCCCGAAGATGCGATGGGCGCGCGCGGAGAAGGCCTCGGCTTCGAGGGGCGTCATGTCCTTCATCTCGCCGATGTCGGCGCCCGCCACGAACGAGCGCCCCTCGCCGGTCACGACGACGGCCCGGATCTCCGCGTCCGCCTCGATCGCGTCGATCTTCGACCCGACCGCGCCGATCACCTCGCTGTTCAGCGCATTCAGCGCCTCCGGTCGGTCGATCGTGACGATCGCGACCGCGCCCTGCTTCTCGAGTCGAACCACGTCCGCCATGCCTGGAGCTCCTCTGCGACCGCCGACGCGGCCGGAATCCGTGGACGCGGGAGGGTATCGCGTCGACTGCCGGTTTCCGGCCGGCAAATCCGACCCGCGGCCAGCGTGATACCGTCGCGGCTCCCTCCGAGAGCTCCTTCGAGCTCCGAGAAAGGATCCGTGATGGCCGCCGCCTCTCCGATCATCAGCCTCGTCGCCGCGGGCCTCGTCCTGGTCGGCCTCCTGGCCGCCAACCTGGGGCTCGTCACCCCGATGCAGGGCTTCCAGACCTACGTCGCCGGGGGACTCCTCGGCGGCCTCTTCGCGACGCTCGTCGCGCTGATCGGTCTCTTCCTGACGCGAGGCGGACAGGATCCACAGGGTCGCATGAAGGCCCTGATCGGCCTGATGATCGCGCTGGCGCTCCCGCTCACGGTGCTCGCGCCGGCGATGCTCCTCGGCGGTGACCTCCCGCCGATCAACGACATCACGACCGACCTCGAGGACCCGCCGGCCTTCGCCGATGCCGCGCTCGTCCCGGACTATCGCAACCGCGACATGAGCTACCCCGAGGACTTCGTCGCGATCGTGCGCGACGCCTACCCCGACCTCGCCCCGCTCCGCCTCGACGCGGCGCCGAGCGTCGCCTTCGACCGCGCCGTCGCCGCCGCGGAGACGCTCGGCTGGGAAGTGGTCGCCAGGGACGGCGGCGCCGGCGCCTTCTACGCGCGCGCCGTCACCGGCGTCTTCCGCTTCGTCGACGACGTCGTCGTCCGCGTCCGCCCGGACGGGACCGGATCGAAGATCGACGTCCGCTCGAAGTCCCGCGACGGCCAGGGCGACCTCGGCGCCAACGCCGCACGCATCCGCGCGTTCCTCGAAGCCCTCGCGGACCAACCCGACGGCTCTGCCTAACGCGCGCGGGGGGCAGTGCCCCGGGCGACACCTCAGGGCTCGACGTCGAGCACCGCGCAGAGCCGCACGATCGCGATCATCGCGTCGACGGTCTGTGACGTTCGCGTCTCCGGCCCGCCGAGGGAGAGCTCGGCGAAGCCGCCATCCCCCGCCTGCTCCTCCATCAGGCGCTCGAGCAGCTCGACGATGTCGAAGGTCGCGCCGGGCATCGCCTGCGCATCGCAGGTCAGCAGCACGCGGAGCGTCGACACCGCATCGAGGTGGCGGCTGCGGAACCCCTTCTCGAGCGCCCGGCCGCACCACTGCAGCGCCTGGTCGGCCTCCTCGTCCGGCACGTTCGTATAGAAGTGGGCGTACGCGAGCAGCGCCGCATAGCCGTCGTGCTCGACCGCGTCCGGCGAGAAGCGCTCGGCCAGGAACGCGCCCGCCGCCTCGAGGGGCGCGATCTTCGAGACCGGCGTCCGGCCGAGGATCCCGGCGATCATGCCGGTGAAGAAGACGTCCGCCTCCGCCTGCGCGGCGAGATCCTTCGAGACGGGAAGACGATAGGCGCCGTCGTCGGCCTGATGCGCCTCGAGGAAACGCACTGCGGGCTCGACCCAGTCCGCCTGGAGCGCGCGCGCGTCGCCGGCGACGAGCATCGCCTCGAGGGTCCCGAGGACGGCTCGCGTGTCCTCGTCGAGGCGCGCGGGATCGAGGTCCGGGAAGCCGACCTCGCCGCCGGAGATCAGCGTCCCGAGCGGCAGGCTCCCGTCCGCCCGCGCCGTCTCCCCGAGCTTGCGCGCCAGGTCCGCGGCGGGGCGCGCCTGACACAGGACCTGGGCGCGCAGGAGCGCCCACGTGTCGGGCTGGGTCTCGAGGAAGCGGTAGGCGCGCTCGAGGGCGTCCGCCGCGCGATGGCGCAGCGCCTCGATGAACGCGGCGTCGTCGTCGGCGCTCCCGCCGCCCGACCCGCCGCCGGTATCCAGGGTCACGATGCTCACGCGCGGGAAAGTAGTCGGCTCCGGCACGCGGCGCCGCCGTCCGGGGCAGCGACCGGCTAAGCTCCGCCGCGACGCCATGACGACCCGCCCCCCGGACGCCGACCGCAGCACGAACCGCCTCGCCCTCGAGACGAGCGCCTACCTGCGGCAGCACCAGCACAACCCCGTCGACTGGCATCCCTGGGGCGACGAGGCCTTCGCGCGGGCGAAGGCGGAGGACAAGCCGCTCCTCGTCTCGATCGGCTACAGCGCCTGCCATTGGTGTCACGTGATGGAGCGCGAGTCCTTCGAGGATCCGGAGATCGCCGCCCGGATGAACCAGGCCTTCGTCTGCATCAAGGTCGACCGCGAGGAGAGACCCGACGTCGATCACATCTACATGGACACCGCCCTCAAGCTGAACGGCCAGGGCGGCTGGCCGCTCAACGCGTTCTGCACCCCGGACGGTCGCCCCTTCTACGTGGGCACCTACTTCCCGCCCGAGGCGCGGGGCAACATGCCGGGCTTCCCCGACGTGATCGACTCGCTCTCCCGCGCCTGGCAGGATCAGCGCGACCAGATCGAGCAGAACGCGGGCACGATCGCGGAAGCCCTCGTCGCGCGACCCGAAGGCGAGGCCACAGGGACGATCGGGCCGGAGACCGTCGCCCACGCCGCGCGCCAGATCATGCGCGTCGCGGATGCGCGACACGGAGGCTTCGGACAGGCCCCCAAGTTCCCGACCCCGACGAATCTCGAGTTCCTGACCGCCGCCCTCGACTTCGTGCCCGAGGAAGAGGCCCGGAGCATCGCGCAGTTCCTCGCGCAGACGGCCCGCGAGATGTCCCGACGTGGCCTCTTCGACCACCTCGGCGGCGGCTTCCACCGCTATTGCGTGGACGCCAGCTGGACGATCCCCCACTTCGAGAAGATGCTCTACGACCAGGGGCAGCTCCTCGCGTTCTACGCGGAGCTCGCGCGCCGCGCCCACGAGCCAGGCGATC
>JAUIMK010000290.1 GCA_030432735.1 bacterium
GCGAACGGGGACGCGTCTTCCGACGCGCACTTCGCTGGATCCGCAGGTTGCGGGATCGACGCCATGGACGCCTTCCTGATCAGCGGGATGCCCCTCCAGCCGCGCACTTCGTGCCGAGCGGCATCGAACTTCGCGCTCGTCGGACGCGGTGGACTCGCCCTTCCCTTCCCGGCGCGCGTCGCGGGCGGACACCTCCTCGATGCCCGCCGCTGAGGTTTCCCGCCCGGACGGCGAGGTCGACGCCGAGATCGAGGTCAGCTTCGTGATGCCGTGCCTCGACGAGGCCGAGACCCTCGCAGGCTGCATCCAGGCGGCGCAGCGCTGCATCGAACGCAACGGCCTCGCCGCCGAGATCATCGTCGCCGACAACGGCAGCACCGACGGCTCCCGGGCGGTGGCGCGGCGCCTCGGCGCTCGGGTCGTCGAGGCGCCCATCCGAGGCTATGGCGCGGCGATCATGGCCGGCTTCGAGGCGGCCCGCGGCCGCTATCTCGTCGTGGGCGACGCCGACCAGAGCTACGACTTCGAAGAGGCGTACCCGATGATCGAGCGCCTGCGCGACGGCGCGGACGTCTGCATGGGCTCGCGCTTCAAGGGCCGGATCGAGCCGGGGGCGATGCCCTGGCTCCATCGCTGGATCGGCAATCCCGCCCTCTCCCTCGTCGGGCGCGTCCTCTTCCGGTCGAAGATCTCCGACTTCCACTGCGGACTGCGGGCGCTCACGCGGGAGACCTTCGAGCGCCTCGGCCTGCGCACGACCGGCATGGAGTTCGCGAGTGAGCTCGTCGTGAAGGCAACCACCATGGGCTGTCGCGTCGACGAGGTGCCGATCACGCTCCACCCGGACGGTCGCTCCCGCCCGTCGCATCTCCGAAGCTTCCGGGACGGCTGGCGACACCTGCGCTTCCTGACCACGCTCTCTCCACGCTTCACCCTCTTCCTTCCGGGGCTCGTGCTGATGGCGCTCGCCGGGGGGCTCCTGCTGCGGCTCTACGCGGGGCCGCTCACGATCGGAAGCGCGACCCTGGACATCCACACGATGCAGCTCGCGGCCCTCGCCGTGGTGGTCGGCTACCAGGCGGTGACGATCGCGATCGCAGCGAGGATCTTCGCGGTGTCGGAGGAGATCGGCCCGCCGGCCCCCTGGATGCAGAGGGCGTTCGTCGTCTTCACCCTCGAGCGCGGCATCGTCGTCGGCGCGATCCTCTCAGCGCTCGGGCTCTGCCTCATCATCGGCACGGCCTGGGACTGGTACGGCCAGGGCTTCGGCCCGCTGGCTCCGATGCTGACGATGCGACCGGTGCTGCTCGGCTCCGTGCTGACCGCGCTCGGCACGCAGACGCTGATGAGCTCCTTCCTCTACAGCATGTTCGGCATCCGCCGGCGCGGAAGGGACTGAGACGGACGACGCAAGGGCCCTCACGCCGAGCGCCCGCAGGCGGAGGTTCAAGCGGAGGTTCAGCCGCCGAGCGCCCGCAGGCGGAGGCTTAGCCGCCGGTGGGCAGCCCCGCCTCGGCCCAGGCGATCGTTCCGCCGTTCAGGCTGCGCACGTTCCGGTAGCCCAGCGATTTCAGCACGAGCATCCCCTGGAGAGAGAGGTTCCCGCGATTGCAGACCGTCACGACCGGATGATCGCGGTCCTCCGGAAGCTCCGCCTGACGTTTGGTGATCTCGGCGGTCGGGATGTTGACGGCGCCGGACACGTGCTGCGCGGCGAAGATCTCCGGCATGCGCACGTCGATCACGAAGGGCGTCGGGCCCCGCTCGAGCCCCGCTCGCAGATCGTCGATCTCGCACGTGTCGTGCGGGTTGCGCGAGTTCTCGACCATCGTGCCGAAGAGCTGCTCCTTCGCCGACGGCTCGCCGATGGCCACGCCCTCGTCCGCGCGGGCGGCGCGGTACTGGGGGAAGTGGCGCTCGAAGGTGGACGCGTACTTGAAGGCGTTGTCGGGGAAGATGATCACGACGACGGCGTCCGGATCGTCCTCGATCACCTTGAGCGCCCCGACCAGCGCCATCGCGGAGCTGGGGCCCGCGATGATGCTCTCCTCCTGGTTCAGCCGGAGGCACATGTCGAAGGCCTCTTCGTCGGAGACCTCGACGAGGGCATCGTACTCCTCCGGCAGGAAGAGCTTCGTCAGCTCGAGCTGCTTGAGCGAACGGACGCCCGGAATGTCGTGCCCTTCGGACGGATGCACGCCGATCACCTGGACGCTCGGATCCCTGCCCTTCAGGAAGCGGCCGTTGCCGGTGATCGTGCCGCAGGTGCCGAGGCCGGCGACGAAGTGGGTCACCCTGCCTTCGGTCTGACGCCAGATCTCCGGGCCGGTCGAGTGGACGTGGGCCTCGAGATTGGCCTCGTTCTCGTACTGGTTCGGCATATAGAACTCTGGCTGTTCACCGAGCTCCATGGCGCGAGCGATGGCCCCCTCCGGGGACCCAGGGGCCGGTCACAAATCGTCCTCGAGCTCCTCGACGTTCGTCCCGAACATCTTCAGCATGATCCGCTTCTCGGCGGGGATCTTGTTCGAGAGCGGCGTCGTCAGCGCGTAGCCCTTGGCATTCGCCATCATCGCGAGGCCCATGCCGGTGTTGCCGCTGGTCGGCTCGACGAGCTTCTGCCCCTCCGCGAGGAGCCCCTTCTGGCTCGCGTCCGCGATCAGGTTCGCGGCGACGCGGTCCTTCACCGAGCCGAACGGGTTGTACCACTCGAGCTTCGCGTAGACCCGGGCCTGCATGCCCTCCGGCAGGACTCGGCGGAGGCGCACCATCGGCGTGGGGTTCTCCTCGTTGGAGAGCATCTCCAGCATTCCGTCGTAGACGCGCGTGACGTGGTTCGGCATGGGGACCTCCGGAAATCCGGCGGCGGAGTGTATCGCGGCGGACGGCGGATGGGAGTCGCGCGGCCGCCCGCGCCCCGCCGGACGGGACGGTTCCCGGGGACCGGCAGAGCGGCGGACAGAGGGCTATCACCTCGGGACCACGCGGCACCGCGATGCCCTCTTTCGGAGAACGAGCCCCATGTCCCAGCCCACCACCACGCGATTCACGATCATCGGCGCCGGCGCCGGCGGTCTCTGCGCGGGCATCAAGCTGAAGGCGTCAGGACAGGACGACTTCCTCATCTTCGACAAGGAGCCGCGGGTCGGCGGCACCTGGCAGCGCAACACCTACCCGGGCCTCGAGTGCGACATCGCCTCGCCCCTCTACTGCTTCTCCTTCGCCCCGAATCCGGATTGGTCCGGCCCCTTCCCGCCCCAGCCGGAGATCCGCGAATACATCGAAGGCGTCGCGAAGGACCACGGCCTCGAGCCCCATCTGCGCCTCGGCGTCGGCGCGGTCTCCGCGACCTGGGACGAGGCGAAGGCGCGCTGGCGCGTGCGCTTCGACGACGGGAGCGAAGTCGAATCGCAGTTCGTGATCAGCGCGGTCGGCATGTTCGGCCCCCTCGCCTGGCCCGACATCCCCGGCCTCGACACCTTCGAGGGCACGACCTTCCACTCCGCCGACTGGAACCACGACCACGACCTCGCGGGCGAGCGCGTGGCCGTGATCGGCAGCGCCGCCAGCGCCGTGCAGTTCATCCCGGAGATCGCCCCGGGCCTGGCGAAGCTCCACGTGTTCCAGCGCACGCCGAACTGGGTCCTGCCCAAGGAGAACGCCCCCTACTCCGAGGAGCAGAAGGCCGCCTTCCGCGCCCAGCCCGAGCTCCTCGCAGAGGGTCGCCAGAACCTCTTCAACGTCGTCGAGCAATCGCTCACGTATCTCGAGCCCGGCTTCTTCCAGGCGGCCGAGGAGATGGGACGCGAAGCCCTGCTCGCCGTGAAGGATCCGAAGGTCCGCGCGAAGCTCACCCCGGACCACCCCTTCGGCGCGAAGCGCCCCCTCGCATCGAACAAGTACCTGCAGACCTTCAACGAGGACCACGTCGAGCTCGTGACCGAGGGCGTGGCGGAGATCCGACCGAAGAGCATCGTCAGCACCGACGGCACCGAACGGGAAGTCGACACGATCATCTTCGCAACCGGCTTCGACACCCAGAAGTACGTGAGCGCGATCGACGTCGAGGGCCGGGACGGGCGAACCATCCAGGAAGCCTGGCGGAACGGCCCCGAAGCGTATTTCGGCGTGACGACCAGCGGGTTCCCGAACCTCTTCCAGCTCTACGGCCCGAACACCAACGGCGGCAACTCGATCATCGTGATGCTCGAGTTCCAGGTCGAGTACGCGCTTCGCCTGATCGCCGAAGCGGATCGCGCCGGAGTCGACTGGATCGACGTGCGCCGGGAGGTGATGGACGAATACAACGCAACGCTGCAGTCGGAGCTCGACCAGGTCGCCGTCTGGCAGACCGGCGCGAACGACTACTACCGCGGCGAGGACGGCCGGATCGTCACCCAGTGGCCCCATGGTTTCGCCGTCTACAAGGAGCGCGTCGAGAAGGACGACCTCTCCTCCTTCGAGACCGGCAAGCGCTCGGCCTAGCGGGAATCGGGGAGAACGTCTCATGGGCCGACTCGACGGCAAGGTCGCGATCGTCACCGGTGCCGCCCGCGGCCAGGGCGCGGCGACCGCACGCCTCTTCGTCTCCGAAGGCGCGAAGGTGGTCCTGACCGACCTCCTGGAAGACGAGGGGCAGGCGATCGCCGCGGAGCTCGGTGACGCCGCCTGCTTCGTCCGACACGACGTGACGAGCGAGGACGACTGGCAGCGGATCGCGAAGCTCGCAGTGGACCGCTTCGGCCGCCTCGACGTCCTGATCAACAACGCCGGCATCATGCAGAACACGCCCGTCGTCGACTGCAGCGTCGAGGAGTTCCGAAAGGTCCTCGACGTCAACCTCGTAGGCCCCTTCCTCGGCATGAAGGCCGTCGCGAAGGTCATGGGGGAGACCGGCGGCGGCGCGATCGTGAACGTCTCGTCGATCCAGGGACTCGTGGGCCGTGCAGGCACCCCGGGCTACACCGCGAGCAAGTTCGGTCTCCGTGGCCTGACGAAGACCGCGGCGCTCGAGCTCGGCGCCTACGGCGTACGCGTCAACTCGATCCATCCGGGCGGCGTCGACACGCCGCTCATCCGCGACGCCGTTCCCGAAGGCGTCGAGGTCACGCAGGACATGCTCGATGCGAGTCATGCCCACCTGCCGATCCCCCGCGTCGGTCGACCCGAGGACATCGCGCCGACCTCACTCTTCCTCGCGAGCGACGAGGCGAGCTACATCACCGGCGCCGAGCTCGTGATCGACGGCGGCATGATCTGCGGATACGGCGCCGGAACGAGCGACTGACGAGCGTCGCGCGCGGATCCGGCCGCCGGACGGGACGGATCGTGTGTGGTCGTGCGGCAGGCGGCGCGCAGCGCGCCGGCGGGCGTCGACCGGCGACGGCTCAGGAGATTCGTCCGCCGGACCGATGAGCCGGGCATGACGCCGGAGTCGACGAATCTGTACCGGATGGACGACCTGCTGATCCGCACGGGCCGGATCGGACTCGGGCTCGTCCTCTTCGTCGGCGTCGTGGCGGCGATGGTCGCGTTCGACGAGGGTGGCGGGAACGCCGTCGCCCGTCTCGCCTGGAACCACGCCTTCCCCTTCACGATGGCGCTCGCCCCGCCCGTCGTGTGCCTCTGGACCGGCCGACGGATCCGCTCGCGGGAGCGTCGCATCCTCTCGATCTGGAAGGCCCTGCGCAACCAGGCCCAGATCCGCGTCGACGAGTTCGTCGCGAATTCGCACTACACGCGGAAGGAGCTCGACGACGCCGTCAAGCTGCTGAACACCCGTGCCCTCGCACACTACGTCCACGATCGATCGAACGGTGTGATCCAGGACGCGCGGCTGCGGGACGTGCGGCTGCACGTGGAGAAATGCGACGCGTGCGCGGGGGAGATCTCGCTCGAGGTGCCGATCGGATTCTCCTGCGTCCCCGCCTGTCCGTACTGCGGCGACCCGGTCTGCATCGACTCCCTCGACGAGCGTCGTCGGGCCGTGCTCGATCGACTGCGACGAGAGTTCGCGCCCGAAGCGGAGCGCCTCGGAGGCGTCCCCTTCTCGATCCCGCTCTTCCTGGTTCTCCTGGTCTTCTGCTGGCCAGCCGCGGTCGGCTACGCCCTCTACCGGACCCACTCCGCGAAGCGCGAGGCCACCGCGGCGTAGGCGAACCCGGCGCATCGCGCGCTCTTCGCTCGGCGCTCGTCAGACCCGCCGCGCGATCAGGAAGACGACACCGGGAGCCTGCTCGAAGCGCTCCTCGATCGCGAAGCCGGCGCGCTCGATCCGCGCCACGAGGTCGCGGACCGAGAAGGACCGGACGG
>JAUIMK010000291.1 GCA_030432735.1 bacterium
CGCGCACGATGCGCAGCGGCAGGTCGTGCTCCGAGTAGAGCATCGCGGGCGCGTTCGTTTCGCCGTGGCGGTGCTGGATCGCCGCCCAGACCGTCGCGAGGTAGCGGATGTCCGCCTCGAGGTCCGCTTCGGTCACGCCGTCGCCGGCGGTGCGGATGATGAAGCCGAGGTTCTTCGGTCGCAGGCGCTCGACGATCTCGCGCAGGCGTCGTCGCTCCTTGTCCGAGCCGATGCGGCGGGAGACGCCGACGCGGCGGGACCAGGGCGTGAGCACGAGGTGGCGTCCCGGGATCGAGATGCTCGAGGTGATCCGCGCGCCCTTCGTCCCGATCGGCTCCTTGGCGATCTGGACGATGATCTCCTTCCCCTCGTGGAGGACGGTGTCGATCCTGGGCGGGGCGCTCCGGCCACCGCGGCCGCCGCGACCCTTGCGGCGCGGTCCGTTCGGCTCGCCGTCGGTCTCGCCGGTCTCGAGGGTGCTCTCGAAGTAGTCGCCGACGTAGAGGAAGGCGGCCTTCTCGAGGCCGATGTCGACGAAGGCGGCCTGCATGCCGGGCAGCACCCGGCTGACCTTTCCCTTGACGACGTTGCCGACGACGCTCTTGTCGCGCTCGCGTTCGATATGCAGCTCGGCGAACTGCTTGTCTTCGATTAATGCGACGCGGGTCTCACCGAGCTCCGCGTTGATGATGATCTCGTTCTGCATCGTTCCGCCCGGGGCGGCGATCCGGTCCTCGTTCGCCCGGCTCGGGTTCGAGCGCGGACACGAGAGACCGATCCGGTCCGCCCGTTGCTTGGCGAGTCCGATCGATTGGATCTTCGATGTCGTGAGAAGGTCGCTGGCGGACCGTCGCGTTCGCAGCATCCTCCGGCGAGGCGGAGGGGCGCGTCAGGCGATGGCGGGTACTGCTGTCGGGCCTCGGTGAGGCACGTGGACTCGAGTCGCGAACGGTCGTGCGGGACCGGTCGCGCGGACGTCGACTCTCTACTCCTCCTCGGGCCCCGCGGTCGGTCTCGGCGTCGCGAGGGACCGGTGGCATCGGTGGTCGACGGGATTGATCAAATCGATGGCTCGCACTCTGGTTTCTGAGTTCGTTCCGTGGTCGGTTCCGGTCCCGACCCCTGTTGGCTTCGATTGCGAGGCGGAAGGCCTCGCGCGGTTCGGTGGTTGTTGGTTCGTTGCGGTTGCGGCCGAACCGATCGGTTCATCGTGGATTGGCTCGGAGAATCTCGAGTCGGTTGCAGCAGCACCCCGCCGCGTCCGTATCCCCCGGGTGATCAGAATCGTCTTCGCTCGGTCACGGCCGGCCTCGCGGGGCGATGGCGGGCGCTGCTACCACTTGAACGGTGCCGACCCGGTTCCGGGGGGCATGTTCGGGTGGATCCTCGGGCTCGATCTTCGAGCTCGATCCGATGGCGACGGGCGGGGTCGTGCCGGTCCTTGGTCGACTGTTTCGGGTCTCCGTTCGAGACCCAGGTCTGTCTTGGTTTGAGAAAGCGGCGGTCCCCATCGGGTCGTCCGAAGGGAATCACCGCGCTTCGACCCCGGATCCCGGTCGCTGTGGGCTCGGTCCACCAGCGATTTCGATCCAGAACACGAGCCGGTCTGGCCGTGTGAAAACGAGATTGAGAGTATGGGTTCGCAGCGAAAGGTCAACTCGGATCCGCGCCGGACGCTTCCGTCGGTGGATCGCCTGACGGCCACCGTGAGGGATTCGAGCCCCGATCTACCCGAGTGGGCCGTTCTTCGAGCGGCCCGCGATGCGCTCGATGACCTGCGAAAGGGAATTTCCGAAGGGAAATCCGCGTACCGGGGTGAGGCGGCGGATCGGGCGCGGCTCGAGGGGACGGTGGCGGCCGTCGCGGCGCGGCTGGCGGCGCCCCACCCGCGACCGGTGATCAACGCGACGGGCGTGGTGCTCCACACCAATCTCGGCCGGGCGCCGCTGGCGCCGGCGGCGGCCGCGGCGGTCGCGCGATCCCTGGACGGCTACTCGAATCTCGAGCTCGACCTCGAGACGGGCCAGCGCGGCTCGCGCATGGGCTCCCTCGAGGCGAAGCTGATCGCGCTCTCCGGCGCCGAGGCGGCGCACGTCGTGAACAACAACGCGGCGGCGCTGCTCCTGGCGCTCAACACCCTCGCCCTCGGGCGCGAGGTCGTCGTCTCCCGCGGCGAGCTGGTCGAGATCGGCGGCTCCTTCCGGGTCCCGGCGATCATGGAGCGCGCCGGGGTCCGCCTGGCGGAGATCGGGACGACGAACCGGACCCATCTCGCGGACTACGAGGCCGCGATCGGTCCCGAGACCGCCCTCCTCCTGAAGGTCCACCGCAGCAACTTCGAGCAGCGCGGCTTCGTCGCGGAGGCCGACGTCGCCGAGATCGCCCGGCTGGCCCACGCGCACGGCCTGCCCTTCGTCGAGGACCTCGGGAGCGGGACGCTGCTCGACCTCTCGTCCGAAGGGCTCCCCGACGATGCCTTCGCGCCGAGTCGACTCGCCCTCGGCATCGACGTGATCTGCTTCAGCGGCGACAAGCTGCTCGGCGGCCCGCAGGCGGGCATCCTGCTCGGGCGGCGCGAGCCGATCCAGGCCATGAAGAAGAACCCGCTCGCACGCGCGCTCCGCGTCGACAAGCTCACCGTCGCCGCACTCGATGCGACCCTCGATCTGATGCTCGACCCGGCCCGCGTTCGCGAGATCCCGACCGTCGAGGGGCTGCGGGCCGGCACCGCCGCCCTCGAGCCGCGCGCGGCGCGGCTCGAGGAGATCGTATCCCGGGTGGTCGCCGCCCACGCGGCGGGCGCGCCCTTCGAGATCCGGGTGGCGCCGACCGAAGCCGCCGTCGGCGGCGGGTCGCTTCCCGAACACCGCCTCGCGGGCCTCGCCGTCGTCCTCGAGGGCGGCGCCGCCCACGCCGTCGCCGAAGGGCTGCGGGGCGCGCCTTCGCCGGTGCTCGCGCGGGTGCGGGACGACGCGGTCTGGCTCGACGTGCGGACGCTGCGCGACGCCGATCTCGAGCACGTCGGGGAGGCCCTGGCGTTCGCCCTCGACGCGTCCGTCGAAACGGACTGATCGCGTCCGCGAAGCGCGCCCGCGGATTTTGCGAACACCTTCGCACGTCGCCCGTTTCTTGATGGATGGCAGGGGTTTGGGTACGTTCGGACGCACCCCCCGAAAGCCCTGAAAGGGAAGCCTCGCGAAGCGAGGATCTCCCTGCGTTTCGCGCACCGGTTCGGTCCTCGTGTCACGAACGGGTCGCGGAGCAAGAGAGGCGAACGTGAGCTCGACGACCGGCGTTCCGCGCCCTCCGTCTGCACCCGGGGAATCCGTGACCGCGACCGATCCGAGCCGCTCCGCGCAGAGCGGCGGCGCGCGCCTGCTGGCGATCGGCGGGGGCAAGGGCGGGGTCGGCAAGACGTTCGTGACCGCCAATCTGGCGACCGCCCTCGCGCGGCTCGGCAAGCGCGTCGTCGTGGTCGACGTCGATCTCGAAGGCGCGAACCTCCACACCACGCTCGGTGTGCAGACGCCGCAGCGAAGCCTGGCCGACTTCGTCTCCGAACGCGAGGAAGACCTCGGCAAGCTGCTGATCGACACGCCGCTGCCGAACCTCCGTCTGATCGCCGCGACCCATGGCAACCTCGCCGACGCGCAGCCGAGTCATCTGCGCCGGGTGCGACTGCTGCGCGGTCTGCGTCAGCTCGACGCCGACGTCGTGCTGCTCGATCTCGGCGCCGGCTCCCACGCTTCGGTGCTCGACTACTTCCTGGTCTCCGACGACGGGATCCTCGTGCTCCAGCCCGAGCCCACCTCCGTCGAGAACGCCTACACGTTCCTGCGCGCGGCGTTCTACCGGCGCATGCGCCTCGCCATGGTCGGGCACGGCGTCCGGCAGCTGGTGACGATGGCGATGGATCAGCGCAACGAGCGCGGGATCCGAACGCCCCTCGACCTGCTACGCGAGATCGAGGCGACGGACACCGCGGAGGCCCGGCGCTTCGTCGAGACGATGCGCGTCTTCCGCCCGCGGATCATCGTGAACGGCGTCCGGACCGCCGAGGACGTGAAGCTCGGCTTCGCCGTCTCGAGCGTGTGCAAGAAGTACTTCGGCGTCGAGGCCGAGTACATCGGATACGTGAACTACGACGACGAGGCGCGCCAGTCCGTCTCCGCACGTCGACCGATCGTGGACCTGCGGCAGGACGCCGACGTCTCGATCTATCTCCAGCGGATCGCCCGCAAGCTGCTCGGACTCCCCTCGTCCGCGCCGCAGGGCACGCATCCGGGAACCGAAGCGCAAGCGGGAGGGAATCGATGAGGGGGATCGACGAGCTCGATCACTACGAGCTGCTCGAGGTCGGCCGCGCGGCGTCCGCGACGGAGATCGACCGCGCGTATCGCAACGCCCAGAACATCTACCAGGACGGCTCGCTCGCGCTCTACTCGGTCTTCGACCGACTGGACGCCGCGGCCATTCGCGAGCGCCTCGACGAGGCCTATCGCGTGCTCGCGGATCCGGAGCTTCGCGCGCAGTACGACGCGGAGCTGCCTTCGGCGGAGGCGCGGAGCGGCGCGCCGGACCCGCGCCCGGAGGCCTTCGCCGGCGACGCGACCACGGCCACCGTCGCCCGGACCGTCGAATCGCTGACCGGATTCGATCCGTCGGAGCAGCTCGATTCGGTCGAGCAGGCGGTCGAGGAATTCGATGCGCTCGAAGACGACGGTCGAGGCGAGTTCGACGGCGTGCGGCTCCGACGCAATCGGCTCTTCCGCGGCTACGAGATCGACGACATCTCCGACGTGACGAAGGTGAGTCCCGCCCACCTCCGGAACATCGAAGCCGAGAACTTCGTCGACCTCCCGGCGGACGTCTACGTCCGCGGATTCGTGACCGCCTACGCCCAGACGATCGGACTCGACCCGAAGATCGTCGTGCCGAGCTACATGGCGCGGGTCCAGGAATCCCGGAACGAGCAGCAGCGCGGCCGCTTCCTCGCCCGACGTTAGGCGGGGCGATGCCTGACGCGGAGGCGCCGCTCGCGTTCACCGTCGACGAGGCGAGTGTGGGCGCCCGCGTCGATGCGCTCCTCGCGGAGCGCTCGGGCGTCTCCCGGGCCCAGGTGAAGCGCTGGATCGACGCCGGTCGCGTCACCGTCGGCGACGAGGTCGTGCGCCCGAGCCGCAAGGTCGCGCTCGGCGAGTCGATCGAGGCGCGGCCTCTCGAGCCCGTCGAGATGGCGCTCGCTCCGGAAGCGATCCCCCTCGAGGTGTTGTTCGAGGACGAGCACCTCATCGTGATCGACAAGCCGGCGGGGCTCGTCGTGCATCCCGCGCCGGGACATCCCGGCGGAACCCTCGTGAACGCGCTCCTCGCGCATTGCGGCGACCTCGCGGGCATCGGCGGCGTGCTGCGGCCGGGGATCGTGCATCGCCTGGATCGCGGCACGTCCGGCGTGATGGTCGCGGCGAAGGACGACGACACCCATCAGGGACTCGCGCGCCAGTTCGCCGAGCACACGATCGAGCGTCGCTATCGCACGCTGGTGCGCGGCGTGCCGCGGGCGGACGAGGGTCGCATCGAGCGTCCGATCGGACGCCATCCCCGGGACCGCAAGCGGATGTCGGTCGAGGCGAAGATCGGCAAGCCGTCGATCACGAACTGGCGGGTGCTGCGCCGGTTCCGTCGCGCGATGACGAGCGAGCTCGAGGTTCGTCCCGAGACCGGCCGCACGCACCAGATCCGCGTGCACCTCTCGTCCGCCGGTCTGCCCCTCGTCGGCGACACCGTCTACGGTCGCGCGCGCGGAAGCGATGCGCGTCTCGGTCGACCGGCGCTCCACGCCGCGCGCCTCGGCTTCGATCATCCGATCCGCGGGGAACGCCTCGTCTTCGAGACGCCGCTTCCCGAGGACCTGCTCGGGTGGATCGCCGACCTCGGTCCGGCGGAGGACGTCGAGTGAACGACCCGCTCGACCCGCCGCTCCGCGATCCGCTCCTCGACGCGCAGGGCATCGAGCACGGCTTCGGCCGCCGCGGCACGTCCGCGCCGGAGGGCTGCGCCTTTCCGAGACAGGTGCACGGCCTCGGGGTCCACCAGGTCGAGGGCGCCGAGGCGGCTCCGGCCGCGGCGGAGGTCGCGGCGGACGCGATCGTGACCCGAACGTCCGGCGTCTCCGTCGGCATCGTGACCGCGGACTGCGTCCCGATCCTGGTCGCCGCGCC
>JAUIMK010000292.1 GCA_030432735.1 bacterium
AGTCCTCGGGTCGGCAGAACACGAACATCTCGACCTTCGTGAACTGGTGCACGCGATAGAGCCCCTTGCTCTCGCGCCCCGCCGCCCCCGCTTCCGTCCGGAAACAGTGGGAGACGCCGGCCAGCTTGAGCGGCAGCTCGTCCTCGGAGAAGATCGAGTCCGCGTACATGCCACCGAGGGTGATCTCGGAGGTGCCGATCAGGCAGAGGTCGTGGTCCGCGACGGAGTAGATCTGGGTCTCTTCGCCGCGGGGGCTGAAGCCCAGACCTTCGATGATCGCGGGACGGGCGAGGTCCGGCGTCACGACCGGGACGAAGCCCTCGGGCAGGAGCTGGTCGAGGGCGAAGCGCTGGAGCCCGACCTCGAGCATCGCGGCTTCCCGCTTCAGGTAGTAGAACTTCTGTCCGGAGACCTTCGCGGCGCGCTCGAAGTCGACGAGGTCGAGATCCTGAGAGAGGGCGAGGTGGTCGCGGGCCTCGAAGTCGAAGCGGTGGGGCTCGCCGACCGTCTCGAGGGTCGCGAAGTCCTCTTCGCCGCCGCGGGGCGAGTCCGGATGCAGGAAGTTGGGCAGCGTCCGGAGGGCCGTCTCGAGCTCCGCCTCGGCGGCGCGCACGGCCTCTTCCTTCTCCGCCACCTCTTCCTTGAGGCGCCGGCCCTCGGCGGTATGCGCTTCCCGGGCCGCCGCGTCGAGCTTCTGCTTGCCGGCCTTCTGGTGCTCGTTGCGCAGCCGGTTCGCCTCGTTGAGCTCGGTGCGCAGGACGTTCGTCCGCTCCTGCAGCGCGATCGCGGCGTCGACGTCGGCATGGATGTGCCGCGCTTCGCAGCTCTCGACGATCTCGTCGCGGCGTTCCTGGAGGCTCCGGGGATCCAGCATGGGGCCGTAGGGAAGCACACGCCCCCATTCGCCGCCAAAGCTGGGCGGCTCGGAGGAGGGCGTCTAGAATCGCCGCGCGAGGTTCGGAATCGACCGAAGGACCGAGGGGGGATACGAAGATGGCAGGGACGACCAGGATCTGGGTGGCGAGTCTGCTCGTCGGGGGCGTGTTGATCGCGGGCTGCTCCGCGGAAGAGTCGGCAGAGCCGGCCCCCTCGCCGGAGGCAGAGTCGTCTCCGCCCGCCGCCGACTCCGCCGCGACGGAGCTGATGCAGCGTGCCCGCACGACGCTCGGCGTGCTGCCCCGCTACGTGAAGAACGAAGCGAACGCGCGCACCGACGCGAAGATCGATCTCGGGCGGATGCTCTACTACGACGCGCGCCTCTCGAAGAACCACGACGTCTCCTGCAACTCCTGCCACATGCTCGACGCCTTCGGCGTCGATGGCGAGCCGACCTCCCCGGGGCACCGCGGCCAGCGCGGCGACCGGAACTCGCCGACCGTGTACAACGCCGCGCTGCACGTCGCGCAGTTCTGGGATGGCCGGGCCGCCGACGTCGAGGAGCAGGCGGGGGGGCCGGTGCTCAACCCGGTCGAGATGGCGATGCCGAACGAGGATTCGGTGCTCGCGGTGCTCCGCTCCATTCCGGGCTACGTCGAGGCCTTCGCGGCGGCCTATCCGCGGGAGGACGATCCGCTGACCTACGCCAACATGGCGAAGGCGATCGGCTCCTTCGAGCGGGCGCTGCTCACGCCGGGGCGCCTCGATGCCTTCCTCGAAGGTGACGCTGGCGCGCTGACGGAGAAGCAGAAGCGCGGTCTCGACACCTTCCTCGCCGTCGGCTGCAACTCCTGCCACAACGGCCCCGCGCTCGGCGGCACGATGTACCGGAAGCTCGGCTTCATCTTCCCCTACGAGACGGAGGATCCCGGACGGGAGAAGATCACGGGGAACCCGGCCGATCGCCACGTCTTCAAGGTGCCGTCCCTGCGCAACGTCGCGAAGACCGGTCCCTACCTGCACGACGGCTCGATCGAGAGCCTGCCCGAAGTCGTCCGGATCATGGGCAAGCACCAGATCGGGCTCGACCTCAGCGACGAGCAGGTATCCGACATCGTCGCGTTCCTCCAGGCGCTCACGGGACGCGTCGACGCGTCGTACATCGCGAAGCCCGAGCTGCCCGCGAACGGACCGGATACGCCCGCGCCCGACCCGAGCTAGTGGACCGATCGCCCCGTCCGCGCGTCCTCGCGGTCGGGCAGGGGCTCTCCGTCATCGTCCTCTCCCAGCTGATGGGCGTGCTGGCGAAGCTCGCTCTCTTCGAGGTCGAGGCGTTCACCTTCGTCTGGCTGCAGCTCGGCGCGGCGCTCGGCTTCCTCGTCTGCCACACCTTCGTGTGGCGCCGGGAACGCTGGCCCCGCGATCTCGACCGGCGAACCTGGATCGCGATCCTCTTCGTCGGCGCGATCAACTTCGGGCTGTGTCGCCTGTGGATGATGATGGGGATCGAGCGGCTCCCGATGAACACCTTCGTGTTCGTCCTGAGCTTCATCCCCCTGGTTACTCTCGCGCTCTCGATCCTCTTCCTGCGCGAGCGGCCAGGACCGGTCCAGGTCGGCGGTCTCGTCCTGGCGGTCGTGGGCGTGTGGCTCTACTTCCCCGACCTGCCGCCCCCCGACCAGCGAATGGGGGTGGTCTACGCGGTCCTCGTCGTGTTCGGCCTCGGCGCGAGCAACAACGTGACGCGCTTCGTCCTCGGCCACGCGACGACGAGCCTCTCGCCGGCGCTCTACTCGACGATCGGCTTGATGGTGGGCGGACTGCCGATCGTGCTCGCCGGCCTCGCGACGGAGGGGCCGCGCCTCGCGGACGGCACCCTCGCCCTCGGCGGGCTGCGGAACGCCGCGATCATCTTCGCCAACGGCGTCTTCGGCATCGCCCTCACCCAGACGGTGTTCAACGGGATCATGCGCACGCTCCGCTCCTTCGAGGCGAGCGTCGTCGCGAACTCGGGCCTCGTCTGGACGGCGCTCTGGGCGATCCCGATCCTGGGCGAGTGGCTGCCCCTCGGGCGGGTCGGCGCGATCGGTGTCCTGATGGCCGGGATCCTGCTCGCGCAGTGGCGCCCGGCGGAGATGCGTTAGTCGAAGGGCTTCGTTTCCCATCGGAGACGGCCGCACCTGCCCGGGTCGATGCGTCCGTCCTACCCTTCGCCCGGTTCGACCGTGACGATCGCCCGCCGCCTCGCGTTCTCCATCGTGGAAGCCCCGCGGATCCGCGTGCCGCGGAGCGCTCGTAGGAGGAGGGACGACATGGGAATTCTCAGCTGGCTGCTTCTCGGGCTCATCGCCGGCATCCTGGCCAAGTGGCTCATGCCCGGCGACGACCCGGGCGGAATCTTCGTCACGATCGGACTCGGGATCGCCGGGTCCTTCGTCGGCGGCTTCCTCGCGTCGCTGGTCGGTCTCGGGACCGCCGGCGGGTTCAGCGTGGGCGGGATCCTGGTCGCGACGGCGGGCGCGTTCCTGCTGCTCTTCCTCTATCGGAAGATGAAGGCGGCGTAGGGCGAAGCGGGCACATCGCGGCTCGGGTTTCGGCTCCGTCTTTCTGCGTCGTCGGTCGATTCGGGCTTGACGAACGATCGTTCGTTCGGCCATGCTTCGCACTCCTGAAACGTGCGCGCGGGCCAGGGTCCGTGCGTGCGCTGCCTCGGCGACGAGGCTCGCAACGAAGCGCCCTGAATCGACCGGTGACCGCCGCGCTCCACGTGGGCCGTCGGCCCGGGAAACGGGAGACCTCGAGATGGCCGCCAGCCCCGAAGAACCGCTGACCTTTCCCCGCCCCGTCCCGGACGATTTCCGGATCACCCACCCCGAGGACTACGCGGCCCACGGCTATCCGCATCGGATCTGGCAGCGGCTCCGCCAGGAGGAGCCCGTCTCCTGGCAGACCCAGCCCGGCAACGCGGTCGACTACTGGGCGATCACCAAGCACGCGGACATCATGGAGATCGGCAAGCAGCCCGACGTCTTCGTCTCCGGCCCGCGTCTCGTGATCCAGCACCTCGAGGAAGAGGAGCGGGATCTCCCGCCGACGCTGATCCAGATGGACAACCCGATGCACCGCGCGTTCCGCGGCATGGTGTCCAAGGACTTCACGCCGCGTGCGCTCAAGAAGATCGGCGATCCGATCGAGCGGATCGGCCGCGAGATCGTCGAGAAGCTCTACGAGCGCGGCGACGAAGGCGAGTGCGACTTCGTCGACGAGATCTCGGCACCGCTCCCGATCGCGGTGATCGGCTGGCTGCTCGGCGTGCCGGAAGAAGACTGGCCGATGCTCTTCGACTGGACGAACAAGACCCTCGGCGCCGGTGATCCGGAGTATCAGGAAGAGGGCAAGGACGCCAGCGCGACGGCCCAGCAGGCCCAGGTCGAGCTCTTCGGCTACTTCAGCAAGCTCGTCGCAGACCGACGCGCGAACCCGCAGGACGATCTGATCACCCGCTTCGTCCAGTCCGAGTACGAAGGTCGGCCGCTGAACGACCTCGAGGTGCTCTCCTGGTGCTTCATCATCGTCCTCGCCGGCAACGAGACGACGCGAAACGCCACGACCGGCGGCATGCTCGCCTTCATCCAGCACCAGCACGAGATGCGTCGGCTGCAGCAGGACATGGGGCTGCTCAAGGACGCGGTCGAGGAGATCGTCCGCTGGACCTCGCCGATCATCCACTTCGGCCGCACGGCGACCCGGGACTACCAGCTGCGGGACAAGACGATCAGGGAAGGCGAGTCGGTCGCCCTCTACTACCCCTCGGCGAACCGGGACGAAGAGGTCTTCGAGGATCCGTGGACGTTCCGGATCGACCGCAAGCCCAACCGCCACATCGGTTTCGGGATCGGCGAACACTTCTGCCTCGGCGCCCACCTCGCGCGATGGGAGATGGAGGTCGCCTACAAGCACCTCATCCCGCGCATCGCCGAGATCGAGCTCACCGGCCCGGTCGACCGGCTCCACTCGAGCCTCGTGGGCGGCGTGAAGCGGCTGCCGATCCGCTACAAGCTCCACCCGAGCCAGTAGCCCGGGTCGCGTCGGCGACGACGCGGTGACGGAAGGCGCTCGCCGCTCCCGCGCGGAGCGGCGACGGTCTACGTTTCGCCGCGCCCGCCCGCCGCCACGCGGGCGGAGCCGAGGAGCGTCTGCCCATGCCGATCGATCGCCGAGCCTTCCTCCGCAGTGGTGCCGCAGGCTTTGCCGGGCTCGCGGTGGCGGGGACGACGACGGGCTGCGCGCCGGGCGCGTTCACGATGAACGAGAGTGGGACCCGCTTCGCGCACGGCGTCGCGAGCGGCGATCCGCTCGCCGATCGCGTGATCCTCTGGACGCGGATCACGCCGAGCCGGGACGAGCGCGGCGGCGCGGTCGCGACGCGCTGGTGGATCGGGCCGAACGCCGACGGTCGTGGCCCGGTGGCCGAAGGCGTCGTGGTCGCCGAGCCCTCCCGGGACTACACGGTGAAGGTCGATGCGGAAGGACTCGAGCCCGGCATCGAGTACCACTACGGCTTCGAGGCCGGAGGCGAGCGATCCCCCGTCGGTCGGACGAAGACGCTGCCCGCCGTGGGCGTCGAGCGCGTGCGTCTCGCCTTCACGTCCTGCGCCAACTACCCGCAAGGCTTCTTCAACGGCTATGCGCACATGGCCCGGCGCGACGATCTCGACGCGGTGGTCCAGCTCGGGGACTACCTCTACGAATACGGGCACGGCGATTACGGAGACGGAAGCGCGCTCGGCCGGGTTCCCGCGCCCCTCGGCGAGACGATCACGCTGGCGGACTACCGCTGGCGACACGCGAGCTACAAGGCCGATCCCGACCTGCAGGCCGCCCACGCGCGGCGCCCCTGGATCACCGTCTGGGACGACCACGAGAGCGCGAACAACAGCCATGCGACCGGTGCGGAGAATCACGATCCCGAGACCGAGGGCGATTGGCGGGCGCGGATGCTCGCGGCGATTCGCGCCTACTACGAATGGATGCCGATTCGCGAGCTTCCGACCGGGCTCTTCCGCCGCTTTCGTTTCGGGGATCTCCTCGACCTCGTCATGCTCGACACGCGCCGGTGGCGCGACGCGCAGCCGGCACGGGGAGACGACGCCGCGGCCGAGGATCCGAGCCGGACGCTGCTCGGGGAGGACCAGACGGGCTGGCTGCTCGATGCGCTCTCGCGTTCCTCGGAAGAGGGCGTGCGCTGGCGCGTGGTCGGACAGCAGGTCGTCGTGTCCCCGATCCTCCTCGGCCGA